>CAYFZZ010000143.1:0-13357 GCA_964347545.1 uncultured Planctomycetaceae bacterium | reverse complement strand
TGTGCCCTCAGAAGATATCAGCTGCGAAGCGGCGGGATGCGACGGCCTGGGGCGCCAGCCCCAGGACGCGGCCCGCGATGATGCGGTCCCTTTGGAACGGTAGGCGGGGGGGCCCAGCGTCCAGGCGGGGCCTTATTTCAGTCCCGCCAGGAAATCCTGCAGGTCGTCGTCCTCGCTGTCCACATCCTCGGCCTCGTCGCTGGGAATCCCCAGATCGATCTTCCCCTGGGTGCGAGCCTCCTCCTCGTCCTCCTCCTCGTCGGGAGCGCTCGGGGCAAACGGATTGAAGGCCTCTTCCTCTGCGGGCTCCTCTTCCTCGGACTCCTCTTCCTCGGGCTCTTCCTCCTCGGATTCCTCCTCCTCGGGCTCCTCCTCCCCCTCGGCGGCAGCCTCCTCCTCGACCCCTGCGACCTCTTCTTCCTCTTCTTCTTCCTCCCCCTCGGCCAGCTCCTCCACGTCCTCCGCCTCAAACGGCTCGCTGGCTTGTTCCTCAATTTGCTCGAATTCGGCGCCGGCCAACTCTTCGAAGTCCGCCGCCTCGATCACCGAGTCCTCCTCGTCGCTCGTCTCCTCACCCGTGGTGACCGTCACGGCCTCGCTTTCCTCGCCCGCCTCCGCCTGCTGGTCGATGACGACCTGGAATTTGGCGTTGCCCACGGTCAGCTCGTCGCCCGATTCCAACAAGGCTTCGTCGATCTGCACGTCCCCGACGAAGGTCCCGTTCAGCGATTCCAGGTCGCGGACGCACAATTGGCCATCGGCCTCGTACAGCTCGCAGTGCAGGCGGCTGACCATGGGGTGAGCGATGGTCAGATCGGCTTCCCGGCCGCGGCCCAGCGTCATGGGCAGCTTCTTCAGCCGGACCACGACGCGCTTGCCACCTTTTCGGACCAGAACCAGCTTGGCGTCCATCGGTCGCCCGCCCTCCCCCCATTTCGCCGCGGTGCCAGGGTCGCCGGCACCGCCGACAGGTCTTGACGCAACCCTGTATCATACTGGGGAAACCCTGTGGTGGCAACGATACGCCTGCCAGCGAGGACTGCAGCTGGCCCCCCGTGCCCCCCCACCGGCAGCTGGCCGCGGGGCCGCAATAAGTCGACGCCGGGCAAGGGCCTGGGGGCGGCGGCGAGTGCCCCTTGACGCTTTTACAAGCCAGGCGGTAATTTTCCAGGGAAGTGGTGATTGACCTTGCACGAGGGGGGGTCGCTCCTATAATCCGCCGGTTCGCCTCTCGCCCGAGATGGACGGCTTGCCCAAGACTTGTCTGCAAGCGGTTGGCCGTTTTCGAGCGATACCGGCGGTGGGTGGCTGGGACGCGGGTGTAGCTCAGTTGGTAGAGCACAACGTTGCCAACGTTGTTGTCGTGGGTTCGAATCCCATCACCCGCTCTGCGTTACCGATGTCCGTCAGCCCTGCCGGCGGACCACCGGTGGGGGGACGATCGATTCAGGGATACCACCGGTACCCGCCGGCGGGGTCCCGTTGACCACGGTGGCAGGTGGCCCGGCCGGCTGCCACCTTGGAGGTTCGAGGATGGCCACGGAAGAAACGTTAGCAAACGAGCTTGAGCAGTCAGAACAGGCGTTGCCGCTTGATTTGGACGTGCAAATCGACAGTCCCAGCGCCTGCCAGCGACACATTACGGTGACCGTCGCCCGCGACGACGTCAATCGCTATCTGGATGAAGCCTTTAGCGAAATGATGGAATCGGCGGTGGTCCCCGGCTTTCGCGCCGGTCGAGCTCCGCGAAAACTGGTCGAAGCCCGCTACCGCAAAGACGTGGCCGACCAGATCAAAGGCAACCTCCTCATGGACTGCTTGGCTCAGATTAACGACGAGCACAAGCTGGCGGCGATCAGCGAGCCGGATATCGACCTGGAGGCGGTGGAAGTGCCGGAGGAGGGACCGTTGACCTTCGAGTTCGATCTGGAGGTCCGGCCCGATTTCGACCTGCCCGCTTGGAAAGGGCTGCGGGTCGAACGCCCCACGCGAGATTTCGGCGACGAGGATGTCCAGCGACAACTGCAACGCATCCTGGCCAGTCAGGGCCGACGCGTCCCCTCCACCCAGCCGGCTCAGGAAAACGATTACCTGACCTGCCAGATCAGCGTCTGGCACGACGGCCACAAGGTTCACGAAACCCAGGCCCAAACCCTGGCCCTCCGACCTACGCTCAGCTTTCGCGACGGAAACATCGAAAAGTTTCTCCCCCTCATGGAAGGCGTCACCGCCGGCCAAACGCGAGAGACGAAAATGCGGGTCAGCGGCGATGCGGCCAACGAACAGCTCGCCGGCCAGGAAGTCTCGGTCAAATTCGAGGTCCTGGACGTCAAGCGTTTCGAACTTCCCGAGATGACCCCCGAATACCTTCGGGAACTGGGGGACTTTGACAGCGAAGGCGACCTGCGGGATGCGATCAAAAACCAGCTGCAGCGGCAGCTGCAATACGAACAGCAACGGCGGGCGCGACAGCAGATCACCCAGCTGTTGACCGAAGCGGCCCAATGGGAGCTGCCCCCGGATTTGCTCAAGCGGCAAAGCCATCGGGAACTGGAACGGACCGTGCTGGAACTGCGCCGCAGCGGGTTCACCGACGAGATGATCCAGGCCCATGTGAACGAGCTGCGACAAAACAGCCAGGAAAACACCGCCCGCGCGCTGCGCGAACATTTCATCCTCGAACGGATCGCCGAAGAAGAAGCCGTCGACGCCGAACCGGCCGACTACGACCGGGAAATCGCGCTGATCGCCGCCCAGAGCGGTGAAAGTCCCCGCCGTGCCCGAGCCCGGATTGAAAAGCAAGGGTTGATGGACGCCCTCCGGAACCAGATCGTGGAACAAAAGGTGATCGACCTGGTCTTAGAGCAGGCGAAGTTCAAGGATGTCGACTTCCAACCCGAAGAGGCCCAGGTCGAAGCCTTGGACGTGGCCGTGACCGGCGGCGAGGAATCCCCGATTCCGGTCGCCGAACATGCCGAAGCCGGACAGCTCAGCGAACCGAAGGATCACAGCTGACCACCCCGCCCGCCGGAGGACAGGGCCAGGCCAGCCACAGGGTCAGGCAAGGACAGGACCAGGATCAGGACCACGGATCAGGACCAGGGATCAGGACCAGGGACCGGCAACAGGACCGGCAAGGATCGAGCCCCAGGATGGATGACCGCCGAGGATACGCCATGAAACCGTTCGCCGCACCCCTCCCCCCGGGCCGGGAATCTTCCCCCCCCAGCGGGCTGCCCCTGGCCGATCCCCTCGCGGCCGGTCGCGATTACCAGCGCCAACGATGGATGACGCTGGGCGACCTCCTGCTGGAAAACCGCATTATCTTCCTGCAGGGACCGATTCATGACGGGAATGCCAACGAACTGATCATGAAGATGCTGTATTTGCAGAGCGAGAATCGCCGCAAGGACATCAACTTTTACATCAACTCGCCCGGCGGCAGCGTCAGCTCCACCCTGGCCATCTACGACACCATGCAGATTCTCAGCTGCGATGTGACGACCTACTGCGTCGGCCTGGCCGCCAGCGGCGGGGCCGTCCTCCTGGCCGGAGGGACCAAAGACAAACGGTTTATCCTCCCGCACGCGAAAGTCATGATCCACCAGCCCTATGGCCAGGTCGGCGGTCAGGTCTCCGATATCGAGATCCAGGCGGAAGAGATCCTCAAAACCCGCGAAGTGCTCAACAAACTGCTCGCTCATCACACCGGCCAGGGAATGGAACAAATCGCCAAAGATACCGACCGCGACTACTACATGACCGCCGGCGAGGCGAAGGAATATGGGGTCGTCGACGAGATCCTCACCAAACCGCCCGGAGGCGAGGATGAGGATGAGGACAGCTGAGCAGCAGAGGGGAAACTTGCAGCCCCGTTCGTCATTGTGAATCTTCCGCAGGAGTGGCCAGTTCGATGCCTCTGATTCCCTACGTCATTGAGAAGAGCGGTCGTGAAGAACGGGCGATGGACATCTACAGTCGCCTCCTGAAGGATCGCATCATTTTCCTCGGCAGCGCCATCAACGACGAAATCGCCAATTCCATCGTGGCCCAGATGCTGTTCCTGCAATCCGATGACGCTCGGGGCGATGTGCACTTTTATATCAACTCGCCCGGGGGCAGTGTCAGCGCCGGCCTGGCCATCTACGATACGATGCAACTGATCTCCTGTGAGGTGGCCACCTACTGCGTGGGACAGTGCGCCTCGATGGGCGCCGTGCTGCTGGCCGCCGGGGCCGCCGGCAAAAGACACGCCCTCCCCAATTCGCGGATCATGATCCACCAGCCCCTGGCCGGCATGGAGGGGACCGCCGAAGATATCATGATCCACGCCAAAGAATTCAAAAAAACCAAACAACGGCTCAATAGCATCCTCCTCAAACATACCGGGCAGCCGTTGGACAAGATCGAGCAGGATACCGATCGTGACCGCTTCATGGACCCGGAAGAAGCGCTGGAGTACAAGTTGATCGATCGCATTATCGAACGCATGGACGTATAGTCGAGGCGATCATGAATTGGCGATACCCCCTCGCGGCGCTCGCTTTGGCAGCGCCCCTGGCCGCGGGCTGCAAAACGCCCCCCGGTCTGACAGCCATGGAACGTGAACTCCGCTACCAGGAGGACATGATCTACCAGCTGCAGGACTACATCCACACCTACCAGTCCCACCTCAACGCCTGCCGCACCGAAAACCTCGCCCTCCGCAGCGACGAGCCGCCGACCGGTAGTCGCTCTCCCCAGCAACCTCGCCCCGGGGAAACCCCACCCCGGCCGTCGGCCCCCCATCCGTCCCCCCAGAGGGAAAACGGTGACATGGAAATCCCGGACGTCCAGCTCCCCCCGCTCGGCGCCCAACCCTCCCCCCAACCCCCGCTCAGCGGCGATCCCTTTGAAGTAATCCCGCTGGACAAAAACCACCGGCCGCTCGGCCATCACCCAACCCCGCCCCAGGCTCGGCCCCCCCTCCCGCCCTCCGAACCGGAAGCGAGCGAAATCGCTGCCGACCTTCGGGAAGACGTCGGGGACGAACTGGAGCCGGTCAGTTACCAGGCCGATCCCCCGGCCCGCGGCCCCTCGACCGCCGCCGCCGTCGCCACCCTCTCGCTGAATGGCCGCCGCACGGGCCCCTACGAACAGGACGGTCAGCCAGGGACCGACGGACTCCAGGTCTGGCTGGAACCCAAGGCCGCCAACGGCACCATCGTGGCCACCGCCGGGTCGGCGACCATCGCCCTCCTGGACCCCCACCAACCTCGCTCAGCCAAACCGCTGGCCCGCTGGCAAGTCAGCTCGGCCGACCTCCGCCGCCATCAAACCTACCAAGGGATCCGGCTCAGACTCCGCTGGCCCCACCAGGCCCCTCCCCTTGCCCAAGCCGTGCTCTTCGTGCGAATGATCACCGAAGATGGCCTGTGGATCTATGCCGATCAGACGCTGGCCCTGGACGGGAAAGGCCAGGAGGACGAGCGGCCTTTGGTGGCCAAGCGGCGGCCCGAAAAACCACCCACCGTGTCGCCGACCGGCTACGACGAGCCGGTCGACGAGCCGGTCGTAACCGAGCCGGTCGGAACGGAGCCGGTCGGAACGGAGCCGGTCGGAACGGAGCCGGTCGACGAGCCGGTCGCGACGAAGCCAGAGCCGCCGGCCGCACCGGCCAGCCGGGCCACCTCCGGTTGGACCGCCTCCCAACGTCGGCGACCGCCGGTCGAAGCAGCGCCGGTCCCGGTCGCACGGGACCCAGCGGCCCAGAGCCCGCAGGCGGGCCAGGCCCCACCGGCGGCCAGCGAAGCGGGCCCGGTGGACGAAGCCGCCCCCACGGATCCGATCCCCGCGGCCCAGACGTCCTCCGCCCGGCCGCCGCAGCGGCCCCAGTGGGCGCCCATCCGTCGCTAGCTTCCTGGCGGGCAGATCCCCGCCTGCCGCGGGACCAGCGGGAACGGGGTCGCTTACCCCAGCCGGGCCAGTTTTTCGATCAGGTCCACCGTGCGGCAGCTGTAACCCCATTCGTTGTCGTACCAGCTGACCACTTTCAGCAGCTTGCCCGGTCCCTCCTTCTGCGATGGGTCGTCCGGCAAGACCTGAGTGAAATCGGCGGCAAAGATCGAACTGTGCGGGTCATCGATCACGTCGGAGGAGACCAGGGGATCTTCGCTGTAGGACAGGATGCCTTGCAAAGGACCTTCCGCCGCCGCCTGGATCGCTTGATTGACCTCCCCCTTGGTCACCGCCTGGTTCAAATTGACCGTCAGGTCCACCACGCTGCCCGTGCCGACCGGCACCCGCAGGGCGATGCCGGTCAGTTTTCCTTGCAGAGCGGGGATGACCAGGCCCACGGCTTTGGCGGCGCCGGTGGTGGTGGGAATGATGTTCAAGCCCGCCGCCCGAGCTCGATACAAATCCTTGTGCGGCAGATCCTGCACGTTCTGGTCGTTCGTGTAGGCGTGCACGGTGGTCATCAGGCCACTCTCGATCCCGAAAGAGTCGTGCAGGACCTTGGCCACCGGCGCCAGGCAGTTCGTCGTGCAACTGGCGTTGGAGATGCACTTCATTTCCGGTTTCAACTGGTCGTCATTCACCCCACAGACGACGGTCAAGTCCGGGTCGTCCTTGGCCGGAGCGCTCAACACCACCCGCTTGGCACCGGCGTCCAGGTGGGTGTCGTAGCCGGCCTTCTGGCTGGTCTTGCGACCCGTAAAGACCCCCGTGCTCTCCACCACGACGTCCGTCTCCAGCTCGCCCCATGGCAGCTCGGCCGGGTCCCGCACGGCCAGGGCCCGGATGGGCTTGCCATTGACCGACAGCGACTGGTCGTCGTAGGCGACGCTGCCGGCAAACCGTCCATGAATGCTGTCGTATTTTAACAGCGTGGCCAGCGTGCGGTTGTCGGTCAAATCGTTGACGGCGACCACTTCGAAGACGTCGGGCCTCGCGACCAGATTGCGAAAAACCAGGCGGCCGATCCGGCCGAATCCGTTAATTCCCACACGAATGGACACGAAAAACCTCCTTTACCAAGACGGTGCCCGGGAAGGTGATCTGGCCACCCGGCAGGTTCACGCGGGCGGGCCACGACCCAGGGGCCGAGCGGATCACGCAGCAACGGGGCGATTATAGGGCTGGCCTCTCGAAAGGAACAAGGGGCGGAAGTCCGCACCAGAGGTCGCCCCAGCAGCCGATCCGCCACTCGGACCAAGACCGTGCGAACCCCCCGCCGCAGGCTCTGCCCCGCGATCCGCTCGGCCCCCCTCCGCCGCTAGGTGCCCGGCCCACCGTGCTCTATAATCAAGACCCTTCCTCCCTCCCCGATCAAGACCGACGCGCCATGTCCGAAGCTCAAGAAAAACTGCGTCACACCATCGGCCAACTCCACGCCGAACTGGAATCGCTCGACCAGGTCGACCCGCAAGTCCAGCAGTTGCTGCAGACCGCGGTCGACGACATCCAACAGGCTCTGCAGCAAGGCAGCCAGCCCCCCGCTGGCGATACGCATATCGTCAGCCGCTTGTCCCAGGCGGCTCAGCACTTTGAAGATTCGCACCCGACGCTCAGCGGCATGATTGGCAGCCTGATCGATACGCTCAGCCGCATGGGCATTTAACCGGCGAGATGGCGGGCATGGGGATCCCGGCGGGCAGCACGGGTGACGAACGTCACGATATGGAAGGCCGGCAGCTGCTGGTCGACCAGCGCCTGCCCGACCTGGTGGCTGCTCACGATCACGCCCTCGCCGAAGGCATGCGGCAACCGGTGGTCTTCCTCGTCGACTGCGAAGACCCGCTCGGCAGCCAGATCGCTCGGCAGTGGGCAGGAGACGACGCGGTCGACGCGGCCATCCTGGCGACCGCCACCGAGTCGGATTCCGATTCGGCGGAGGAAACATCGACCACCACCCTGGTCCAGGCGTTCCCCTTTGAAGAATGCCGGCGGGAAGTCCCCCCCCTGTTCCCCTACCTGGCGGGCAGTTTCCAGCGGCCCCCGGCGGACGGTTTCCTGATCGTGGTGATCAGCTACGGCGGCGCGGCCACGTTCACCGCGCCGACCGACGGCGAGCGTTAAAGCGGCCGCCGCCGGGCCGCGTCGCCAGGGGTCGACCACCACGGGCCACCCGCCCCTCGGATCACCACCCCTCCCGGCTGCCGGCTGCCCGCCGCCATCCCCCCCCCACGCGGCCCCCCCGCGTGCTGCTCTGGTTGTGACCGCCAGAACCGACCGGTATAATTCCGGGTTCATCAGTTCGCACACCGCGGCCCGCTCGCTGCAACCACCCCGCTCGCCTCCCGCGGAAAGGATGACCGCGACCGGCCCCCCCGGCCCCCACCCCCGCAGACCGGCCCCCGTTCCAGAAAGGACCCATCCTTGGCCACCGATTCCGACCTTCCCGAATCCGAGGGGCAGCCTGCATCGCAGGGTGCCGGCGGCGACGGCCCCCCCCCAGAAAATGTGCTCGATCTGCCGATCGAGGAAGAGCTGAAGAACAGCTACTTGACGTACGCGATGAGCGTCATCGTCAGCCGGGCTCTGCCCGATGTGCGGGACGGATTGAAACCGTCCCAGCGGCGGATCCTGGTCGCCATGAACGACCTCAATCTCTCCCCCGGCGCCGCGCGGGTCAAATGTGCCAAAATTTCGGGCGACACCAGCGGCAACTACCATCCGCACGGCGAAAGCGTGATCTACCCCACGCTGGTCCGCATGGCCCAGGAATGGAACATGCGGTACGTGTTGATCGACAAGCAGGGGAACTTCGGTTCCATTGCCGGCCTGCCGCCGGCGGCCATGCGATATACCGAGGCCCGCATGGCGCCCGCCGCCGCTCAGATTCTGGACGACCTGAACCTGGACACGGTCGATTTCCTGCCGACCTACGACGAACGGCGGACCGAACCGACGGTGCTCCCCTCCCGGTTTCCCAACCTGGTGGTCAACGGCGCCAACGGGATCGCCGTGGGATACACGACCTCCATCCCCCCCCACAACCTGGGCGAAGTCTGCGAGGGGCTGACCGCGCTGATCGACAGGCCCGAGCTTTCGATTGACGAACTGCTGGAGATCTGCCCGGGACCCGATTTTCCCACGGGGGGCATCATCTGCGGGCGGAGCGGGATTCGGCGGGGGTACCACACCGGCCGGGGGACGATCACCCTGCGGGCCCGAGCCGACATCGAAGAACTGTCGGGAAACCGAGCTCGGATTGTGATCCGCGAAATCCCCTACCAGCAGGCCCGCGACCGGATCGAAGAGAACATCGCGGCCCTGGTCAATGACGGCCGCATCAAGGGAATTTCCGGGGTCCGCAACGAAAGTGACCTCAAAGAACCGGTGCGGCTGGTGATCGAGGTCAAGCGGGATGCGGACCCGGAAATCGTGTTGAACCAGCTGTACCAGTATTCGCAGCTGCAGAGCACGTTTTCCTTGAACTTTTTGGCGCTGGTCGACGGCAAGCCGTGCCAGTTGTCCTTCAAAGCCCTGTTGGAAGAATTCCTGCGGCACCGCGTGTCGGTCATCCGAAGGCGGACCCAGTTCCTGCTGGCCAAGGCCCGCACCCGCAAGCACACCGTCGAAGGGCTGCTGCTGGCCCACGCCAATATCGACGAAGTCATCCGCGTGATCCGTTCCTCGGCCAATCAGCCGGAGGCCAAAACGCGGCTGATGCAGATCCCCTGCCCGGCCGCCATGCTGAAGAAGGCCCTCGGCCCCGAAGGCTTTGCCGCCTTCGCCGAAGAACGCGGAGCGGCCGAAAACTACACGCTGACCGGCGTGCAGGCCGACGCCATTCTGCGCATGACCCTGGGCCAGCTGGTAAACCTGGAACAGGAAAAGCTGGGTGACGAACATCGCACGCTGCTGACCGATATCGCGGAATTCCACCGCATCCTCTCCGATGAAAATAACATCCTCAAAATCATCCGCGACGAACTGGCGGAATTGAAAAAGAAATTCAGCGACCCCCGGCGGACCGAAATCAGCGGCGAAGAAATCGGCCACGTCGACATGGAAGACCTCATCACCGAAGAAACGATGGTCGTCTCCATCAGCCACAACGGCTACATCAAGCGGACACCCGCCAGCGTCTATCGCGCCCAACGCCGGGGCGGGAAGGGGCTCAAAGGAGCCAGGGCCGAAGAGCAGGATCCGATCGAACACCTGTTCGTCGCCAGCACCCACGCTTACCTCCTGTTCTTCACCAATCGAGGACGCGTGCACTGGCAAAAGGTTTATGATTTGCCCCAGTTGAGTCGCGAGAGCCGCGGCCGAGCGGTGGTGAATTTGCTGAACCTGGCCGAAGGCGAAAAGATCGCCGACTGCCGCGCCGTTCGCAATTTCAATATGCCAGGCCACTTCCTGCTGATGGCCACCGCCGGCGGGCTGGTCAAGAAGACCCGCCTGGAAGCGTACAGCCGGCCGCGCCAGGGCGGGATCATCGCCATCAAGCTGCGGGAAGGGGACGAACTGGTCGATGTGGTGATCACCAAGCCCGGCGATAACGTCGTGCTGGCCACCGCCAGCGGAATGGCGATCCGCTTCGACGAAGCCGACGCGCGGCCCATGGGAAGGAATTCCAGCGGAGTGCGGGGGATCAGTTTAAGCGGCAACGACCGGCTGGTGGGGATGGTCGTGGCCGAACCCGAAGCGACCCTCCTGACCGCCTGCGCCAACGGCTACGGCAAACGGACCCTGTTCGGCACGGCCGCCGCCGCCGAAGAAGGGGAACCCGAAGATGCCAGCTCGGCCGGCCGCTACCGGACCCAAAAACGGGGCGGCAAAGGCGTCCGCGATATCAAGACCACCTCCCGCAACGGGCCCGTGATCGGCGTGACCCGCGTCCGGGATGATGACGAAGTCATCATGATGACCCGCCGCGGCAAGCTGCAGCGGATCGCGGCCAGCGACATCAGCGTCATCGGTCGCAATACGCAGGGTGTGCGGATTATGGCGCTGGACGACGACGATAACCTGGTCGCCGTGGTCCGCGTCCCCCGGGACGAACCGACCGGCGGCAACGGCGAAGACCAGGCGGCACCGCTCACCAGCGACCCCTCCGCCGCCTCCCCGCCACCCGCGAGCCCCCCGTCCGATGAAGCGGGTGAGGAGTCGTAAGCTACAATGGGAAGGATTCCTGACGTCTCCCTGACCCCACCGTTTCCAAGGCGGAAATTATGAAGATCGCAGTCATTGGGACCGGCTACGTCGGCCTGGTCACCGGCACCTGCTTTGCCGACAGCGGTAACGATGTGACCTGTGTCGATATCGACCAGGCCAAGGTCGACATGCTGAGGCGGGGGGAAGTGCCGATTTACGAGCCGGGGTTGGCCGAGCTGGTCCAGCGAAATACGGCGGCCGACCGGCTGCATTTCACCACCGACACCGCCGCGGCCGTCCAGGTCGCCGACCTGGTCTTTCTGGCCGTGGGCACCCCCAGCGCCCACGACGGGGCCGCCGATCTGACCGCGCTGTGGAACGTCGTCCAAACCATCGCCCCCCACCTCCAGATGGAGGCGGTGGTGGTCACCAAAAGCACCGTGCCGGTGGGCACCAACGCGTCCATCTTCCAACAGCTGAAGGAACTGACCGGCCGCGAGTGCCATGTGGCCAGCAATCCCGAATTCCTCAAAGAAGGAGCGGCCATCGACGATTTCATGAAACCCGACCGCGTCGTGGTCGGCGTCCGCTCGGCCGCCGTCAGCAATATCCTGCATGACCTCTACGCCCCCTTCTTGCGGACCGACAAGCCGTTCCTGTCCATGTCGCCCGAAAGCGCCGAGATGACCAAGTACACGGCCAACGCCCTGCTGGCGACCAAGATCAGTTTCATCAACGAGATGTCCATTCTGAGCGCCGAGATGGGCGCCGATATCGACGACGTCCGCCGCGGGATCGGTCACGATAGCCGGATCGGCTTTGCCTTCCTCTTCCCCGGCGTCGGCTACGGCGGCAGCTGCTTTCCCAAAGATGTCCGCGCCCTCGGCTCGATGGCCCAACAGCTGGGCGTGGATGCCAAGATGATGGCGGCGGTGGACGTGATCAACGAACGGCAAAAAGGGATTCTGCCAACGCTGATCGAAAAACACTTTGGTCCTCAACTGAAGGACAAGACGATCGCCATCTGGGGCCTGGCCTTCAAACCGCGGACCGACGATATCCGCGAAGCACCCGCCCTGGTGCTGATCGACCGCCTCCTGGCCGCCGGGGCCAAAGTCGTGGTGCACGATCCCGAAGCGATGGCGAACGTGCAGGCCGAGTACGGCGACCGGCTGACGTACTGCGCGCGGCAATTGGACGCTCTGCGAGGCGCCGATGCCCTGGCGATCTTGACCGAATGGGGCGAGTTCCGGCACCCCGACCTGCGGGAGATGCACGACCTGATGCGGAACCCCCTGGTCTTCGACGGCCGCAATATCTACGGCCTGGAACAGATGCGGCAGGCCGGTTTCACCTATTTCTCCATCGGCCGCCCGGCCGTGGTGCAGGCCTGAGCGTCCCCTTGGTGGGGCTCGACCACCGCCCCCGCGGGTCCCCGCTCCAGCGGCGAATTCACGTTGGTCGCGGCCCGGCCGGCAGTTTACACTGGCCCCATGCCGCCGCCCCCCCCCGACCGCGCGCCCGAACCCCCCCCTGCCCTGGCCCCCTGGCAGCAGCGGATGCACGAGGTCATCTTCGAGGCGGATACGTCGGCGGGCAAAGCGTTCGATGTCGTGCTGATCGCCTCCATCGTGCTCAGCGTCACCGCCGTGATGCTGGAGAGCGTGGCGGGCATTCGCCACCAGTGGGGGACCCAGCTGCTGGCCATCGAATGGTTCTTCACCCTCCTCTTCACCGCCGAATACCTCGCCCGCCTGCTGTGCGTCCAGCGACCCTGGCGGTATGCCGTCAGCTTTTACGGCGTGGTCGACCTGCTGGCCATCCTGCCCACCTACCTCAGCGTCCTGATCGCCGGGACCCAATCGTTGCTGGTCATTCGCGCCTTGCGGCTGGTCCGCGTGTTCCGCGTCTTCAAATTGGCTCACCACCTCCACGAAGCCCGCAACCTGGTGGACAACCTGCGGCGGATGCGAGCCAAGATTACGGTGTTCCTGGTGGTCGTGTTGAACCTGATCGTGGTGATCGGCGCCCTGATGTACCTGATCGAGGGAACCCAACCCGGCTCGAAGTTCACCAGCATTCCCCGCAGTATCTACTGGGCCATCGTCACCATGACCACGGTGGGCTACGGAGACATTTCGCCGAAAACCGAGCTGGGTCAGGCCCTGGCGGCGGTGACCATGATCCTGGGTTACAGCATCATCATCGTCCCCACCGGCCTGTTCACCGTCGGGCTGGCAGGCGCCTCGGCCAAGCCGGTCAGCACCCAGGCTTG
>CAYFZZ010000142.1:0-33131 GCA_964347545.1 uncultured Planctomycetaceae bacterium | reverse complement strand
CAGGGGGGCCTGCCAGGGGGGTGTCAAAAGGCAGTTGTCCCCAAGGGGCGCTCCAGGGGGGTGTCGAAAGGCAGTTGTCCCCAAGGGGCGCTCCAGGGGGGCCTCCCCAGGGGGGCCTGCCAGGGGGGTGTCGAAAAGCAGTTGTCCCCAAGGGGCGCTCCCCAAGGGGCGCTCCCAAGGGGCGCTCCAAGGGGCGCTAGTTGTCCCCAAGGGGCGCTACCATCAAAGTTAGTTGTCCCCAGGGGGGAGGTCAGAGGGCGGGTCCCCCATCAAAGTTAGTTGTCCCCAGGGAGGAGGTTGTCCCCAGGGGGGAGGTTTGAGAGGCGGGTTACAATGGAGATCATGCACGGGTGGGCTCAACGTGTCGTGTATCTGGTCTGTGGGGCGGTGGTGGTGGCGCTGGGGATCGGGTCACGACGCTACGGTGGGTACTTGCCAGCCTTCGTCGCTCAGTACGCGGGGGACACCCTGTGGGCCCTGATGGTTTTTCTGGGGTTCAGCGTCGTGGTCCCTGGGTGGTCGACCACGCGGCGAGCGGCCCTGGCGCTGGTGGTCTGCTATGCGATGGAGCTGAGCCAGCTCTACCATGCCCCCTGGATCCATGCTCTGCGGCACACCACGCTGGGCGGACTGGTCCTGGGCTTTGGCTTTCTGTGGAGCGACCTGGTGTGCTACGCCGTGGGCGTTGTGGTCGGTGCCGCGTGCGACTTCCTTTTTCATCGTTCCGTCGGCAGCCGGTGCTGGGTTGCCGCGAATCCGACGACGACCAGCCATCCTTCGGCTTGACGTCCACGCCAGCGCTTCATCCGCAGCGGTGGTTCGCCATCTTCCCCTGGCTGCTGGATACCGTGAGCCGCACGAGGGCCACGCATGCCGGTGGTCGCAGGTGAGAATTCCGCCGGTGGCCTGGCTGGTCATGCAGCGCCGGCTGAGCGCGTGCCGGGGGGGGCTTGGCAGTCTGCAGGCGGGGGCGGGCCATCCCTCACGTGATGCTGGCCCGCTATTGGAAGCGGAGGAGGGCGTACCGTTTTTTGCCGGCACGGAGGACGACCATCGACTCGCTGGCCAGATCATCGGTTCCCAAATTCTGCTCAACTCCCGCCACTCGGCGATTATTCACATACGCTCCGCCTTGCGTGATCGTCCGCCGTGCTTCGGCTTTGCTCTTGGCCAGGCCGGCTTCGGTGAGGGCGTCGACGATATTTAATCCGTCGCCCTCGAGGCGCTGTCGTGCGAGTTGGCTGCTGGGCACGTCCGCAAAGATCTCGGCCAGGTCTGCGTCGGCAAGATCTTCGATTTCCGCGCCGAACAGCACCTGGGAGGCTCGGCGAGCCTTGGCCAGTCCCTGATCACCGTGTACCAAGCGGGTGAGATCTTCGGCCAGTCGCCGTTGGCTGTCACGGCGGCTGGCATCTGTGGCCCGGGCGGTGTCCAGCGATTCGATCTCTTCCCTTGGCAGTTCGGTCAGCAGTCGCAGGCAGGTTCCCACATCTTCATCTTCGACGTTGAACCAGTATTGGTAAAACGTGTAGGGGCTGGTTTTTTGGGTTGAGAGCCAGATGGCGCCCGCTTCGGTCTTGCCCATCTTGGTACCATCTTTTTTGGTCAGCAGGGGGCAAGTGATTCCGTACAGCTGGCCGTGTCCCATCCGCCGGGCCAGGTCGATCCCGGCGGTAATGTTTCCCCACTGGTCGCTGCCCCCCACCTGCAGCTGGCAGTTGTAGTCGGTGTGCAGTTTCACGAAGTCATACGCTTGCAAGAGCATGTAACTGAATTCGGTATAGCTGATGCCACCGTCGTCCCGGTCGAGTCGTCCTTTGACGGAATCCTTGGCCAGCATCACATTGACCGGGAAGTTTTTGCCGATGTCCCGCAGGAAGCCGAGGTAGGACCAGTCCTTCATCCAGTCGTAGTTGTTGACCAGCCGAGCGGCGTAGGGTCCTTGGTCGAAATCGAGAAACTGCTGCAGTTCGACGGTAATCGCAGCCAGGTTGGCTTCGATCGTCTCGGCGCTGAGCAAGCTCCGTTCGTCGCTCTTCCCGGCCGGATCACCGATCATGCCGGTGGCCCCACCGGCCAGGGCGATGGGTCGATGGCCTGCCTGCTGAAAGCGGCGGAGCATCATCAGCGGCACGAAGTTTCCCACGTGCAGCCCGTTGGAGGTCGGATCAAAGCCGGCATACAGGGTGCGGCTCTCGCCGGCCAGCCAGCCGGGCAGGAAGGCGTCGTCGGTTGTCTGGTGAACCGACTGCCGCCACTGGAGTTCAGCCATTACGTCCATGCCGGGCTCACCTCCACATGTCGTCGGCGAACGGGTGAGCCGGGCCGCTCAACTTCGGCTTGGGCAGCACTTTCAGAATTTGACCGGCCAGCCGCAGGTCTTGTTTGGTGGTGATTTTCACGTTCAGGGGCGAGCCGGGGATGACGGTGACCGGGTGGCCTGAGCGTTCGACCAGCTGAGCATCGTCGGTGGCGGCAAAATGGTTTCGTTGAGCGTAGGCATCCAGCAAGAGCTGGCGGCGGAATACCTGAGGCGTTTGCGCTTCGTAGAGCCCTTCCCGGGAGACCGTTTCCTGCACGATGTTTTGTTTGTCGACCCGTTTGATGGTGCCTGGCACGGGTACGGCCGGAATCGCCGCTCCACTTTTTTCCGCCGCGTGAAACAGAGCGGAAATCCACTCGTCGACGATACATGGTCGAGCCGCGTCGTGCACGGCGATCAAGTCGGCATCGGCGGTGACACGGGCCAGGGCCTTTTCCACGGAGTCGGCTCGTTCGGCCCCTCCTTCGACCACGTCGATCCCCAGAATGGCCACATTCGCCGCGTACTTCGTGTGAAACGCTTCCCGATCTTCGGCGGCGATCACCAAGATCAGCTGGACGACGTCATCGCGATTCAAGAATTTTTCTGCCGCATGCAGCCAGACAGCTCGATTGTCCAGCATGGCAAATGGCTTTTTGTAGTGTTCATCCCTAAACCGTCGGCTCTTCCCCGCCGCCGGCATGATCACCGCAAATTTGCTCATAGCCGCATCCCTGATTGTTCCCCACGGAGCTGGTTGGATGACTCCCGGTCCGGATGAGTTTACCAATTGCGGGGCGGCGGTGGCAGGTCAGCTGGTCCTGCTGCTGACGGCCGGGGGCCGATCCTGCCCAGCGTGTTCCCTTCCGCGGGGAGCGCCGGGGCGGGTGGCGGTGCGCGAGACCAGCGGCCTGCGGCGGAGGGAAAAGCCGGCTGACGAACCAGGCGTCGGGCGGGGCGCGGTCGAAGCTTGCGGGTCCTTTAGGACCAGGCAAGGGCGTCCAGCTGGATCCGTTCCCGTTCGCGATTGACGATATCGCGAACTTCATCCCGGATCGCGAAAAAGGCTTCCACGACTCGAGCATCCCACTGGTGGCCCGCTCCCTGACGCAAAATCTGGTCGAGTTGTTCGTCGGGCATGCCTGTGCGGTACGAACGATCGCTGCCCATGGCATCGAAGGCGTCGGCGACGGCCAGAATCCGAGCCAGCCAGGGGATGTTTTCGCCGGCCAGACCAGCGGGATAGCCGCTGCCATCCCAGGCCTCGTGGTGATACAGCACGCCGGGGAGCGCATCTTTGATCTGCCGGATATCTTTAAGGATATTGAAGCCCAGCTGGGGATGCTGCTTGATGTGTTCGTATTCAGCCTCCGTCAGTCGGCCGGCTTTCCGCAGCACGTGGTCATTGATCCCAATCTTGCCGATATCGTGCAGCAGTCCAGAGAGGTAGATGGTGTTGAGCATTTCATCGTCGCAACCCAGCTCTTCGGCCAAACGGCGAGCCACGCGGGCCACGCGGTGGCTGTGGCCGCAGGTATAAGGATCCTTGGCGTCGATGGCCGAGACCAGGGATTGGACCATGGCCGACAGCAAATCGCTTTGCGCTTGAAACAGCTCGCTATTGCCATAGTGGATGCCCAGCATCGTGGCGACACTGTTCAGCAGGCTGGCTTCGACCGAGCCAAACTCGCGTCCGGCGGAATGATTGAGCGCGGCCAGGTAACCGAGGCGGCGATCGCCGACCCGCAGGGAGACAATGACCAGTTCCCGGATTTCCGGGAACCGCCAGTCGGCTCTGTTGGTCACGCCGTGGTTCATCACTCGCGCCGACGGCAGTTCATCCAGATTCAGCGTATCGATCAGCTCGGCCAGCCTCGTTTCGCTGATGGGGCAGCGACCTTGGACCAGCATCCCGCCGAGGGTGTCGGCAGGGCCGGTGGCATCTTCGGTCCCATCGGCTGGCAGGAAACAGGCCACCACCGCTTCGCTGGAGACGATGTTGTGCAGCCATTCCGCGGCCAGGTGGGCAACTTCACGGATGCCGTCGGAAATCTTGAGGTGTCCTGCGATGCGATGCAGGAGGCTGATTTCTTCGTAGGTGTGTGACAGATTTTCCGACAGCCCGTCGACGTGGTCTTCCAAAACGGCCGCCCGCTGGGCCAGCTGCTCGCGCTCGACAAACAGCCCGGCTGCGGCCAGGAGTGTTTGTTCCGGCCAGAAGATCTGGAGGTCGGTCCCTGCCGGGTGGGGCGGGGTCGAGCCTGTGGGGGTGGGGTGCCTTTCTGCGGTGACCAGGCCTGCCACGGCGACATAACGGACCTTGTTTCGTTCCGGGAGGGGAATGGCGAGGACCAGCAGCGGCCCGACCTCGTCGATAAATGCCGGTTGCTGCCGATCGGCAACTTCGCGGCAAATGACCGCTCGCGCTTCCCAATTCCCCGGAGGCAAATCCTCGGCGGTGGCCGCGACCGTACAACGCTCGACGTCCACCGCGGAAAACGGCACGCCGAACAACTGTTGCAGCTGCCGCAGACGGGGATCGTCCGGCTGGATGGAACCGGTTTCGGCCGGGGTGGGGATCGATGGGACCAGCGAGCGAAGCATGGGAAAATTCCCGCAGGGTGGGCGGCAGTTACACAGCGGCCCGGGGCAGACTCGTTGTAGAAACCCTAAGCCGTAAACCCCGCAGGGGCAACGAAAAAGGGCTTGAGAGGCGCCGCCCAGCCCCCCCACCACGGCAGGAAGGCTTGCCGTGACGATTACGACGATTAAACGGAGAGCGCCGGCTGGCAGGGATTCCCGCCGCAGAAGGGGGCTATTGGCTCGAGCGTGACCGGTAGCGAGCGCTGACGCGGTACAACAACGCCCGTTCCTCGGGGCTCAGCGACTCAATTCCCCGCTCGTGCAGCCGTGCCAGAATCGAATCGACCTGCTGCTCCTCCTCCTGTTCGATCCTCAGCCGCTGTGCCTCCCGAGCGGCCCGTTTGCGGGTGATCCAGCGGCGGAGGGGGCCTTGCGGGCGGGGGGCCGGGGGATCTTCCCGCGGTTCCAGGCTGGTGTATCCCTGCGAAAAGTCGTACCCAAACAATTGCTCGTCCCCACCTTCCTCCGGATAAACCTCCGCGGGGGAAAACACAAAGCTGGCGATACAGACGCTCAGCACAGCCAGGGGCACCCAGGGAGGAATCAAGAAAGCAGCCTCCCCGGTGCTGGTCCACACGCCGGCCCACACCGCCGCTCCGCACAAAGCGATGGCGACCACCAGGGAAACCCGCCGCACGACCACCAGGGCCCGTTGATGACCCAGCTGGGGCCAGAGCAGGCAGCGGAGAGCCCAGCCGCAGTCGAGCGGGATGGCGGGGAGGAGGTTGGCCACGACCAGGGTCCAGTTGAGGTAGACGCTGAACCGGAGGGCCACCAGCCAGAGTTGGGTGTTTGTCGCGAACAGAGAACTTTGAGGCGCCAGGGGGTTTAGCAGCCCGACCAGCGAATCATCGCCCCAGGCGAACAACCAGCAAGCGCCGGCGAACCAGCCGCAAAAACTGGCCAACGGCCCCGCCCAGGCGGCGATCAGTTCCCGATGGGGCTCCTGCAAATAGGTGTAGTGGCTGAGCCCGCCCAGTGGCGTCAGGACCACCTGGTCCGTGCGGCCGCCAAGCCGCACCACCGCGATGCAATGCCCCGCCTCGTGCAGGATGGCACACCCCAGCCAGATGACGATGCACAACCCCGCATACGCCGCCAGGGGAGCGGCCTGGGCCCTGGTCAGGGCGAACAACAGAAAAATTCCCAGCAGCAGGAAAGAGATATGGAGGCGGACAGGAATCCCCAGCCACCGTCCCAGGCTGACACTACCAGCACTCCCGCTTCCGATCATGCTTGCCATCGCAACTGACGCTCAGCAGCACAAGCCATCCCGCTCACGGGCCCTCGGTCCACGCTCGCAGGATGCCAGCCCTTGGTCGGTGGCATCCAGATGATTATTTTACCAGGAACGCGCAAGCACGGCAACGAACGGGAACGGCGGTGCGGGGGTCTGCCCATGGCTGCGGAACGACAACCTCTTCTGAAAACCGGAAAATTTACCGTCGTGCGGATGGCCTGCACGACCCCGGACGGCCGCATTTGCCAGCGTGAAATCGTGGAACACCCGGGGGCCGTGGCGATCCTGCCCCTGGTCGATTCCAGCCACGTCTGTCTGGTGCGAAATTTCCGGGTGACGGCTGGCTGTCCGCTGCTGGAACTTCCCGCGGGGACGCGCGAACCGGGCGAGGACCCCGCCGAAACCGCTCGGCGCGAACTGGCCGAAGAGACGGGCTACCGCGCCGCCAGGATCCAGCGGCTGTGCCACTTCTATGTCTCGCCGGGAATCCTGACCGAGATCGTGACCCTGTTTGTGGCCAGCCAGTTGACGCCGGGAACCACCGCTCTGGAAGAGGACGAACAAATCGAAACGCTGGTGCTGCCCTGGTCGGACGCCGTGAACATGGCTCTGGACGGAACCATTCAGGATGCCAAAACGATGGCGGGGCTGTTGTATTACGATCGGATCCGCGGCGATCTTCGGGGCCGAACGTCCTGACAGCCGGCTGGGTCATCCGCGCCGGCCGCCGCCGCCCACCGCGCGGCCAGGGGAGAGGGGACTTTGGGGGGCAAACGGGAACGGTAATCCGGCACGTTTACCAATCCGCCTCCGGGGGTAGGGGTGGTGGTCGGCTTTACTGTGTCGGGACGTGCGGCAATTGCAGTATCCCCGGGTCGATGCCCGGCGTGGCCGAAGCGCGGAGGGGGACGGACCAATGTTCCAGCCGCGAGGCGGCGGGGAGATCGATCTGGGGCCCGGCAAACTCGCAATGACTGCGAGCCAGACCCTCGATGGCCACCTGCGACTCGTCCAGCCGCTGGGCTTCGCCTTCCGCGGACGAGCCGGCCACCAGCGTCGCGTCTGCGGACAGTAACGAACTGTGACCGGTCCATTGCACGCGGCTGAGAAGGTCGTGCGGATCGTGCAAGGTCTCGAAAAACAACAAGGCCCCGTCCGCGCGAGGCGCGAAGACAGAGCTTTCCGCGTTGATCACGATGGCTTGCGGTCGGCGGGGCACCTGTCCGCCGCGGACCCAGACCAAGGCGGTTGCGTTGCGCAGTGTGCATTGGGACAGGGCCAAACGGACGGGTTGTTTTCCCGTGGGCCAGTTGGCCAGGTCCAGCACGGGACCGGGGCCAAGATACAAGCTGCCGTTCGATTGCAGGGTCACCGCCGTGGCACTGGCGATGGCCGCCTCGACGTCGCGAAAAACCGAACGATCCAGGACGACATGGGAGGCGGCGGGCAGGTCCACCGCTCCGGGGGCGCGGTCCGCCGGCCGGCAGGCGACAGCCACCGGCCGCAGGCTGCCGAAGGGGACCCTTCCGCTCTGGAAGGAACACTGGTGAAACTCGATCCAGCGGCTGGTCATGCGGATCATGGCGGGCGGCGTTTCCGCGGTTGTCCCCGGATGATTCCAGACAAAGTCGATGTTCTCGAAGCGGAGGTGGGGCAGGTCCAGCAGGATGCCTTCCGGCGGTACCTGGAACACGGGTCGGTTGTCGGGATCCCCGCGGACCGTGATCCCTGCCGACAACTTCGGCAGGCGGCCCGCAGCGGCGGCGGCGGGTGTCAACAGGATCACGTTGGGTTCCCACGCCGGGGTCGCGTCGGTCGTGGCCACATGGGCGGGTTTTGCGGCGGCAGGTTTTGCGGCGGCGGCCGGCGGCGAGGGCAGGGCCCCCTCGGGGGAGGCCGCTCGGGGGGGCGGCACGTGAGCGATCGGGGCCGTCCCCGGGAGGCGGAGATACCAGAAGAGGCCCAGGAGGAGGGTGGCGGCCAGCGCGGTCCCTGCCATGGCTGCGGTCCAGCGGTGGCCAGACGGGGCCGAGCGGTGGTGGGGAAGCCGGGGGGGGTGGAAGTGGCGGTGGATGCAGTCGGCAACTTCTGCCGCACCCTGCGGCAGGGGCGGTCCCAGCCGAGCGGCGAGTTGCTCGAACGAGCCGGCTCGTTGCCGCGGGTCCTGGTGCGTGCACTGCGTGATCGCCTCGGCAAAAAACTCGGGGGTCTCGGGCGCAATCTGCCGAATGGGCGGAAGGGTGCCCTTTTGGACGTTCCGCAGTTTGGCCAGGCTGTCGCCGCCTGGGACCGGGGGGCGACCGGCCAGAAGGTGCCACCAGAGAGCTCCGCAGGCGTACAGCTCGCTGGCGGTGTCGGGCGGCGAACCGTGCACGACGCGTTCGGGCGCCAGGTAATCGAAGGCCTCGGGGGGCAGCTGAGCGTGGGCGTATCCCTCTTCGGGCCGCAGGAGGGAACGGATGCCTGGCATCCGCAAGCGAATCTGGCCCTCCTCGTTCAACCACAGGTTGGTCGTACTGACGTCGGCGTGCGGTAGCTCGTGCCGCTCCAATTCCACCATGGCGGCGGTCATTTGTTGAGCGATATGGAGGACGGCCTGGTGGGGCATGCGGCCGTGGGGGACCAGCCAGCGGCGAGCGGGGATGCCGGGGGGGTCGTCGCAGGCGCACCACAATTGGGTCGCATCGCCCGACTGGTGCAGGCCCCCGCCGCGGATCGTGACCAGGACCGGATGTTCCAGCCGCCCCGAGCGATCGACCAGGGATTTGAGTTTTTTGGCCAGCGGCGGGCCTTCGCCGGACGGGAGATCGGCCACCAGCAACTGGACGCTGGCGTCGGAGGATGCCTGGCGAGCGCGAAACAGGCGTGCGTAGGCGGGCGAATCGAGCGGTTCGGCCAGCACGTACGGCCCGACCTGGAGGCGGAGGCCGCGCCCAGCCTTGATTTCGGCAGCCTGCAGCGGTGACAGGAGCCGCGCCTGGACCAGGGCATCGACCCACACCGAGTCGAACAGCGGCAGCCCGCGAGCGAGGCGTCGAGCGTGGCGGGCGACGGCCAGCACGTCGCTGCCGTTCGCCAGCCGCAGCTGCTGCAGCAGCTGAATCAGTTCCTCGGACGGTTTCTCGGACAAGACAGCACCCCAGGGGCCCGGTGGCGGCTGGTGTGCTATCAGAATCGACAGGCGCCAGCAAGATCAAACGCCCCCACCCGCGGGGCCACGGTACAATAGCTGGCCATACGAGGAGGGATGCGGGCATTGCTTCGCCGGGCAAAATAGACGACCGGGGGGAATGGCGAGTTGGCGAACACCAGAAAAGAAAGGACGACGGATGGACATTTTTTTGAACGCCGCTATTGAGGAGGCGGTTTTGGGCCAGCAGGAGGAGGGGATCCCCATCGGTTCGGTGCTGGTCATCGACGATCAAATTGTTGCTCGTGGCCGGAATCGTCGTATTCAACGGGGCAGCGCGATTTTGCATGCCGAGATGGATTGCCTGGAGAACGCCGGCCGATTGAAAGCGGCCGATTACCAGCGGGCAACGCTGTACTCGACCCTGTCGCCTTGCGACATGTGCAGTGGGGCGGCCCTGTTGTATAAAATCCCCCGGATCGTGATTGGGGAAAACCAGACGTTCCGGGGTCCGGAAGCGTATCTTCGCCAGCGGGGGGTGGAACTGGTGGTGGTGGATGACCCGCGGTGTGTCGAGCTGATGACGCATTTCATCCGCACCCGGCCCGAACTGTGGAACGAAGACATCGGGGTGTAAGCCGGCGGTTGGGCCGCGGGTCCGGGGGCGGCCTGGTGGGTGTCCGTCACTGAGCGGTTCGGGCCGGATTGCGATAGAGCACGTCGGCCAGCAGTTGGGGTGACCCCCCCTCGTCGGGCGGGCGTTCGAAATGCCACTGGCGGTGGGTCGGCAACCAGCGTTCTTCCAGGGGCCAGGGGTCAAACGGCTGGAAGCCGACCGCTTCGGCCAGGCGGGTGGAATCCAGCGTCACGTTCCCCGCTCGCGGCGGGATGGGACCGGCGTCGATCCGCGGGCAACCTTGCAAGTGCTGAGGATCGTAGCCGCCCACGCGGTTGACGATTTGAGCGATCTGATAGAGGCTCAACCGGCGCGGACCGCCGGCGTGATAGAGACCGGCCAGGGGGCGGGCCAGCACGACCTGGAACAGGCGGTTCAGACAATCCGTGTACGTGGGCGTGCGGATTTCGTCGAAATACAACGTGGCCGGCAGGGACTTGCGGAACCGGGATTGAATCCAGTCGATGGCCCCCGCGTGGCCGTTGAAACTGACGCCCATGGGGAGCGAAATTCGCAGAAGGCAAGCCTGGGGCTCGGCGATCAACACCAACCGTTCGGCCGCCGCCATCGAATGCCCGTACTCGGTGACCGGATCGGTGGGGTCGCTTTCGACATGTCCCCCCTCTGCGATCCCGGAAAACACCAGGTCGATCGACAAATGCACCAGCCGCACTCCGCGGCCGTCGATGACCGTCAGTAAATTGCGGATCCCTTCCACATTGGTCCGCCAGGCCAGGGGGGGGTCCAGTTCACAGGATTTCAACGCGCAGTTGCCGGCGCAGTTCAGCACCGCGCGAAATGGATGCCGGTCAAACAACCGCTCCAACCCCTCGCGGTCCTCCGCGTCGCAAGGCAGGATGTAGGGCGCGGTCAGCGGCCAGTTGTCGACCTGGCGGATCCCGAAGACCTGGCCCGGATAGCGGCGGTGGAAGTAGTGCAGGGCGTTATAGCCGGCGACCCCGGCGACGCCGGTGACCAGCAAGGGGAGGGGGGGCGTTTCCAGGACGAGGCCCTCGTGCATGGTTCCTTCCGGCTTACCGCTTCCCGCCCCGTCCCCCGCCGTGTCCGCCGCCCCGTCCCCCCCCGTGGCCGCCCCCGAAAGCTCGCCCGCCCCCAAATCCCCGGCTGCTGCCGTGGGAAAAACTTCCGCGGGAGAAACTTCCGCCCGAGACATTCCCGCGGGAGAGATTCCCCCCCGAGACATTCCCGCGGGAGAAATTCCCGCGGGAGACGTTCCCCCGGGAGACGTTCCCGCGGGAGACATTCCCGCGGGACAGCCCCCGCGGGCCATCGGCGGGGGCAGGTGAGAAATGCGAGCGGGCCGCACGGCCCGAGACAGCGGCCGGGCCGCGGGAAAAATCTGCAGGGCCCCGCGAGGCCGCCGACGGCCCCCGGGAAAATTGGCCTGGCGGGGGACCGCGCCGCAGGTCCTGCCGGGGGATGCGGGCGGCCGAGGAGGCGGGCTGGCCGCTCGAGCCCCGCAGCCGCTCGACACCCCCAGGCCAACGCCGCCGCACCGGGTCCGCAGCGGTCCCGGCCGTCGCGGGTGGGCGGAAGGTCTTTTGGCGGACAGCGGCGGCCGCCGGGGGCGGATCCCCACCACGCTGGAGGATTCCCGCCCCGCCAGGGGGGCCGACGAGGGTCCGTGGCGAACGATCGGGCTGGCCTGTGACGGCCCCCCGCGGCAACTGGGCCGCCGAGCGTTCCGGGGCCGTGGTGGGCCCGCGGCGGTTGCTGGGACCCCGCACCGGCAGACGGTCCGCCGGCGACACCTGGGCGGCCGCCTTCTCTGAACCGATCGGTCCTCGGCGGGCAGCTGGCGGGCCCTGCGCCCCGCCGGCCACCGGCGGGGCCGTCCGCGGGACCGCCTGACGGCGGGCAGGTGACGAAGCGGTGGCCAGGCGGCTGCGGAACGCCTCTTGGCGCTGCCGGATCAGGTCACGGATCTCTCCCTGACGCGCCGTGCCGATCGCCCGCCGCTGGGGCTCGCTCAAAAACACGGCCCGCTGCACCTGGCGGTCCCCGTCACCGCGACGAGCCTTGCTCAGCTGGTCGACCCCCGTGGCCAGCTGGGGCGGTCCCTGGGCAGCGAACTGGTCCAGGCGATGCCGAGCGTGGCGCGGGTGGCCGTGCGGGGTGGGGACGGCCTGCCCGACAGCCAGAGGTGGACGATGGTCCTGGTGCCCGTCGATTCGGTCGGCCAACCCGCGGCGACGGTGCTTTTCCAGATTCCCCCGGTAAGCATCGGGGGGCCGCCAATCCGGATGTCGCGTGTATTGGTCATGCCACCGCCGGCGGTGCTGGGCGTAATCGATGCCGTGACGACGGTGGTAGTCTTGGTAATGCCCCAACAGCGGGCAGTAGTGGCGCCGGTGATAATCGTGCCAGGCGTGGTAGCCGTACTTGCGATAACGACCGTGGTAGTAATCGCCAAAGAAGTAATGTCGGTAGGAGGGGCGGACCCATAGGTGATCGAACACGCCGCCGATGCTGAGCAGCACGCGGGGTGTGAACCAGTAGCCTGCATAGCCATAAACCGGGCGGGAGAAGGAGAAGGGGGCAAACAAATATCCGCGATAGGTGACCGGATAATCCCAGTAGCCCGGGCAGTAGGCATACCCGCCCGGTGTCCAGAAGTAGCGGGCCGGGACCCACACCCAGTCGTCGTAGCCTCGGGACCAGAAACCGGGCCGCCAGCGGAAATTCCCTTCGCGAAAATCCCAGCAGCCCGCGATCCAGATGTCGTCCGCAGCAGGCGCCGGCTGGTTCGGCCCTTCGTCCAGGTTGGCTGGTGGTGGGGGAGCCAGGGCCAGCGGATCCGGCTGGGCGGGGGCCCAGGTCCCGGAAACCCAACGGTAGCCCCCTTCCACTTCGGTCCAATATCCCGGCTGCCACCGCCGCCCCGGCGGCACCCTTCGCCAGATCCCGCTGACCCACAGAAAATCGTGGCGTTCGTCATCCCAGGCCCAATAGCCAGGAATCCAGGCCACATCGCTGCCGGCCGGTTTCACCTCGGGCGGCAGTTCGTTGATCGGGTCGGGCGGCTGGCGAGCGATGATGGGCGAAGGCTGTGGGTCCCTTTCGACCCGTTCGGCAAACGCCTCGTGCACCGGTCCCCGCATCACATGCTGGCCCTCCTCGGCGGCCTCGGCCGCCGCCGCACCGGGTGCGTTGCTGCCCGCGTCATCGGCCGGTTCGGTGGCCAGCTGCAGCTGGGCCGCCGGCAATGGTGGCGACGCTGGCGCCGGGGGAGGGGGGCTGTGGTCGGGCGCGGCGGGGGCGGATTCGCCGGCCGCGGATGGCCCCGCCAGGGTCCAGGTGGCAAGCAACAGGAGGGTGCCCAGGCCGCAGAAAAGACGTTCAGACATCGCACTGACCCCGTGTAAATACCGCTCAACGGTCACCGGCCACAGCTGGGCCGCGCCGACTTCTTCTGCTTGCAAATCTGGCACCGCCGCTGATTGTATGGCTCAGCTGCCCACAGGGCAATCATTTAGGGCAACGGCGGGTGCCGCTGGGCCAGCGAAAACTGTCGTCAGCCTTAGGACAGGGTGTGGCTGTCTGATGGCGCTGGCTAGCGGCAGAGCGGGTGGGGGCGGGGCCGCCGATTTGGCTTGACCTTCCCTCCCGAAGAAACTACTCTCCCGCCCGCGTTTGCCGGTCTTTAGGCCGCCTGGCGGCTCGCGTCCGGCAACCGCCCACTCGGTTTGGCGCCGCCCATCCAACGGAATCGTGCAGCGAAGTGGCGATTTGTCGCCGCCGCCGCGCTCTTCCCCTGTAGGGAGTCCAGCAAGGCATGCCGCCTGTTTGTCCGCGAGGGACAGTTCCTGTCCGCCGGTGGATCTTGTTGGCGATCGTGACTTTGGCAACGATCGGTTGCACGCAGTCTGCGCTGCGCTTGCAGAGCCCGGAAAATTTGCAAGAGCAGATCGCGGACCTGACTTATGTGCGTGACGTCGCAGTCGTGTACGGCTTGCATCCCCTGCAGGTGGAAGCGATCGGGATGGTGGGAAATCTGCAGAGTACGGGCAGTGACCCGCCGCCGTCATCGGAACGATCCGTGATGATTACCAACATGCAGAAGCGGGACATTCCTCGCCCCAGCGAAGTGCTGGCGTCCGACACGACTTCCCTGGTGATGGTGCGAGGCCAGTTGCCCCCTGGCGCTCAAAAGGGAGATCGTTTTGACGTGGAAGTCTTCGTCCCGCGAGACAACGAGACCCACAGCTTGCGCAACGGCATTTTGTACGAAGAACGGATGCGAGAGTGGGCGGTGTTGGGCGGTCGTCTCCGCGAGGGAGAAGACTTGGCGCTGGTCCAAGGGACCGTGCTGGTCGATCTTTTCACAGACCCCCAGGAGGAGGCTTCCCAGCTGCGGCGCGGCATGATCCTGGGAGGTGGCGTGGCGCTAAAATCCCGCTCGCTGGGCCTGTTGCTCAAACCCGACCAGAAAGACGTCCGCACCAGCGCTCAGATGGGGACGGCGATCAACAAGCGATTTCACCTGACCCAGCGCGGGATCAAGTCGGGCGTTGCCAAGCCGAAGAATGACGGCTACGTGGCGCTCGAACTGCATCCCCGTTACAAGGACAATCTGGACCGTTACCTGCGGGTCGTGCAGAGCATTGCTTTGCGGGAAACGGAGGTCGAGCGGCAGGTGCGGTTGCGGTTGTTAGAGCGGCAGTTATTGGATCCGCTGACCGCCGCCAGTGCCGCCATTCGCCTGGAGGCCATCGGCCGCGACGCCAGCGAAGTCCTTCAGAAGGGGTTGGCCTCCGAGGACCCCGAGGTCCGCTTCTATGCGGCCGAGGCGTTGGGGTACCTGGACGACGAAGCGGCGGCCCAGCCGTTGAGGATCGCGGCGGAAACCGAAGCGGCCTGGCGGGCGCAGGCCTTGGCGGCGTTGAGCGCCATGGACCAGCCTGCCGCCCGAGAACAATTGGTCCGCCTCCTCTCTGGCGCCAGTGCCGAAACCCGCTATGGAGCCTTCCGCGCCCTGCGGGCCATGGACCCCAACGATCCGGTGATCCGCGGCGAAGTGCTGGAAGGCCGTTTCCAGTTGCACCTGATTCGGGGCGAGGGGACGCCGCTGATCCACATCGCCCGGACATCGCGACCGGAAATCGTGTTGTTCGGAAGCCGCCAGCCGTTGCGGCAGCCTTTGATCCTGGACGCGGGACGCTACATCCGCATCAACGCTCAGGAGGACGGTCCCGTGACCGTCAGCAGTTTTGCTCCCGGACATGAAGACCAACGCCTGGAGGTCGCGCCCTACGTCGAGGATGTCCTGCGGGCGGTGGTCCAGGTGGGAGGAACCTATCCGGACGTGGTGCAGGCGTTGTGGCAGGCCAAGTCCAGCCGGTCCCTGGATTGTCGCCTGGCGATCGATGCCATCCCGGGACGGCCCCACGGTTATCAACCCTCATCCCCGCCGGTTCGGAGTACCGAGCTGGCCGAGCTCCCGCAGGGGGACAGCCCCCCGGCCGACCTCGACCCGTCCGACCCTTCCTCGTCACCGGCGATCCTCGACGCTTCGTCCCCGGCGGACGGGGCGGCTGGCGAGCGGGATTCGCCGGGGGAATCCTCGTGGCCAGTGGCCCGTTCCGTTGGTAAAATATGGAATCGTGTGAAAAATTAGGTCCGTGCGTGCCCTAACCGCCTTCCGCGGGGGGACCGTTTTGTCGTGGCGTCGCCCTGCGTCTCCTGCCCTGGGTGCCGCCGGTATGGGGCCAGAACCGAATCGCTGACGCGTCTGGGCAGTGATGAATCGGGACGCCAGCGGCCGACCTGCCACCTGCGTGCTCCCCCCTCCCAACTGTCTCGCCCATGCTCAAAGCGCTGGAACTGGTCGGCTTCAAAAGCTTTGCCGACAAGACTCGATTCGAGTTTCCGCCGGGCATCACCGTCGTCGTCGGCCCGAACGGGTCTGGCAAGTCGAATATCGTCGATGCCATCAAGTGGGTGTTGGGCGAGCAGAGTGTGAAGAGTCTGCGGGGCAAGGAGATGGCGGACGTCATCTTCAACGGTTCGGGCTCGCGCCGCCCGCTGAATGCGGCCGAAACCACGCTGACCTTCGACAACCTCGACGGCCGTCTGCCGATCGATACCCCTCAGGTGCATGTCACCCGCCGCGTCTACCGCAGTGGCGAGGGCGAGTATCTGATCAACGGCCAGGCGCGGCGCCTCCGCGACATCCGCGACTTGTTTGCCGGCACCGGCGTCTCGACTCAGGCGTACAGCATCATCGAACAGGGAAAGGTCGATGTGATGCTGCAGGCCTCGCCCCGCGACCGACGTTTGATTTTCGAAGAAGCCGCGGGCATCAGCCGGTTCAAAGCGAAGAAAATCGAGGCCATCCGCCGGCTGGAGCGGGTCGAGCAAAATCTGTTGCGGCTGTCCGACATTGTGGACGAAGTCGACAATCGCTTGCGGACGGTCCGCCGGCAAGCCACGAAGGCTCAGCGCTATAAAGAGCACGCGGACCGCTTGCAGGAACTGCGGACCCAGGTGGGCTTGACCGACTGGCGGCACCTCAGCGAGCAGTTGGCGGCCTGCCAGCAGCAGATGGAACTGCTGCAAGGCCAGGTCGCGGCGCGGACGGAGGAAGCCGAGGATCTGGACCAGCAGCTGGTGGCGGGCGAGCGGCAGATGGAGCAGCAGGCCAGCGAAGTTCGCCGCTGCGAGGCGGCGCGGGCCGAAAATCGTGAACGGATGGTGGCCTGCGAGGCCGCGATCGAACATCAAAGCGGCCGGCGGGAAGATTTGCAACGCGACGTGGAACGGCATCGCGCCCAACTGGCCGGCCTCTCGACCCGCTCGCGCGATCTGGGCTCGCAGCTGGAAACCACCAACGAAGACGTGGCGGCTGCCCAGCAGCGTTATCAGGAGATTTGCGACAAAGTGGCGCGAATCGAAACGGCGCTGGCCGAGCTGCGTCAGGAACACGACCGGCGTTACGGCCAGCAGCGCGAGCAACGCCAGGCTGAACTGGATCTGGTCCGCCAAGGCAGCGAGCTGGGGAATGAAATTACCTCCCTGGAGACCAAGATTCACGCCGCCGGAGCGATCCTGCGGCGGTGCGCCGACCAGCTGGCCAGCCTGGTGGAAATGTGGGATGACACCGCCGGCGAACTGGACCAGCTGCGGATCCGGGAAGAGGGGGTCGGCCAAGAGCGGGAACGTTGCGAGCGGGATTTGCGGACGGCGCGGGAGGAGTTGAGCCGGTTGCAGGCCGAGCTGGGTGACAGCCAGGCGGAACTGGCCCGGCAACGGGAGGCCTTTTCCGGCGCCAGCGAAAGGGCACTCGTCCTGCAGGAACTGGAACGCCAGCAGGAAGGAGTCACCGCCGGGGTGAGGGAAGTGCTGGCCGCCAAACAGGAGTCGCCCACGGGACCCTTCCGGGACGTCCGTGGCCTGGTGGCCGATATCCTCAAAGTCCGCGTGGACATGGCACCCCTCATCGAAACCGCCTTGGGAGATCGTGCCGGCTATCTGGTGGCGGAACCGAGCCGGGTGTTGCGCGAGCTGCTGTTGGATCAACAACATCGCTTTGCCGGCCGCGTGGGGTTCGTGCCAACCCAGATATCGGTCGCTGCCCGAACGCGGGGTCCGCGCGTCGATCTGGCAGGCAGACCTGGCGTGATCGGGCGGGCGGACCGGTTCGTGGAGGCAGAACCGCGGTACGCCCAGCTGGCCGAACGCTTGCTGGGAGATACCTGGATCGTCAACAGCCTCACAGACGCCCTGAACCTGTCCCAAGTCGCTCCGGGGCAGAATTTCGTGACCCGTACCGGGGAGGCGCTGGCGGCCGACGGGACCGTGTGCGTCGGACCCACCAGTTCTGCCACCGGCCTGATTTCCCGCCGCAGTGAATTGCGCGAACTGACGCGGGAAATTGCCGAACTGACGGGGCGGATTGAAGAGCAGACAGGGAGGGTCGAGCGGCTGAGCGATGGGGTGGCCGACGCTCATGCCCAGGTGGCCACCCTCTCCGACCGGCGGGAAGACCTGCTGAAAAGCGCGGCGGGAATCCAACGCCAGCTGTCGGCGGTCGAGGAACGCCAGGCTCAACTGGATGACAAAAAAACCAACCTGGACAACCAGCTCAGCCAGGCGCGGTCCGATCGCGACGCCGCCACCACCGATCTGGCTCTGCTGCGCGACCGGCGGACCGACATCGAACAGTCCCTGGCAAAAATGGAGGAAACGATCCACGAGCACCAGCAGCGACTGGATCAGATCGAAGCAGAACGACAGCAATGGGCGGCGGAACTGACAACCGCCAAGGTCGAACTGGCAAAAAGCGAGCAGCAGTTGGAGAGTCTGGCGGCGCGGTTGCGCCAGTTCCAGCATGACCAGCAGGAGCGGCAACAGGCCGTGGCGGAAAGTCGCGGTTTGCTGAGCGAAGCGGTCCAGCGGGTGGCGGACGCCGACCGGCAGATTTTGCAGCAGGAGAGCGAGCTGGCAACGCTGTATCTCGCGAAAGAGACCCTGGCCAGCGACCTGGCCTCCAGAATGGGGGTGGGCGAGCAGCTGCGCCAGCAGCGAGGTCAGGCGGTGGTCGACCTGCAAAAGGTCCGCGCCACGCTGCGGAAACTTGAGCAGGATTTGCAACAGCAGGAGCTGGCCGCCGGCAAGTTACAGCTAGAGCGGGATTCGCTGGCCGCCCGGATGCTGGAGGATTACCAGATTGATCTGGCGGCCTTACAGCACGAGCCGACGGAGGAAGAACAGCACGAACGGGAGGTGATCGAAGAGGAAATTGCCGACCTTCGCCGCAAAATCAACAACATTGGCAACGTAAACCTCGAGGCACTGGAGGAGCTGGAAGAGCTGGAGAGTCGCTTTCACGACCTGTCGACCCAGTTTGCCGACCTGACGCAGGCCAAAAACTCGCTCGAGCGGATCATCGAGAAAATCAACGAGGATAGTCGGCGGTTGTTCGAAGAGACGCTGGAAACCGTGCGGGTTCACTTTCAGTCGCTGTTCCGCAAGCTATTCGGCGGGGGACAGGCAGACATCGTCATCGACGAGGACGAGGACATTCTGGAAAGCGGTCTCGAGATCGTCGCTCGTCCTCCCGGCAAAGAGCCGCGCAGCATCTCGTTGCTCAGCGGCGGCGAAAAAACCATGACCTGCGTGGCCCTGCTGCTGGCCATCTTCCGCAGCCGGCCCAGCCCGTTTTGCGTGCTGGATGAAGTCGATGCGGCCTTGGACGAAGCGAATATCGAGCGGTTTATTGGGGTGCTGCACGATTTTCTGCAGTGGACGCAGTTTATTGTGGTCACGCACAGCAAGAAAACCATGACCTGTGCCGGCACGCTGTACGGCGTCACCATGCAGGAATCGGGGATCTCCAAGCGGGTCTCGGTCCGCTTCGAAGACGTTTCGGAAACGGGCGAGATCCTGCGGACGGCCGATGACGATGCGGACCGCGGCCCGGCTGACAGCGGAGCCCAGGAAGACGGGACGCAGGCCGCCTAACCGCTACGACCGTTACGGTCCCCCGCCGATTACCACGCTTTCGCAGGTGCGCGGTTTGGCACACCAGGTTTTTATTACGTAGCATCGCGAGCTGCGAGAACCGACAGATGCGGCACATCCTGTCGACTTAAGGTCAAGAGGTACAAAGGTTTGCGGCCCTACCAGCCGGGGAATCGAGGCTCTAGGAAGCTCCCGCAAGTGCGCTCAGATCCCGCCAGGCAATACGACTCGTGAAACTTTCTAAAGTAACACCCCCTGAAATCTCGAAACTAACTCTCGGAAGCACTTGCTGCTAGAAGTCGTTCGCGAAGCGATAGCTTCCGAAAACGCTTCCAGGAGCTGCTTTCAAGGGGGGACAATCAGCCTGAAGGCTCACGCCTTTTTCGGCTGCCAGGGATCCATGATCCGCGGCAGCCGCCCGCTCGATCTCCCTCCACCCACTGACCTTGCCGGTCGAAGTTGCAGGGTCATCCCGAAAGTCTCCGCTGGTGACACGCCCGTCGTGGACCTGCCAGCGATTTTCGCGATGGCGGTATGCAATTCGGTGACCTAACCGCGGCACAGATCAGAAGGACCTGTAAGACCGCCAACCGTAGTTGAATACAGGATTTGCCCCGACCCAGAACTCGTGATTGTCCGGTTTTCCCACAGCCGGCGCGAAGGAACGGACAACTGACAGGTCGGACAATTGCGAACGGGGCGACCGTTTCCCGTCGGCGACTTGCGTCGCTGGCCGGAAATTAAGTGAAACCAAGCGAGATATTGGAGAGCCTGCAATGAAGGTCTTCACAACTGGACAGGTCGCAAAGATCTGTAAAGTAGCCCCGCGTACTGTCAGTAAGTGGTTTGATTCGGGCCGGCTGAAAGGCTACCGCATTCCTGGTTCCCAGGACCGGCGGATCCCCCGTGAATACCTGATCAAGTTCCTCAAGGAACACGGTATGCCGTTGGGCGACCTGGAAGACGAGGCCATGGCCAAAGTCCTCATCGTCGCTCAAGACCAGGTCCTGATCGAGAACCTCAAGCGTGAACTGCCGCCGGAAAAGGCCTTTAAGGTCGCCACCGCGGCCAGCGGCTTTGAAGCCGGCATCCAGTCCGAAAGCTTCCATCCGGACTGTATTATTGTCGACTTCTCCATCGGCCACGTCGAAGCGCTGCAGATCTGCCAGAACCTGCGTCGTAACAACGAGTTCACCGAAACGATCTTGATCGCTCTGCTGCCCGACGACGGCAGCTCGATCAGCTTCGATCGCTCCAGCATCAACGAGACGTTCAAGAAGCCGTTCGACGCCGCTCTGCTGGCCGAGCGACTGCGGACGCTGATTGGTGCCAAAAAAGAGCTCGTGTAATCCTCATGAGACCGTGCCGAGCGGCCGCTGGTGGCCGCTCGGATGCCAGCTGCATTATCGTCGCTCCCGATTAACCCGCCGCGGCTAGACCCCCGCGGCGGATATTTTTTTACGGGAGTCGCTGTTCTGCCCTTCCCGCCCCCGGCGGTTGACCTTGCGTCTTGCGGCAGGAGGCCGCTACGATACGCCCCCCGCGATCTCCCCCTCGGAACACCGTTGCGGTGATCCCCATGGCCGACCACCGGCGTTTGCGAATTCTCATTACTCGGCTGACGGCCATCGGCGACTGTGTGCTCACGGTGCCCGTCCTGACGGCGCTCCGCGATCACTTTCCCGGCGCATTCATCGCCTGGGCCGTGGGACGTTCCGCCACCCCCCTCCTGGAAGGGCACGCCGCCCTGGACGAAATCATCAGCCTCCCCCCTGGATGGCTGAAGTCGCCCACCATCGTCTGGAACCTCCGCCATCGCCTCCGCCAGCTAAAATTCGATGTCACCATCGATCCCCAGTCGCTGACCAAAAGCGCTTGCGTCTGCCGCCTGGCCGGCGCTCCCCGCCGGATTGGGTTCGCCGGACAGCACGGGCGGGAGTTGAGCGGATTGTTGAACAATGAACTGGTGCACCACAGCCAGCCGCACGTGGTCGATCGCAGCCTGGAGTTGCTGGGTCCCCTGGGGATTGAAAACCCACAGGTCCGGTTTGACCTGCCGCGGTACGCGGCGGCCGAGCCGTCGATGAACCGATTCCTCCGCCAGCATGGGCTCTCCCGCGGTTTCGCCCTCCTGAACGTCGGCGCCGGCTGGCCCTCCAAGCTGTGGCCCGCCTGCCGGCTGGCGGCCGTCGCCCAGCGGCTGGGACACCACCACGGTTTGACCAGCGTGATCGTGTGGGCAGGAGAGGAGGAACGATCCGCGGCAGAAGAAATTGTGGCGACCTGCCCCCATCACGCGGTGCTGGCCGTGCCCACTTCCCTGGTCGAACTGGCCACCCTCGCCCGCCAGGCGGAGCTCTTCGTCGGAGCCGACACCGGACCCCTCCACCTGGCCGCCGCCGTGGGCACTCCCTGCGTCGGGCTGTACGGCCCCACGCGGCTCGCTGATTGCGGACCGTACGGAGATCAACACATCGCTCTGCAAAAACAGTTCCAGGAGGGGGGCCATCGCCAGCGACGGCGAGCGTCGAATGGGGCCATGCAGGCCATTACCGTGGCGGATGTCGTGGACGCCTGCGAAAAAATTCTCGCCCGCACCACCTCCCACGCCGCTTGACCTCACCTCCCCATCTCCCGGAACCGCGGCGGGCGAAATACCCCGCAAGGGGATGGCTCGTAGCGAGCGAGCGTTTCATGCGGTGGCCTCAATAGGCTCAGTTCGTCGAAGCCAACGTCGCTTCCCGGGCGGCATGCCGCGCGGGGCGGGCCAGCCAGCAGGCTACCGCGGGGCTTTAGGCCAGCTCGGCCAACAGCCGTTGCCAGGCTCGCTTTTCCCGCGCGGGGGTCAACAGGCGGGCGCGGCGGCGAGCGTGTTCTTGCAGCTGACGGTAAAACCGCTGGTCGCTTTCGGCTCGGAGGAGGCGTTCAGCCAGGGCGGACGTATCGCCCGTTTCGAAATAGCCCGGGTAGTCGCGGCCCAGGATTCCCAGCGAGCCGGAAATGCGGGAACTGAGCACGGGGACGCCGGCGACCAGGGCCTCGGAAATCACGTTGGCGCCCCCTTCCATCTTCGAGCTGACGACCAGCAACCGGCTGCGGGCCACTCGGCCGCGGGCCGCTCCGGGGGAGAGCTCGCCCAGCCAGCGGTAACGCGGGTTGGCCTTCATTTCCGCGCAGGCCTGGCGCTGCATGCTGACGCTCAGCGCCCGGCCCAGGTGAACAATCCGGATCCGCGAGGAGGGAGGCAACAGGCGGGCGGCCCGAGCCGCTCGGAAGGGGTCCTTGACCGGCCGCAAATGCCCGCTGACACAGACTTCAAACACCCTCTTCAACTTCGCAGGCAGCGATCGCGGTCGGCGGGCAGACTGCCAGATCACCCGGGCCTTGCCCTGCAGCTGGCGTGGAAGAAAACGGAGGCCGTCCGGTTGCAGGAGGACCAGCCGCGTGGCTTGTGCCAGCGAGCGGCTCGCGGCGGGTCGAGTGTGGATGTCGCGGTAGAGGTCGGTGCCGGTCAGAGCGACGATGGAGGGCGAGTCGGGTTGGCGGGCTGCGTATCGTGCTACCGATCGAGCACTGCGCCAGGCGTGCAGGGCGACCAGCAGATCGCAGGGTTGGCGCTCGTAAAGGGACGCCAGGCGAACGCGATGCCCCAGCTGGCGCAACATGCCAGCCCACCGCAGGGCCGTCACCCGATTTCCGCTCAGCGATCCCGCTGCGGCGGGCGTTACCATCAAGATCCGCATCCGCACCATCTCTCTCACAATCCCCGCTCGCCGCACAGCAGCCGGGGGATCGTTTGCCCCCTCTGCCACCCTGCTGGCTCAGCCACCCTTTCGGCGGGTCGCCTGGCGTGGGTCGAGGCGGTCCGGCCCCCTGGCCGCGCGCCCCGCGTCCGCCCGGCTGAGCAGAAAAGGGATGCTACCATCCCCTGGGGGGGGATCCAAGATGCCGGTCGGGGCGCGTCCGTGGTGTCGGGGAATGCCGAAAGCTCTTGCGAAGCTGTGCCAAACTGGATAAGAATGCAGATCAGCGATGAGAAAAAATTGCACGAGGGGAAGGGCTTGATGAAAGCGTTAAAAATCAGTGAATTGACAGCCGGCGACGTCATGCAGCGGGAGGTGGTGGTCGTTTATGACAGCGATACCCTGCAAGATGCCATGAACCTCATGACGCAAAACCACATTACGGGTCTGCCGGTGGTCAACTCGAAGAGCCAGTGTGTGGGGGTGATCACCGCTTCGGATATTCTGAATTACGAGCAGGAGCATTCCGAGTTCGTGACGGAAGCGAACGCGGACATGGCCCGCCATTTCAATCCTGATACTCAACAATGGGAAAGCGTGCGGGTGACCACTTTTGCTCTGGAAGAATTTGCCGAAGTCGCAGTTCGCGAGGTGATGTCGCCCGACGTCGTGTATGTCGATGCTCATACCCCAATCCAGGAAGTGGCCCGCAAGATGCGGGACGACAAAATCCACCGGGTCCTGGTGATGAACGAGAAGTATCAGCTGTTCGGAATCATTTCGGCCTTTGACTTCGTCGAACTGTTTGCGGACTGGGATCAGTAAAGGGACAGATATGAAGAACCTGCGATGCTTAGGGAGTGTGCTGGGTGTGGTCGCTTGCCTGATGCTGGTCGAGGGGGAAGCGGCTGAGCCTCCGGAGGGGGCGCCGGCCGAAAAAGAGGAACGCCCCGGCGGCAGTGTCTGGATGCGGACCAAAATCAAGTATGCCCAAAACGTGCTCTCCGCCCTGGCAACCTCCGACTTTGCCGTGATCCAGGAGAACGCCGAACGGATGAATGCGATTACCCAGCTGGAGAAATGGGCCCGCGGGAAAGACACCGACTACCAAACCCAGCTCGGATTTTTCCGCCATGCGAATCGGGAGTTGAGCCGCCAGGCGAGTCGCAAAAATTTGGACGGGGCCACCCTGGCGTTCATGCAAGTCACCGCCAGCTGCGTGAACTGTCATCGACACCTGCGGGACCAGGAACTGCCGGTGGCAGAGGCGAAAGAGGAGATGACGCATGCCTTGCACAAGCCAGCCACGTTCTATCTGGGCGGCCCCCAACAGGCGCGTCCGCCCGACGGCACGCTGGCCGCCGGCACCAAAGTCCGTATCCTCCAGCAGGCGGGCAGTTACGTAGAGATCGAAACCGACAGCGGCCTGCGGGCCTTCGTGGCCAGCGACGCGCTGACCAAGCGGGAAAAAGATCCGCAGCCGGACCCCTAACCGGCCGGTGGGCAGACGCCGGCCTCAACTTGCCCCCTGAGGTCCGGTGTGAGCCAAAATTAAAAATTCTCCTCAGCGTGAGATCACCCCCAGAACAAGGAAGTCAGTCTATGAAAGCTCGACAAGTCCCCCTGCAGATGTGGGTGGTGGCCCTGCTGATGGTCCTGGGCGGCGGGGCCCTGGCATGGCGAGCGATGGGGCAGGAGGCCGCTGGCAAACCCCGCCCCCTGTTCGACCGCGAAGACCTGCGGCCTTTGATGCGGGCCAAGCTGGCCAGTTCGCAAGCCGTGTTCGAAGGACTGCTGACCAAGGATTTCGCTCAAATTCGCAAAAGCGCTGACGAACTGGTGCGGATCACGGATGTGGCCGCCTGGCAAAATATCGAGGACCCCGAACACAAACATTACCACGCCGAATTCCGCCGCCAGATCATCCGGCTGCGCGGCCTGGCCGAAAAGGCCAACCTGGAGGGAGCTTCCTTCATGTACATGCAGTCCGTGTCGACCTGCCTCAGCTGTCACCAGCACGTGCGGGACGTGCAAAAGATGGTCAACGGGAAAGAGGGCGACGAGGGCGTGATTCGGCTGCTGGGCGAGGAATTCTAGCGTCGCGCCGGGGAAAAGACCCTGGGGGCCGGTTTGCGGCGGAAACTGCCGCGGGCGGCATCCCCCACCTCACCCCCGCTCCCACACCGCCCTGTTCCGATCCGCTGCAGATCCCGCGGGGGAGTGGCTGGTACCAACGGCCAGCGGAGCTCGTTAAAATGCGGTCGTCCGTGGGTTAACCCTTCGCGCCAAGCGCCGCCTGCCACCCGCTGGGCCGCGCTTCCCTTCCCCCCCCAACCTGCCTCGAGCCGTGGGAGAGCCTGCCATGCACGATCGCCCGTCCCCTTGGTCCCCCTCCACCATCTTTGACCGTCGACGCATGTTGCAGGGGGCTGCTGGTGCCGCGGCCGCCGGGATGGTCAGCTGGGCTGGCCCCGGCCGGGCCGCCGATCCCCAAGCCGCCGCGGCGACACCCCTGAAAGGCAACATCAAACACTCGATCGTGCACTGGTGCTTTGGCCAGCATTGGGACGTGGAAAAAGCCTGCCAGGTCGCTCGGCAGCTGGGCTGCCAGAGCGTCGAGCTGGTGGGGCCGGAAGACTGGGACACCTTGAAGAAATACAACCTGACCTGCGCCCTGGTCCCCGCTCATCTCTTTGTCCAAGGCATGAACAACCCCCGCTATCAGCCCGCCTGCCTCGAAATGTTGACTCAATCGATCGACAATGCCGCCCAGGCCGGATTTCCGACGGTGATCACGTTCACCGGCTTTGCAGAAGAGACTGGCGAGTGGGCCGACGGGGGAATCCCCGACCTGGCCAAGCTGCCCCCCGAGGGCCGCCGTGTGATCGATCCCGAGCAAGGGATTAAAAACTGTGTGGCCGGCTTCAAGAAAATCGTGGGCTACGCGGAAAAGAAGAAAATCAATCTCTCCCTGGAAATCCTCAACTCACGGGTCAGCAACCATCCCATGAAGGGGCATCCGGGATACCAGGGCGACCATACCGATTACTGCATGGAGATCATCCGCCAGGTCGGCTCGCCCCGCCTGGGACTGCTGTTCGACATCTACCACGTGCAGATCATGGATGGGGATCTGGTGACGCGGATTCAGCAGTGTGGCGAGGCCATCAACCACATTCACACCGCCGGAAATCCGGGCCGCGGGGAACTGGACGGCAGCCAGGAGATCAACTACGCGCCCTGCATGGAGGCCCTGGTGAAAATCGGCTACGATGGCTACGTCGGGCACGAATTTATCCCCACCCGCGACCCGCTGGTTGGGCTGAGCGAAGCGGTGCGGGTCTGTGACGTGTAGCCATCCGCCTATGCCATCCGCGGCTGACTGGAGAACCCTGTATCCGTTCGAGTCCCGATGGCTCAGCATCGACGGGTACCGCTACCACTATCTGGACGAGGGGAGCGGCGAGCCGCTGTTGATGGTCCACGGCAACCCGACCTGGTCCTTTTACTGGCGGGATCTGGTGGCGGCCCTCCGCGATCGATACCGCGTCATCGTGCCGGATCATATCGGGTGCGGATTCAGCGACAAGCCGACACGGTATCCCTACCGCTTGCAGCAGCACACGCAGAATCTCCAGCGGCTGGTCCAGCATCTGAATTTGCAGCAGACCACGCTGCTGGTGCACGATTGGGGTGGACCGATCGGCCTGGGAGCCGCGGTGGCGGACGCCCCGCGTTACGCCCGGTTCGTGTTGTTCAACACCGGCGCCTATCCTCCTCCCTATTTCCCCTGGCGGATCCGCATCTGCCGCACGCCGCTGGTCGGGCGGCTGGCCGTCCAAGGGCTGAACGTCTTCGCCCGAGCGGCGTTGACGATGGCGGTCCAGCACCGCGAGCGGATGCAGCCGGACGTCTGCCAGGGATTGCTGGCACCCTACGACAACTGGGCTCATCGCACCGCCATTTACCGCTTTGTCAAAGATATTCCGGCCTCCCGCCGGCATCCCACCCACGCCGTGCTGGCCGATCTGGAGGCGCGGTTGCACGAACTTTCGGACCGGCCCCTGATGTTTGTGTGGGGGATGCGCGACTGGTGCTTTCGGGAAGAATGCCTCGATCGATTCCTGGAAATCTTCCCCGCCGCGGAAGTCCATCGCCTGCCAGACGCCGGGCACTATGTGATTCAGGACGCTCACGAGCGGATTGTGCCGCTGCTGGACGACTTCCTGGCCAGAAACCCCGTAAACCGACAGGCTCAGGTCCCCTGTCCCTAGGCCGGGGTCCGCACCCGCCAGCAAGGTCCGCCGCCAGGCCGCCCGGTTTGGCAGGCTCGATCCCCGCCACGCTGACCCTGGACCGTAAAAAAACCCCTGCCCCGGAATTGCCTGGGAACATGACCCCGCTGACGATTGGACAATCCGCCACGCTGGCCTGCCTCTGGGAGGTGACGGTGCCCAAACCCGGGAACGTCCACCGGGGGGCCGATTTTGAAGATCTTACCTTCGCGGATTTTGTGACCAGTGCCGTGGCCATCGGCCCGGCCCTGGACCGCGCGGGGGTCCAGGGTCGAGTGGGGCCAGCGGTGTGGGAAGCGGTTTGTGCGACGCAGCAGCGGGTGGCCACCAATACCAACCTAGGGACGATTCTCCTCTTGGCTCCCCTGGCCGCCGTCCCCCGCCACGTGGCGCTGGCCGAAGGCGTGGCAGACGTCCTGCGGGGGCTGACCGGCGAAGATGCGCACCTGGTCTACCAGGCGATCCGCGCGGCCGCCCCGGGCGGGCTGGGGGTGGTGGCCCAGTGGGACCTGGCCGGACCGGCCCCAGAAGATCTGCGGGAGGCGATGCGGGCCGCCGCCGACCGCGACCTGGTGGCTGGCCAGTACGCCCGCGACTTCGCCGACCTGTTTCAATTCGTCGTCCCCGCCCTCCGCGCGGGTTGGGACGCGGGGTGGGACTTGACCACTTCCGTCATCCACGCTCACCTCCAGCTGATGGCCCACTTTCCCGACAGCCTGATTGCCCGCAAGTGTGGAGCCCCCCTTGCGGCCGAAGCGGCCGCCAGGGCCGCCCAGGTCCTGGCGGCCGGACCGCCCCAGACGCCCGTCTATCAAGAGGGGTGCGCCGATCTGGACTTCTGGTTGCGCAGCGACGGGCACCGCCGCAACCCGGGCACCACCGCCGACCTCATCGCGGCGGGTTTGTTTGTCTTGCTAAGAGATGGGATAATCAAAACCTGGAAGTGACCAGCGGGGCCGGGAAGGGACCACCGGCGTCCGAAAACCCATCCGGACCGGGACGGGATTGCGGAAGATCGTGATGCAGCAGGAACGTTATCACGTGCGGATCGACAAGGAATACCTGGTGTTCAGCGCCGGGCATTTCATCACCTACGAGGGGGATCGCTGCGAACGGTTGCACGGCCATAACTACCGCGTGTGCGCGGAAGTCCACGGGCCGTTGGACGAAAACCACTATGTCGTCGACTTCATCGCCCTTCGCGATACGCTGAAACAGATCGTCGACCAGCTGGACCATCACATGCTGCTGCCGACCGAACATCCGCAGATTCGCGTGGAGGCGGATGACACCAGCGTGCGGGTGGCGTTTGACCAGCGACGGTGGGTCTTTCCCCGGGAAGACTGCATCTTGTTGCCCGTCCCCAACACCACGACCGAATTGTTGGCCCGCTATATTGGCCGGCGGCTGATCGAGGGCTTGCAGGCACGGACCCCGGCCAAATTCGATACAATCCGGGTGGGCGTGGATGAAAATTTCGGCCAGTGGGGCGTGTGGGAGACGACGTGGGAGGACGCCACCGGTTCCTAGCGGAGGGTGCGGCGACCAGCCCGCGGATCGACGCCTGGCAGAAGAAATCTTCGCCAGCCCACAGCGACACGATACAATGGGTCGGGACTGGACAGCGTCGGGGGCGAGTTTCAGCCAGCCGGAAGGGTGCCATGCAATTGCTTGTGGCCTGCAGCCAATGCAAACGGCAGTACGATGCCGGTGACCTGGAAGTGGGCAGCCGCTTTCATTGCCATTGCGGCCAGGTGGTCCAGGTGCGGCAGCCGGACGATCATGAGGCGTCGGTCGTACGCTGCTCGTCCTGCGGCGCCCCCCGCGAGGCTGCCGCGGTCTCCTGCACGTTTTGCGGAGCAGATTTCACCCTGCACGAACGGGATCTGGATTCCGTCTGTCCGGAATGCCTGGCGCGGATCAGTCGTCGCGCCAAACATTGTCACCACTGCGGGGTGCGGATCCAGGCCGAGCTGGCGGCCAGCGAGGTCTCCCCGCTGGCCTGCCCCGATTGCGGGGAAGACCAGCCCCCGCGGCTGGTCAGCCGACCTGCGGCCGAGGGAACGTATCGGCTGCTGGAGTGTCCCCGTTGTGCCGGGCTGTGGCTGGACACCGCCGCCTTCGGCGCATTGACCGATCGGGCGGCAGATCAGTCCGTGGGGGAACAGGAATTTGGACGACTGACCGGCGAACTGGCCAGCTCGTCCCCGGGTGGCAGCGGCTCGGAGGCCGGGTCGGGCAAGTGGCGGTACCGCAACTGTCCCGTTTGCGGCGACATGATGCAGCGGCGGAATTACGGGCGGATGAGCGGGATTATTATTGACACTTGCCGGCAGCACGGCGTGTGGCTCGACCTGGACGAATTACCCCGCATCCTGCAGTGGATTCGAACCGGCGGACTCGCTCACGCGCAACAACAGGTGGCTCAGCAACAAAAAACCGAGGACATCACGCGGCGGCTGGCCCGGCCCACACCGGGGGGCCGCGTGACGCTCAACGATTCGTGGGAAGAATCGGACCGGCCGTCGTCAGACTTGGACCTGGTGTTTACCGCCCTGCAGGCCTTCTTCCGGTAACCCCTGCCGCCGGGGGCGCGTCGCCAGGTGCACCTGGGCTGACCACCGACAAAAAAACGCCCTGTCGCAAGCGACAGGGCGTACGGTGTGGGTCACCAGATTCTTCGTGGTGCCGGCGGCTTAACGGCCGGCAGCGTGCCAGCCGCTGTCATCCAGCTGGCCCGCGGGGGCCGGGTCCGCCTGCGGGGCCGGCAGGGTGACCAGCGACACCCGTGGCGGGCTGGTCGACTCGGTCAGCTTGTCCTGCAGGCTGGGGAAAGGCGGGTCCAGCGGCGAGTAGGCGGGATCCTGTTCCTGGGTGGACTTGATCTCCTTGGTCGGCGTGTGGCTGGCCCCGTTCCCCTGCGGCTGCTGGGGCGGGGTCTCGGGCCGGAAAGACTCGGTCGGCTCGGGCTGAGGCGGGGCCTCCAGTCGCGGCTGAGCCGTGGGGGAGCCTACCTGCGCCGCCCCGTGGGTGGGACAGGTCGCACACGGTGCGGCCGCGGGAGCCGGGGCCGCGTAGGCCGCCGGAGCGATCGCGGGCGGACAGCTGGAACAAGACATCGCCTGACGGCAAACCGTCCGCTCGACATTCACCGTGGAACAGACCATCCGGTAGGTCGTGTAAGGGACCTGGCGGGTCTGGCAGACCATGGTCGTCTGAGGCCGCATGCAAGTCGTCGTACAGCCCGTGCAAGGATCCACCGTGGTCACCGGCCGCATCGTGGTCACAGGCACCTGGATTTGTTCCGTGCGGAAGCAGGTCTGAGGGACGTAACGGCAGGTCGTCCGCGGCTCGCAGACCTTGAAGCACTGTTGCGTGGGACAACAGGTGGTGCAGTTGCCAGGGCTGGCCAGCACCGGACTGAAGGTCGTGATGCGGGCGGCCGTGGTCGTCAGAGGAAAAGTGGCGACGGGTGCCGCAGCCACCGGTGTCAGCGGGCTGAATGTCATCCTCCGCATCTGACGACGCCACCACGCTCCCGGGAACAAAGGCCGATAGACCGGTTGGGCCACGGCAACTCCGGGGCTGACCACGGCGACTTGAGCGTGGCTTTCCGACATGGGGGTCAGCGCCAAGGATGCGGCGGCAACCGTGAGACACACGGTAGTTCGCAAAACTTTCATCACGGGTTCTCCAGAAAATGGCTGGGTGACAAGATTCCTATATTCCTTTAGAACCGCTGGGGATCGTTGCGTCAACAACTTGCCGGCGAAGTTCTGGAAAAAGTTAACGGATTTCGGTTTGGCAACTTGTGCCGCCTGGGCAAGCAATTCCAATCGTGGGGAATTTAAGGCGATCTTTTCACCGCATGACGGCAATGCGCGCAACGCAGGCTTACTTTTAGTGTAGTTCAAACCGCCCGGGGGTGGGGGCCGCTCAGGGGCTGGAAAACACAGCACGACCGGAAGAAAAGCGCCGCGGGCGATGCCAAAAGTCAACCCCGCGCTGCCTCATAGCAATCAAACAGGTCCCGGAAGACGTCCCGCAGGTTCCCCCCGCGGCGACGAAACGAAGCGTCGATGTCCGCCCGGGGCAGCGCGTGCGGATAATCTGCCAGCAGCTGCTGGACCAGCTGCCGAGCCAGGACGGGCGTGGTGCGGGTGCGATACAGGAGGGGCAGGCCCTGTGGGACGTGAGCCGTAATCAGCAAGCCCCAGCGTCGCCGACGACAGGTCCGTTGCAAAAGCCAGCGAGCGATGAAATGCAGCTGCTCGTAGCCGTCCACAATCACCAGCCGCTGCCGGTCGCAGCCGGCGGCCGCGGCAGCCCGCCAGCCCCGCGGCAGCCAACGCTGGCGGTCGCGCAAGGTGAACCGCAGAGGGGCAAAGCCGGCTGCGGACAGGGCGGGCCACAGCGTGCACAGCAAGGTCGATTTCCCCGAACCGTGCGGGCCGATGATCTCTGCCCACCCCCCGGCCGCCCGCAACCGCGTCAGCAACGGGTCGGGCCCCAGCCCCGGTGCAAACCGATAAGCTACCGCTCCCGGGCGAACACAGCAGGACGAGAGCGGATTGGTCGCTCGCCGCAAACCGGTCGACCGGGGGGACAGCGTCGTGACGGAAGCCGCACGCGTCACGGGATCTCCTTGACCGTAGCCTCGCGGAACGAACTTTCCGCCGACAACGTCTCCTCTCCCGGAGGGTCACCACCGGCGCTCCCCTCCGCCACCGACGGGTCCGTGGCAGAGGCTTGCGGCAGGAGGTGCGGGGCAGGGATAGAGACCCCGGTGCGGACGCGGGGGACCGCGCCCAGCTGGAAGGGCTGTTCGGCCACCAGCTCTCTGCCCCGAGGCAGAAACAGCCGCAACCGCACGCACCAGTGGATTTTCACAATCAGACCGTCATAGCTCAAAGGGCTCTGCGGCAGCGGGGCACTAAACTGCTGAGTCCGGCGGAGGTCGACGAACTGGCCGTTGTCGTTGCCAAACCGCTGGAAAAAATGGACGGCCATGTCCTCGTCCCCTTTGCCTTCCGTGTACCACAACACGGACAGCTCGGCCGCCCGTAAATCGTACGGATCGCCCGCGTCGACAAAGAACTCGCCCGAGAGGGTGTCGCCCGGTTCGTAGGTGCGACTGTCGCCAATCAGACGCAAGGAGATTTTCGGTTCGCTCATCGTCCCAGCCGCTGCTTTTCCTGGCCGGTCCTGTTCCAGGGAGAGGTGCTGGCGGCGGCCAGCCGTCGCCCCCCCGACCAGAACGTGGTCCCCGGCGAGGACCCAGTCTCCGGTGAGAAAACGTCCGCTTCCGCTCCAGGGCACCCCGCCGGGGCACCTCCCAGGGTGCTCCCAGTATCGGGATTCGCCGCCGCGGGACAAGTACGCCGTCGACCCGCCGGGCAAAGGGCCGTTTGGGGGGTCGATCAGAATCCGGCCAGGGCACAGGCGACCCACAGGGTAAAGGTGCCAAAGAACAGCACGGACCAGACCATGATCAACACCCGCCACCCCGAAGTTCGCAGGGGGCGGGGGAGAGATCGCAAGTTCAAGTACAAGAGGGTGGTGCTGTAGAGAAACATGACGCCGCCGTTCATGGCAGCCGAGTACTTGACCAGACGGAAA
>CAYFZZ010000141.1:0-17595 GCA_964347545.1 uncultured Planctomycetaceae bacterium | reverse complement strand
GAGATGATCCGCGGCCCGCCCGCCGCGCCCAGGGTCATCACCGGCCGGTTGTCTTTCAGCACGATCGTGGGGCTCATGCTGGACAACGGCCGTTTGCCCGCCGCGACCGCATTGGCCTCACTGCCGACCAGCCCAAAGGCGTTGGGGACCCCTGGCTGGATCGAAAAATCGTCCATCTGGTTGTTCAGCACGACGCCTGTGCCGGGGACGATGACCTTCGAACCGAAAGGGGTGTTGACGGTGGTGGTGATCGCCACCCAATTCCCCGCCGCGTCGGCGGCCGCGATGTGGGTGGTGTGTTTGCCAAACAGATCGGTCTGCCAGGCGGGGGGCTGGCCGTGGCCCGGCACCCGACCGGCACGGGCGGTATCGATCTGCTGGGCCAGCTGTGCGGCATAGGTTTTGTCGATCAAGCCGCGCGGCACCCCAGCGAAATCGGGGTCCCCCAGCCAGTACGCGCGGTCGGCGAAGGCCCGCTTCATGGCCTCGGCCACCAGGTGCACTCGGTCCGGCGGCGAGGCATCGGCCACCGGAAAGTTTTCCAGGATGTTCAGAATCTGAGCCACGTGGACGCCGCCGGAACTGGGAGGCGGGAAGCCGACGATTTCGTAGCCGCGGTACGAGCTGCGGAGCGGGGTGCGGAGTTTCACCTGGTACTGGCGAAAATCTTCGGCGGTCAGCAGCCCGCCATGATCCCGCATCCAACGCTCAACTCGCTCAGCAAACGGCCCGCCGTAAAACCACCCTGTCCCGTGCCGCGCGATGGCCCGGTAGGTGGCCGCCAGGTCGGGCTGGCGCAGCGTGTGGCCGACCGGGTAAGGGCGGCCGTCGGGTTGCAACAGCACGGCCCGCGAGCCCTCGAAGCGGGCCAGCGTCTTCCGCTGGGCCTGGAGACGCGCGGCATAGACGGCATCCAGCGGAAAACCCCGCTCGGCAATCTCTGCCGCACCTTCCAACAGATCCGCCAACGGGCAGTTGCCGAAGTTTTCTACCGCAAAGGCATAGGCCGCCAGGGCGCCGGGCGTGGCGACCGCCAAGGGACCGGTCTGGCTCAGCTGCGGCTGAGCCTGGCCGTCGCGGAGGTACATATCGCGGTGGGCCCTGCCCGGAGCGGTTTCGCGGCCGTCGAGGGCCACGATCCGTCCGTCGGCCAGCCGCAGCACCATGAAACAGCCGCCGCCGATCCCCGAATTGTGTCCGTCGACCGCGCCCAGGGTCAGGGCTGCGGCCACCGCCGCGTCGACCGCATTCCCCCCCGCTCGGAGGGCCGCTACCCCCGCCTCGGTCGCCAGGGGCTGGACCGTGGCCACCATCGCCTGCCGGCCGCTGGCCGCCGGGGACCCGGCCCCCCGGCCGCCATCCGCCACCAGAAAGATCAGCACCAGGAGCGTCAGACGTGGCGTCCAGCGGACAAACATGACCGCATTCTAACTGGGTCTGCCCGCCGGCTGCAGTCCCGCAGCCATGCACCGCCCTTTTGGCGGAATCCTGGCGTGACCGGATTTGCCCCGGCCTGCGGATTCGATTGGCGTGGTGGAACGGACATGGCGCCGGCCAGGTAAACTCCCTACAATACTGCTGGCCGAACGACGAACGGCAGGTTGCTTCCATGCGATTGGCTCGACTGATCCGAAACAGCATCGTCCATCATCGCCGGATCCACCTGGCGGTGGCCCTGGCCGTGGCCGTGGCAACGACGGTATTAAGCGGGGCATTGCTGATGGGCGATTCGGTCCGCGGCAGCCTGCGGGCGCTGGCCCTCCAGCGGTTGGGCCGGATCGATCAGGTCCTGCTGGCACCGCACTTTTTTCGCCAACAGCTGGCCGACCAACTGGTCGCTCGGCCCGGCTTCACCGACATCTACGCGGCCGCCGAACCGGCGATCCTCCTGCCCGCTTCGCTGACCAACCCCGCGACGGGCCACCTGGCCGGGCAGGTGACCCTGATCGGCAGCCGAGCTGGCTTTTGGCAACTGGGCAGCGGGGGGACCCCGGCGCCGCCGCAGGCCGAGCGCATCGTGTTGAACAGCCACCTGGCCGACCAGCTGAACGTCACCGTGGGCGAGGCGGTCACGTTGCAAATTGGCCAGGCCAGCCAAGTCCCGGCCGAGAGCCCTTTGGGTCGGAAGAGCGGCACGATCCGGCGGCGGCGGTTGATCGTCGACCAGATCATCCCCACCGACGGGCTGGGCCGCTTCGGGCTGGAACCCAGCCAGCAACTGCCGGCCAATGCGTACGTGGCCCTGGAGACCGTCCAGCAGATGCTAGACGGACCGGGGCGGGTCAATGCGATTCTGGTCGCCGGCCGTTCCCCGGCCGCCGGACCGGCCGACGCCAGCCGGCGGCTGGCCGCCTGGTTGCAGCCCCAGCTGACCGACTTCGGCCTGCGGCTGGAGGAGGTTCCGCGGCGGAACGAGTCGGGCAATGGCGAGCGGACCTTCCAGCTGACCAGCGACCGCCTGCTGCTGGCCCCCCCCGTCGTGGCCGCCGCGCGGCGGGCTTGGCAAGGCTACCGGCTGCAGGAAGTGCTGACCTACCTGGCCAATTCCATCACCTGCCAGGATCGGACGATTCCGTATTCGACCGTCACCGCCATCGATTCGGTGGCCGGGCTGGGCCCCTTGCTGGCCGACGACAGCCGTCCCCTTCGCCTGGCCGACGACCAGATCGCCTTGAACGACTGGGCAACCCGCGGCGAGAACCTGGCCGCGGAAGTGGGGGACGAGGTGTCGTTGACGTTCTTCGAACCGGACACGATCCACGGCCAGGTCCGCTCGCGCACAGCCCGCGGGCAACTGGCCGCCATCGTCCCCTTAGGCGGTGACGGCCAACCGCCCACGCCGGCCAATGATCGAGCGCTGACGCCCGAAGTCCCCGGGGTGACCGACCAGGCCTCGATTGACGACTGGGATCCGCCGTTTCCCTTCGACGCGGCGCGGATCCGCCCGGCGGACGAGGCGTACTGGCAAGAGTATCGCGCCACGCCCAAGGCGTTTGTCTCGTTACAGGCCGGTCGGCGGTGGTGGGGCAGCCGCTTTGGCGACACGACGGCCGTCCGCGTGGCTGCCGATCCCCCGACCACCCGCGACCAGCTGGCGGGGCAGTTGCTGGCCCAGCTGGAACCGGCTCAGCTGGGTTTTGCCTTTCAGCCAGTCAAGCGGCAGGCGCTGGAGGCGGCGCGGGGCACAACCCCGTTCGACGTGTTATTCTTGATGTTCAGCACCTTTCTGATGGCCGCCGCCCTGATGCTGGTCGCCCTCCTGTTTCGGCTGGGGATCCAGCAGCGGGCGGCCGAAGTCGGCCTGTTGCTGGCCCTCGGCTTTCGTCAGGGGACCCTCACGCGTCTGCTGGCCGCCGAGGCCCTGCTGGTCGCCGGGCTCGGGGCCCTGGCCGGCACCCTGGCGGGGCTGGGCTATGCGGCCCTGATGCTGGCCGGCCTGCGGACCTGGTGGCTGGCCGCGATCTCGACCCCTTTCTTGCAGCTGCACGCCACGCCGGCCAGCCTGGCGATGGGCCTGGGGGGCGGGCTGAGCGTGGGGGGGCTGACGATTCTGTGGTCGCTGCGGGGTGCCGGGCGGCTGCCGCCCCGCCTCCTGCTGGCCGGGCGGTTCCAAGAAGACCGCTGGCGGTCCCCCGCCGCGGGACACCTGGCGCGATGGACGGCCGTGGCCGCGACCCTCATCGCCTGCGGCCTGGTCCCGCTGGCGTTGCGGCAGGGGGGCGAAACCCAGGCCGGCATCTTCTTCGCCGCCGGCGGGCTGGTCCTCCTGGCCGGCCTCCTGGCGATTCACGGTTGGCTGAGCCGCGTGGGGCGGGCATCGCGAGCCGCCGTGCGTTACGGCAGCTGGTGGCTGGCCCTCAGCAACGCCGCTCGCCAGCCCCTCCGCAGCACCCTCACCATCGGACTCGTGGCCACCGCCTGCTTTTTAATTATCGCGGTCAGCACCTTTCGGCTGGACGAAACCGACGCCGCCAGCGGCGGATACAACCTGCTGGCCCAAACCGCCGCGCCGGTTTACCACGATCTCTCCAGCCCGGCCGGTTGGGAGGAACTGGGGATGGACTTTGCGACCGCCGGGTTGTTGAGCGAAACCGAGACGATTGGCGTGCGTGTCCACGGCGGCCAGGACGCCAGCTGTTTGAATCTCTACCGAGCTCGCCAGCCGCGGATCCTGGGCTTGCCCCCGGGCATTTCTCCCGATTTTCACTGGGCCGCTCAGGCGGCCCCCACGGACAATCCCTGGCAGCTGTTGCGGCAGCCGCTCCCAGCGGCCGATCCAGCCCCCGCACCGCCGGGCATGAAGACGGTCCCGGTCATCCTGGACCAGAACACGGCCTTGTACAGCCTGCACCTCTGGCAGGGTGTGGGTTCGTCGCTGGTGGTCGAGGACGAAGAGGGGCGCCCGGTACGGCTGCAGATCGTGGCCTTGTTGCAGAACAGCCTCTTTCAGGGGGACGTGTTGATGAGCGACGAGCATTTTCTGGAGCTGTATCCCTCGACCGGTGGTTGTCGGCTGTTTTTGATGCGGGCGCCGGCGGAGGACGCCGCCGAACGGCTGCAGGCGGGATTGGAGCGGCGGCTGGCCGACTTCGGCTGCGACGTGATCCCCACCCAGCAGCGGCTGGCGGAGTTGTTCGCCGTGCAAAACACCTATTTGTCGACCTTTCAGAGCCTGGGAGGGCTGGGGTTGCTGCTGGGCACGTTCGGGCTGGGCACCGTCCAGCTGCGGAACGTGATGGCTCGCCGCGGCGAGCTGGCGGTGATGCGGGCGGCCGGTTTTCGCCGCCGGCGACTGGCCACGATCCTCGTGATCGAAAATAATCTCCTGCTGCTGGCCGGGCTGGGCCTGGGTGGGTTGGCGGCCCTGGTCGCCGTGGCGCCGCACCTGGTGACGGGTACCGCCCGATTGGCCACCCCCTCGCTGCTGGGCACCCTCCTCCTGGTGCTGGCCGTCGGCGGCCTGGCCGGCCGGGCCGCCGTGAAAACCGCCCTCCGCGCACCCCTCCTGCCCGCCCTCCGGGGCGATTAGTGCCTGGCCGGCGGCCTAGGGCAGGCGACAGAAGGCCTTTAACGATGAACGCCCAGCCCGACCAGAAGATGCAGCGGATCGACGACCTGCTGACGCACGTGTGGATGGTCCGCACGATGCTGAAACATTCGGAAGAGGCCGAGGAGGACCCGCAGCTGTTCCAGATCCAGCGGGCCCTGTACGACTACATGCATTCCCTGGGCGCGGCGTGGCGGGACCAGGACGCGGAGGCTTATCTGCGGCAGGCGGCCCGCAAGTTTCACCGCCTCCGCCAGGCCGCTCAACAGTTCGCCCAGCTGCAACCGCAGATTTCCACCCATACGAATTTTGAGATGGCTCGGCGGTCGCTGACCGTCGCCGTGGCGGAAATCGGCGAATTGCTGGACCAACCCCCGGCGGACGAGCCGGTGTAGGGCCGGCCGGCTGGGATGGGGAGGGCAGCGGGGTACCCGGCCGCGGGCTAGGTGCCGCGGACCAGGCCGAACCAGTGGATCTGCCGGCGAGGACAAAAATGCCACCCCTCGCGGCGGCAATATGCTTCCAGCCAGCTGCCCGTCCGCTCGAGGGTCTCGGCGTCGGTCCCCTGGGGCATCAACATCACCCGCGCGGCGTCGATCTCGGGAAATTCCGCCAGGTACTGATGGATTTCCGCACAGTCCTCGGGACGATCGACCACAAACTTCACCTGGTAGGTGTATTCGGCCAGCAAGCGGCGGATCACTTCCGCTTGGTGGCGGGTAGCCTCATGCCGCCGGCTCCAGCCGGCATCCTGCCGTGGCGAGGGTGTGGAATTAGACAGCTTGGGGCTGATCGACATCAGGTCGCAGGGGACCGGCAGGTACAAGGTCCCGGCGGTTTCCACGGTGACGTGCCGCCGGGCGTCCTGCAGCTGCCGCGCCAGCGGGATTAGTTCGGCCTGCAACATCGGCTCGCCGCCGGTCAGCACCACGTGGGGGGTATCCCATTCGGTGACTTGAGCCACGATGGCGGGGACGGCCAGGTCCAGCCCTTCGGGCGCCCAGGAGGTGTAGGGCGTATCGCAAAACCAGCACCGGAGGTTGCAGCCGCTGGTCCGCACAAACACGCTGGGCGTGCCGCTCAGAAAACCCTCTCCCTGCACCGACTTGTAGATTTCGGCAACGCGCATGTCAGGACCGCAGGGCTGAGCAAATCTGCCCGTCGTTTTCAGGTTCGCACCTGGTAGTTCACAGGATCGGGAATCCCAGCTTCGTCAAATCCCTTCAGCCGCAAGCGGCAGGCGTCGCACCGTCCACAGCTGGTACCCGCTTCGTCCGGGTCGTAGCAGCTGTGGGTCAGCTGGAAGGGGACCTGCAGGCTGGCGCCGCGGCGGATGATGTCGGCCTTGGTCAAGTTAATCAACGGGGTGTGGATGGTAAAGTGCAACCGTCCTTCCACGCTGGCCTTGGTGGCCAGGTTGGCCAGCTGTTGGAAGGCTTGGATAAACGCCGGCCGGCAATCGGGATAGCCGCTGTAGTCGACCGCGTTGACTCCGATAAAGATGTCGGCGGCCTGCACAACTTCGGCCAGGCCCAGCGCCAGGGAGAGGAAGACCGTGTTCCGCGCCGGGACGTAGGTCACGGGGATCGCCTCTTCCATCTGGTGGGGGCTGCGATCCTTGGGAACGGCGATCTGGTCGGTCAGCGCGCTGCCGCCCCAGCGGCCCAGGTCGATGGCGATCGTGGTGTGTCGCTGGACGTGCAGGGCCTCTGCCACCCGCTGGGCCGCTTTCAGTTCAAAGCGATGCCGCTGGCCGTAGTCCACCGAGAGGGCGTAGGGGGCAAACCCTTCTTCCCGCGCAATGGCCGCGGTCGTTGCCGAATCGAGCCCGCCAGACAGCAGGATTACCGCTGGTTTCGCCATGAAAAGAGGAACTTCACCTTCCGGCACCCTCGTGCCACAATAGGAGTTTACCGCTCAGGAGCCTGCCCGTGTCCGATCTACCGTCCTTCCGCCACATGCTGGAAACCTTCGAAAACCCCACACCCCAGCGGGACTACGCGATTGAAATCGTGTGCCCGGAATTTACATCGGTCTGCCCCAAGACGGGCCAACCCGATTTCGGCACGCTGACCTTCACCTACACGCCCGATCGGTTGTGTGTGGAGCTGAAGAGCTTGAAATTATACCTGCAGGAGTTCCGCAACCAGGGGATTTTCTACGAACACGTGACCAACGCCATCGTGGACGATTTGGTGGCCGTGCTCCAGCCCCGCCGGCTGAAGCTGGCCGCCGCCTTCCACGCGCGCGGGGGGATCACCACCACGGTCGTCGTCACCTACCCGGAGGAGTAGGGTCGGCGGGACGCTGGCCGCCGCCGGCCACCCACCCCCAGCTCAAGAGGCCCGCTGGCCCGGATCGGCCTGCCACTCGGCAAACCACGCCCGGCACTCGTCCGCCAGCAGCCCCGGGACCAGCCGCACAGGGCTGTGCCCCCTGCGAGCCAGCTGGTGACGGCAATTGCCCCGACCAACAGGACTTCTCCTGCCTGCCGGCGGGCCATTCACTTCCGCGTGGGCCGTGACATCGGTCGTCTCCCAGACCGGATTGTGTGTCGCGGCCCACAACCGCTCACGCTCGGGAAATCACCCAGCCAAACGGCGTTTGCCCCTTCCGCATCCCAAGGCGTGCCGCGTCGATCGCCATCTGCATCAAGGCTTCCGGTTCCACCGCTACTCCCGCGCATCCCTCACCCACAGCTTTCCCATCATACCGTACTTGTCCCAGAGCAGCCCACCCCTTGCCAGCCATCCGGCACCCTTGGAGAATGCCACCTGGAACTTTTTCTTTCACCCTGCGGAACGTCAGGCGGGTTTCATGGCAGATCAACCGCGGGTCATCCTTTCCGGTTTTGCCGACGAAGCGGCTCATCATCGGACGGCCGTCGAACAGTTCGCGGCCTTCGCGGCGGCCGGCTTGCAGTACTACAGCATCCGTTTCATCGATGTCGGCAACGGCATCAAGAATGTGATGAAGCTGACCAAGACCGAGGTGACCAAAATTCGGCATCTGGAGGATGAATTCGGCTTGAACGTCTCGTCGCTCGGATCGCCGCTGGGTAAGGTCAAGCTGCTGGATGTCGAGGACGGCAGCGACAACCGGTACGTGCCGATCAAGCGGTATCTCGAGCGGGAGGTGAAGCGGGCTTGTGAACTGGCGCACGCGTTCGAGACCAAGCTGATTCGGGGCTTTTCCTTTTATCATCCCCGCGGCAGCGACCCTTACGCTCACCTTCCCCAAACCATCGATGTCCTGGGGCAAATCGCCGAAGTCTGCCACCGCAGCGATCTGACGTACGGGGTGGAGGTGGAGGCCAACCTGGTGGGACAGACGGGCGAGCTGCTGGCCGAGATTCACCGCCAGGTGGACCACCCGGCCCTGATGCTGATCTTCGACGGCGGCAATATTGTGGCTCAAGGCTATTCGACCAGCGACACCTTCGAGCAGTATCTGCAGATGAAACCTGGTCTGGGATGGATGCACATCAAGGACTACCGTGGGCCGGTCCCCGCCGAACGGGGTGCCCACGTGGACGAAGAGGCCCTCCGCCATTTCGTGCCGGCGGACCAGGGGGACAGCGGTCACGAACTGGTGCTCCGCGATTTCCGCGAGATGATTCCCGAATTGGAAAAGCGGTTACAGCGGCGGGGCGTGCCAGGTGTGTTCCTCGACCTGGAACCCCACCTGCGGGGGGGTGGGCAGTTCGGGGGGTTCAGCGGCCCCGACGGGTTGGGGGTCGCCTTGCGGGGACTGTGTCGAGTCCTGGACTATGCCGGGATCGCCTACCACCTGCGGAACTTCGCCGACGTCCGCGCCGCCCGCGGGTTCTGACGCCCCGGTCGCTTTCCACACCCCCACCGCCGCGAGCCGACCGGCCGCGGAGGCCGAGTCGGGGCCCTTGTTGGTCTACGACTCGGTGATTTCTCTTGGTAACACTTTGGGAACGTCCCAAATTCTTGTGATCCAAAGTATCGAGACCCAGTACCGGTTCCTCTTCTTGCCAGGCACGCCTCCGGTACCCTCGCTCCCACCATCCCCCGGCGGGCCGGGGGACGGCGGGGAAGAGGGGACTTTGGTGGGCCGAACGGGAGCGGTCATGGGCGACTTTCACGAATCTTAACTTGCGGTAACACGCGGCCGCTGCCAGCGACGAAAGTGTTACCAATTCGCTATCCGCCCTCGATCGTCACACGCCATCTTCGTGCTCTTCGTGTCCTTCGTGGTAACTTGTCCTTTGTGGCAACTCGCTCGGATGGAAATCCCTGCAATACTTTACCGGATCGCAGCAGAGGGAAAGAGTGCGCTGTTTCCACTTCTTGCCAGACACGCCTGCGGTCCCCTCTCCCCCGTCCCGGCTTGCCGGGATGGGGGAGAGGGGACTTTGGTGGGCCGAACGGGAGCGGTCATGGGCGACTTTCACGAATCTTAACTTGCGGTAACACGCGGCCGCTGCGAGCGACAAAACGGTGACCTTTTTTGGTGCGCGGATTCTCGCTTGTTCGACAGATACTCTGGCCCGTCCCAAATTCCGGGGCGGCCACCGGCTGCGGTGGTCTACCCCAGTCAACCGCGGAGGGTCGGGGGCGGGGGGTCTTCCCTGTCGAGCTACCATCTGGGTCCGGGGACCCGCCCCCCTGGCCCCCTCCCTGACAGGAACCGGGGTGTGCCAGCACGGGCCGGCCCCCCCGGGGCGGCGGCAGAGGGGACCCGCGTTTCGAAATTTAGCCTGTATATCTGTAAGGGTTCTGCCGATTATCCCTAAGCGACAGAAGAGGTCCGTCGCCGGGGCAGCCTCGTTTGGCGGCAGCGGAGTGTCCGCCGGGCAGGCGGCCCGTCGCCGAGCCAAGAGGGCCGCCGGCCGGTCCCCTGCAAGTTATTGTACAGGAATAAGTTAGCTCGCCAGCAGCCAGCTCGGACCAGGCGGCCGCCAAAAAAGATCGCGGAAAACCCTCGCCGACGGAACTTGCGTACTATAGTTACGTTGCCCACGGAGGTAGGGCGCCCCACAGGCGACCAGGCAGACGACGGGCCACCAGGCAGGCCGTACCCAGCGGTGTGGGTTGGCGCAGCCGGCCGGGGGCCGAGAGGACAAGCACATCCTTCCTTCAGAGCATGACCGTACCTGAGAAGTGCGGGGGGTAAATCCAATGGCACGCAAAGACTCGATTCTTAATCTCCGCCAGATCCTGATCAACCGACGAGATGCCCTGCGGCAAGCCCTGGCTGGCGATCTCAGCTCGTTGAAGGAACTCCGCGGGCAGACCACCGGCGACATGATCGACGCGGCGCTCGATTCGGCCCAGGACGAAATCAACTCGCAGTTGGCCGAGGTGGAAAGCCGCGAACTGGCCAGCATCGAAAAGGCACTCGAGCAGATGCGCGAGGGGACCTACGGGATTTGCGAGCACTGCGACAAAAAGATCCCGATGGCTCGTCTCAACGCACTCCCCTACGCCACGACCTGCATTAACTGTCAGCGTGAAGCCGAACGCGACGGTGGCAACATGGGGGGATCGGCGGACTGGAGCAAGGTGCTGGATACCCCCGGCGACAGTGAGTTTTCGATCAGCGACATCGAAATGGATGTCACCTAGGGCGACCATCTGGCGGGCAGCGACCGCACCACGGCCTGGCACTTCGCCAGGGACCCGCCCTGGCGGCAGGTTCAGGAGGAACCGGGGAGAGCGTCTCGTGTGGGAACGACCTGAACGATCCGCGGCCACGACCGCCGCAGCCGCCCTCTGCCTCCTGCTGGTACTGACCGCTGACACCGCCGCCCAAGAGACTCGTACGGCAGCCACCCGCGACAGCCGGGTGGCCGAGCCCAGCTTGTTCGCTCAGGACATCGCGGCCCTGGAACGTCAAGCCGAAGCGCTGAAACGAGTGGTCAAGCGGGTCCGCCCGGCCGTGGCCCACATCGAAGTCCGCAAAGGGGCTGCCGCCAGCCGGCGGCGCCGGCCCGCCGACGAGACCGGTTCGGGGGTCGTCTTCCGGCAGGACGACAAGTTCTATGTCCTGACCAACCGCCACCTGGTCCGCTCCGCGGAACTGCCCGAAATCACCATTTCCCTGGCCGACGGGCGGGAACTGGCGCCCCAGCGGAAATGGATGGACGCGGGCACGGACATTGCCGTGCTGTCCATCCGGGGATCCGACTTGGTGGCGGCCGACTTTGGCGACAGCGACCAGCTGGAGATCGGCGACTACGTGCTGGCCATGGGCAGCCCCTTTGGCCTGAACCATTCGGTCACCTTCGGGATCGTCAGTGCCAAAGGACGCCGCGACCTGGAACTGTCTGCCGAAGGGGTCCACTACCAGGACTTTCTGCAAGTCGATGCGTCCATCAACCCCGGCAGCAGCGGGGGACCGCTGGTGAACCTGCGGGGGAAGGTCGTCGGCATCAATACGGCCATCGCCAGCACCAGTGGTCACAACGAGGGGATCGGCTTTTCGATTCCCATCAACATGGCCAAGATCATTGTCCGGCAGTTAATCCAGCACGGTGAGGTGCGGCGGGGCTTTCTGGGTGTGCGGCTGGATTCCAACTTTGGGCCCGCCGACGCGGAACGCCTCGGACTGCCCCGGCCCCGCGGGGCCCGCATCAGCTCGGTCAGCGAGGGCACGCCGGCAGATGTGGCGAAACTGAAAGTCGACGACATCATCCTCCGCTTTGACGACACCTGGATCGAGGACGACAGCCACCTGGTCAACCGGGTCAGCCTGACCGAGGTCGGCACCACCGTCCCGCTGGTGGTCTACCGTGACGGCGAGAACGTGACGCTGAAGGTCCGACTGGAACATCGACCCCAGTGGCAGCAGTAAGGGGGGCGGCCTTCCCTTCCCGTCGGCACCCCCGCCGGCACCCTACCTGCAGCGGCCCAGGCCCCGCAGGATCGTGTCGACCACGCCCGCCGCATCGACCTCGACCGCCACGTCCATGTTGCCTCGCCATTCCGAGACCGATCGGCGGTCGAAGATGGTGGCCCCCGTCGTCAGCTCGCCCGCCGTCTCCACATCGCCCGCCATGGTCTCGGTATGGAACAGCTCGGGATGGAGGGCCGCCACCAGCCCCACCGCGTCATGGAGGTGAATCCCCTCCAAGCCCAGCCGCTGCCGCGAGGTGCGGAAGGCGTGCGGCAGGATCCGGCGCAACAGCCCGCCGGTCGGCGAGGTCTCGTCAGGCAACTCGTCCAACTGATCGTAGGTCATCACCACCTGGCGGCTGACCTCCAGCGGGATCAACGTCTTGGTGGTGGGCGAACGCAGCACCATCCGGGCGGACTCGGGATCGCAGTAGGCATTGAATTCCGCGGCCGGGGTCACATCGCCACACGCCAAAGCTCCCCCCCGGATGTGGATCTGGCCGACCATCGACACAATTTCCGGATCGCGGGTGAAGGCCCGCGCCAAATTGGTCAGCGGGCCCAGCGTGATCAGGGTGACCTCGTCCGGCGCGGCACGAATCTCGTCGCAAATCACCTTGTCCGAGGCATGCCGATTGTGCAGTTCGGCGACTTCGAAAAAAGCGTTGCCCAGTCCGTCCTCGCCGTACAGCTGGCGAGCATCCACCGGGCGGCCCTGATCCGGCTCGCGGGCCTCGCCAATCCGCGGCCACCGGGGCGGATCCAGCTGTTCGATGATGGCCTGCACGTTCCGCGTGGCCTGCTGGGCCGCCACGTTGCCCGCCGTGGCCGTCACCGCCAGGACCTCCAGGCGGGGATCGAACATCGCCATGCAGAGGGCCACCGCGTCGTCGATGCCGGGGTCGACGTCCAGGATTACCTTGCGAGCCATACCGACCCTCGCTGAACATGCTTCATGCAGGTTCCCCCCCTCGCTCGGCAAGACGCCCCGCAAGACGCCCCGTGGAGGCCGATTGTAGGTCTGGCGGGGGTCGCCAGCAAGAGTGCCCCCCGGCTGTGGGCGGGCCGCCGCGCGGCCGACCGCTCGCTTGCCACCCCCCGCTGTCCCCCACCTCCCCCCGACTCGGCTGGTTGCCCCTTTCTCGGTCCCCCCACCGCTGGCGGCGACGATACGTTAGAATAACTCGGGATTGCGGTGTGGCGTTCCTCACACCCTCCCGTTCACTCAGCTCACCCCAAGCCATCGGTACCATGCTGGAAGAAGCCATTGGCCGCGTCCTGGCCGGTCACGATTTAGGGATGGAGGAAATGGCGGCCGCGATCGGAACGGTCATGGACGGTCGCTGCGGCGAGGCCGAAGTGGCGGTCCTCTTGACCGCCTTGCGGGGCAAGGGGGAGTCGGTCAGCGAGGTGGCCGGGGCGGCCCTGGCCATGCGCCAGCACATGACCCCCATCCGCACGACGCGGACCCAGGTGGTGGACACCTGCGGCACGGGGGGGGACGCCTCGGGGACGTTTAACATCAGCACCGCCGCCGCGCTGGTCGCCGCCGCCGCCGGGATCGGCGTGGCCAAACACGGCAACCGCAGCATCACCAGCAAGACCGGTTCGGCCGACGTGCTGGAGGCCCTGGGTGTGAACATCGAGGCCGAGGTGCCGGTGGTGGAACGCTGCCTGGATGAACTTGGCTTCTGTTTCTGTTTCGCTCCCCGCCTCCACCCATCCATGCGGAACGTGGCGGCAGTCCGGCGCAAGCTGGGCGTGCCAACCATCTTCAACCTGCTGGGCCCGCTCTGCAATCCCGCCTCGGCCCCCTTCCAGCTGTTGGGCGTCGGCCGCCCGCAAATCCGCACGCTGATGGCCGACGCGTTGTTGAGCCTCGGGACCCAGCGGGCTCTGGTCGTCAGCGGGGCGGATGGCCTGGACGAAATCACGCTGAGCGGGCCCACGCACGTGATCGAAACCCGGCCGCCGCAGGTGCGAGAATTCACTTGGTCGCCCGCCGAGTTTGGCGTCGCTGAGAGCCCCTTGGATTCGGTGCGCGTCGACGGACCCCAAGCCAGCGCCGACATGGTGCGGGAGGTGCTGGCGGGGCAGCCTGGCGCTCCGCGGGAAATCGTGGTCATCAACGCCGCCGCCGCTTTGTGGATCGCCGGCAAATCGGACAGCACTCGGCAGTGCGCCGAGCTGGCAGCGGAGGCCATCGACAGCGGCCGCGCGGCCGGGCTGCTGGCGGATCTGGTCCAGCTGACCCACAGCTGACGCCCATGCCGCGGGGTGGCACCATCCCCACCCCGCCAACCTTTTCCCTGGCAGGCCCAGCTGATAGACTGGTGTCTTTCCAGGTCCCGCGGCTGGCTGTACCGGCCCAGGCGCCGCCGCCAGTGGGAAAGAGCAGGAAACCGGGAAGGAGCAGGAAACGATGAGCAAACCAGGTCGAGTCGCCAAGAAGGCCAACCACGGCAAACGGCCGGCAAACAGCAAGGCCCGCAAACAGAAGCGCCGGAAGGTCAAGACTTAGCCCAGGAAGGTGAAGACGTAAGGTGGCCAGCAAAGATCCGCTCGTTCCGTTTGAAGACTACGATCTGGACGTCGTGATCGCCGACGTGAAAGGGATTCAGCAGTACAATCCCCAGCGGCACGAAATGGAACTGCTGACCGCCATCGTCCTGGAGGATGTCCAGCGGGGGGTGATCGTGGGCTACCTGGACACCTCGCCCGAGGATTTCTGGGCGCGGGGGCACATGCCGGGGATGCCCCTTCTGCCCGGCGTGCTGATGTGCGAAGCGGCCGCTCAACTGGCCAGCTACTACGTGCAAAAGTACGACGTGATGGGGGCCGAAATGATGGGCTTCGGCGGCCTGGACGAGGTCCGCTTCCGCGGCACCGTCCGACCCGGCGACCGCCTGGTGATCCAGTGCAAACAGCTGAAAGTCCGCCGCGGGGCCCTGGTCGTCTGCCAGTTCCAGGGCTATGTCCAGAACAACCTGGTCGTCGGCGGACAGATCCGGGGAATCCCCCTGCCCGCCGCGGCCCTCCGCGCCGCCGACGCCACCAGCTAGCCCCCCGTGTCCTGATTGCACCACTCTTCACTCTTCACTCTTCACTCTTCCCTCTTCACTCTTCACTCTTCACTCTTCACTCTTCACTCTTCACTCTTCCAATTTCCCCCCCTGGCTACCAGTAATAGATCCCACAGGCGACCTGGATGCCCGCGCCCACCTCCAGAATCAACCCCCGCCCGCCGGGCGGAACTCGCCGGCTGTGGTGGAGGGCCTCCAGCGAGTGGGCCAGGGAGGACGTGTACAGATCCTGATGGGGCCGCGGGAGGTGGACCAGGCAGCCGGGGGAAAGGTTCAGCCGTCCAGCGAGGTTCTGGGTGAAGGAGGGGGAAATTTGGGGCGGCAAGACGACGTCGAAGTCGTTCAGCCGATACCCGGTCTCGTCCAGCAACTTGTCCACCGCCCACTGGATGCTCTGCAGATAGTATTGCTCCAGGTCCCGATCGCGAGCGAACCAGAGTGCGGACCGTTCCTGCCGCTGGACCGAATGCGACTCGAACCGATGCAGATGGTCCCCCTCTGTGTAGAACAGGAATTTGCCGAACCCGGTTTCGCCCCCGCCGCGTCCGTCCAGGATCACCGCCGAAGCGGTCTCCTCCAGCCCCAAGAGGTTGGTGGGCCAGGCGTCGGCGTTGTAGTCAATTTCGGAGGCGACCACCATGGCCGTCTGGTAACCGCCGCTGTCGATCATCTGGCTGGCCAGAAAGCAGGCTTGCAGAAACCCGGTCGCACCGCTGGCCACGTCGAAGGCGAGCGTTTTTCGGTCGTCGGGCGATTCGCTGGCATCGTTCATGTGCAGCTGGCCCGCCAGCACCGCCGCCAGGGCCGGCTCGGAAAGGAATTCATTCCGATAGACCCCCGCGTTGATCAGCAGGTCGATATCGTCGGCGGCGTAAAAAGACCCGGCAAAACAAGCCTCGGCCGCCTGCCTCAGCTGGCCCAGCGTGTCGCGCTGGAACCGCTGAGCCAGCGGCAGCACGCCCCAGCTTTCGATCCGTACCCGCGGCCGATCCTCGGCTCGGCCAGCGGGCCTGGTCCGCACCGGCGCTCGGTCCCTGGCCACCGGCCGCGTAGGGTGGCGAATGCGATCGGGCAGGTCGTCAAAGGTGTAAAGCGCATTGCCGGCGGTCTGTCCGGAGGCGGCAATGCCGAACGCCACGGTCTGGTCACGAAGGATCGTGCCCTTGCGGATATGGTCCATCACGGCCACAAAGTGGGTGGTGGTGGCCGTATTGCCCCGTTCGGCCAGGTTGTAAATCGTGTTTCGCTTGTTCAGCACCTTGCGACCGAAGCTGTGGTTGAGCGCCGTGGCGGCGCGGCGCAGGGAACGCATGGCCGTCTGATGCATGATGAACTGGTCGCAAGCCTCGGGACGGATGCCGCAGTCCCGCAGGAACCGCGGGGCATGGCTGGCAAACTGCTGGATCCCGACCTCGGCGATCTTCAGCGAATCGGTCAGCATGATGGCTCCCCCATGCGGCCGTTCGCTCAACTTGCCCACGCACAGCGAACTGTAGCGGCCCAGGGTATAGAGCTGGATGTCGTGAAAGCCGACCTCTTCCCCGGCAGCCCCCAGTTCCAGGGTGACCGCGACCCCGGCGTCCCCCAGCGTCAGGCAGGCCAGGCGAGGATCGCGCGGTCCGTCAATCTCCAGCTGAGCGGTGCGGATCAAATGCGTAATGTGCTCGCCGCTGACCACCAGCACCCGCTGGGCCGCGCCGGTTTCCAACAGGGCTCGGGCCACTACCAGAGCGGTAAAGAATCCGGCGCAGGCGTTACGCACATCAAACGCCATCGCGTGGGAAAACCCCAGTTCCGCCGCCACGCGCAAGGCGCCGGTCGGTTCGACCAGCGACTCAGAATTTGGGCCGCTGCAGCGGGAAATATCGCAACTGATGACGACGTCGATGTCCTGGGGGGCGTACCGAGAACGGCTCAGACAGTCCCGCACCGCGTGGACGGCCAGTTCGTGGGAATACTCCCCTTCCGCCACAATCCGCCGCCGCCGAATGCCCGTCACCCGCTCTAACGGCGCGCGGAGCTTTTTGTGGCAACCCGCCACGATATCCGCCGTGCTGACCACACGAGCCGGATAGTAGACCCCCAGGCTCTCGATCAACATCCGCCGCTGCGGCTGTCCCCCAGCGCGGCCGACACGAGCGGCCGGTTGGGAATCGGGGCCGGTCCTGGAAGCTGTCGTCCCTAACATCGCGGCCGCACCTCCTTGGCTGTTCGCATTTTACCCGGAATTCTGCCCCGTGCGAAGGGAACGGGTATTTTTTTACCCCTTTGGCTCAGCCACCGGCCAACACGCCTTTCTGGGAACCGGTAACGAAGCCCCAAGCCTTCGCCCCTTGCGCATTTTTCTGGCGCCGCCCAGGCGGTCGGTCGCCGGACCGCAGTGGCCGGCCGTTCTGTTTTGTTGGGGGGGCTTTCGGTAAACTGAAATCGTTTCGCTCCTCCAACGCCCCTTTCGTTTCCCACGATGCCACCCCACCCTGACCTGGACCGCACCGCGACCCCGGCCGAGCCGCGGCGCGAGCTGCCGGCCTGGATCGCCTCCCTGCTGTTGCACGCCACCCTGGTGACGATCCTGGCCGTGACCATCAAGTCGGCCCCCCGG
>CAYFZZ010000140.1:0-3778 GCA_964347545.1 uncultured Planctomycetaceae bacterium | reverse complement strand
CCGATGTTGGCGCTGAACCAGCGTAAGACGCGGGGCAAGCGATAATAAGAGCTGCCTTGCAACGCGGCCTCGGTGAAATCCCACGTTTCGTGCGGCTGCCAGTACGCTTCTTCATACTGGTGCTGGATGTAGAAAAGCCAGCAGCCGGCCGCGGCGGCCAGCACGACAATCGGCGTTTGGATCATCAAGAACGCCGGCAACCCGATCGTGCCCGCCGCGAAAACCACGACCGCCAGGTGCGCCAGATTGGTGACATGGATGCTGCGTCGTTCCCGTCGCCAAGTGCGGGGCACCCCCCACGTTAATCGATAATTGATGACGAACAAATAGCAGGCACCAAACAGAAACATGCACAGCGGATGACGATAGACGCGATAGGCAAAACGGCCCCAGGCCGAACGAGCTCGGTACTCTTCGACCGTCAAGATGCCGACGTCACCGTGACCACGATGGTTCAGATCGCCGCTGGTTACATGGTGGCGCGAGTGCGTGCGGCGCCAATAGTGATAGGGGGTCAGCGTCAGCACGCCGAAGAAAGATCCCAGCAGATCGTTGATCCGCTTGCTGCGAAAAAAGGAATGATGGCCACAGTCGTGCTGAATGACGAAGATACGGACCAGGAACCCGGCGGCGGGCAAGGCCAGCAGCAGGGTCAGCGCGTAGGACCAGGACAAACTGAGATACATCACATACCAGAGGCCGCAGAAGGGCAGCAGCGTATTGACAACCTGCCAGCAGCTTTTATGCAGAACCGGACGTTTGTACTTGGCGACGGTCTCGCCCCAGGTGGGGACCGCAGCGGCTGGGGGCGGAACTTCCATGTGGGCTCCCGTCAATCCGGCAGGCCTTCCCCAGACGCAAACGTCGCGGACTCTCTTTCCGGAATTTCCTGACGGCCTGAGGGTCGCCAGAGGGTAGCAGCCCGTTCGGCCAAGGTAAACGCCAACCGAGAAATTACAGGAAAAAGCCTCCCAAGGGCCCGCTGCGACCAGGAATTGTGGAACAGGTCTGTCCCCCCGCGAATAAAAGTGTATACTGAGGTATTCCTGCGGGGCTCGTATGCCCTGGAGGAAACTGAAGAGAGCACGCACAAGTGCCCCACCGCTCGACTGATCCATCCGGGTCTTCTGCTTGTAGTCGCCTTCCGACTCCTCGCCAGTCAGATCTCCGCCTGGCATTGTTCGAGAGCTCCGGCGTGGTTCGAGATCCCCGGTCGGCTGGTCTGAGTATCGGCCGCGTTGTTCTGGGACCGAACTGGGAGGCGGCTGGCAGGCGGTTTACCGCAGCCAGCTGGCCGACGCCGGCGACTTGCTTGAGCTGACTGCGCTTCAAAAGCCGTTGCCGCGACCGCGCCACGGTCAGGATTTCACTTTTTCCAGTTCAGGGGGTTCGCCCGCCTGCTGGAACCATCAGGAACCCCTATGAAACCGACTACTTTTTCCGAACTTCGTCTGAGCGACGCATTGCAGCGAGCCCTGCGGGACGAAAAGTACATCAGACCCACGCCGGTCCAGGCCGAGGCGATTCCCCATCTGCTGGCCGGCCGCGACCTGCTGGGATCTGCTCAAACCGGCACGGGCAAGACGGCAGCCTTCGCGCTGCCGATCCTGCATCGTCTGGATAGCGAGCGTCGAGCGGCTGTTGCCCGCCTGCCGCGCGTGCTGGTGCTATCGCCGACTCGCGAGCTAGCGGCTCAGATTGGCGAGAGCTTTCAGACCTACGGTCGCTATCTCAAATTTCGTCAGGCGGTTGTCTTCGGCGGCGTCAATCAGAATGCTCAGGTTCGCGCCCTGAACCGCGGCGTGCAGATTGTGATCGCGACACCGGGCCGGCTGCTGGATCTCATGCAGCAAGGCCACGTGAATCTGCACGGCTTGGAGACTTTTGTCCTGGACGAAGCCGATCGGATGCTTGACCTCGGCTTTTTGCCCGATCTGAAGCGGATTGTGGCCCAGCTGCCCCGCCAACGTCATTCGCTCTTCTTTTCCGCCACCTTGCCGCCCCGCGTCGCACAGCTGGCGGCCGGGCTGTTGACGAACCCTGTCCGCGTAGAGGTCTCTCCCCAGTCTACGACCGTCGAGCGGATCGCCCAGCGCGTGCTGTTTGTCCAGCAGGCGGACAAACGGGAACTCTTGCAGCGGCTGTTGAAAACTTCGGAAATCGACCGCGCACTGATCTTCACCCGCACCAAGCGAGGTGCCGATCGGGTGGCCCGGCAGTTGAACCAATCGGGACAACGAGCGGATGCGATACATGGCAACAAATCGCAGAACGCGCGGACCCGCACGCTGGGCGAATTCCGTCGGGGCCGCGTCCGTGTGCTGGTCGCTACCGATCTCGCCGCTCGCGGGATCGACGTGGACGGGATTACCCATGTGATCAACTACGACATGCCGCTGGAACCGGAAAGCTACGTGCATCGGATCGGCCGCACGGGCCGGGCGGGGGCGGAAGGCGTTGCCGTTTCGTTTTGCGACGCCAAAGAACACGCCTGCCTGCGCGCGATCGAAAAACTGATCCAAACGACGATTCGCGTCGAGGCAGATCATCCATTCCACGTGCCCACCCCCGCCACACCGGCCTCCCGGCCCGCGAAGGTACGGCGAAGCCGCCGTCCCCGGCGGGCCAAACCCGCGCGGGTTCGCCTTTGAACCCGCTGGGTGGGATCAAGCGGCCTGGCACCGCCGGCCCCGGGCAACTCGCCGATCCATGGCTCAGGAACCAAGGCCACGGCGTCCGGCGCGTTGGTCGTGCCCGCCGGCCGGGGTGCCCCTGACGGGCGGCCTTTGCGGGGGGCGCGCCCGATCCCGTTGGTCCGCCGCGGCCGCCGGGCCACCTTCGCCGGGTACCTCGTCCCCCTGGCCTGGCCGTGATCCGCTGGCAGTTGCTCGGTTGAGTCACTTATCCGGGACCCGGCGGCCGATATAATAGACAGGTAGGTTTCCGGCTGCCCACGTTGCCGCAGCCGGAGGCCCCAGGTCGAGGGCCCCAGGTCGTGGTCGGAAGAGCAGAAAAGAGCAGATTCGACCCTCGCTCTTCCACCTTCCACCTTCCCTCTTCCTTCCCCCCGGGGGCGAACTGGGTTCGACCGGATAGTCAGAAGTGGTAGTGGCGTGTCGTGGTTGGTCAGTGGGCCACGTTAAAAGCTGACCGTAATTTTATTTGCCGAAGGTAACTTCGCACTGGCCGCCTAGAGATAGGCGTCCCCGGCTGCGCACTTTTGTCGGAGAGGTGCAAAAGCTGGTCACCAATTCCGAATCGCTCAGAGTCATTGTCGAGCACGCTCTGAGTTAAATTTGTTCTCGGCTAGCCGACCTGGGATCCTGTCGATTGGAGCTGGGGTCAGGCGAAACTTAAACAATCGACTACACACGTAGAAGCTGCCGCGGAAATATCACGGGACGCGGGTTCGATTCCCGCCGCCTCCACTAGCGACTTGGCCGCTCAGAGAGAGGAGAGAGCAGAGAGCAGAGCGTAGAGAGCAGAGCGCAGAGAGGCAAGTCTTTGCTTGCTGCCGGGACTGATTTCGGCCTGCCGAACTTTTTTCTTGCCTACCGGCATCTTGCTGGCCGGCTGTCGTCTGGTCCGCGGCAGACGGCGCGTCTGGGGGGGGCGTCCCCTTTTTCCAGGTATGGTTAGGCGGGGTGGGAGTTGGTTTCCTCGTGCTCACCACGCCGCCCGCATGGCGGCTGGGGCCCGAGCCGCTCGGCCCGCCGCGCCCCACCGCGCCCCGACCCTGATTGATCGCCCACCCCCCGGCGGCTGGTCCTTGGTCCCG
>CAYFZZ010000139.1:0-10486 GCA_964347545.1 uncultured Planctomycetaceae bacterium | reverse complement strand
GGCACCCGAGGCTGCCCCGGACTTGCACCCCCCCCCCGGCGGGCCAGAATGAACCTTGCCGATGCTCGACCCCGCCGCGTGATCACCCCCCCTGCCGGGCGCCGCTTGTAATGTCCTCCGACTCCCTCCTGGCTCAATTCCTGGGCATCTCTTCGTGGGCGGTCGAAATCCGCAACCGCATCCCCCAGATCGCTCGGCACCGCTACAACGTCGCCATCACGGGTGCCGAAGGGACGGGCAAACGCTTCCTGGCGCAACTGATCCACCGGCTCAGCCCCCGAGCGGACCGACCCATGATCCCGGTCAATTGCGGTCTGCTGGGCGGGGAAATATTCACCACGCAAATGTTCGGCCACGTGGCCGGCGGGCTGGCGGGGACCACCGGCGCGGCGCTGGGATGTTTGCGAGCGGCGGATGGGGGCACCATCTGCCTGGCACACGTCGAAACGCTCTCCCTGGAACATCAACAACAACTGCTGGCGGCCTTGGCCGCGCGGCAGGTGACCCCCGTGGGCAGCGATACCCCGGTCCCCTTTGACGTGCGGGTCATCACCGCGTCCCTCTATGACCTGCAGAAACAGGTCCAGGATCGCCGGCTGCTGCCCCAACTCTATACGCTCCTGGATGCCGTCTCCCTGCGGGTCATTCCGCTGGCCGAGCGTCTGGAAGATATCGAACCGCTGGCCCAGCAGTTCCTGGTGGAATTGGCGGACGAGCTGGACGAACCGCTGAAGCAGTTGACGCCGGCAGGCTGCCGGCGTCTGCAGCAATATGCCTGGCCGGGCAATGTTGCCGAGCTGCGCGAGGTGATGGAACGAGCGGCGATCTTTGCGGAGCGGGATCAGTTGAGCGCGGCGTCGTTTGCGTTTCTGCCGTGAAGCGGCCGATGCAGAGTCGGCCGGGTCACGGGCCGCGACCTACTCGGCACCCAGTTCGGCATACAGTGCCTCGGCATCCTTGCGGAACACGAACAGCGTCTTGTTGCCGCTGCCTAGCAGTTGAGCCAGGATTTCGCGGGCCCGCTGCTTGTCGTCGCCCGCCATCCAGAATTTGGCGAAGAAGTAGACCATATCCCCGGTGCCGCGGCCGGTCGATCCGGCCAGCTGGAAATTCTTGCCCGCCTCTTCGGTCTGTCCCAGCTGGAGTTGCACAAAACCGAGCGTGGCGGCGGCCAGGGCGCTTTGCGGAAAGTCCTCGCGGTTGGCCTGAGCCAGCCGCAAGGCCTGGTCCAGGTTGTCAGCCCCTCCCTGAGCGGCCAGGACCATCGCCAGGTGGTTCCGCGGCTGGAAATCATCCGGAGCCGACTGGCGGGCGCGTTCGAAATTCTTCTGGGCCGCGGCGTAGTTGTGTTCCAGGTGAGCGATCATGCCGGCCAGCAGGGCGACCTTGGGCGATTTGGGATCGATTTTGTTGGCAGCGGTGACATGACGCTTTGCCTCGGCCGGGCGTCCCTCCCGCCACTCCCGTTCGGCCAGCAGCAGCCGCGTGTTCAGGTCTTCCCCGTAACGCTTTTCTGCCTCTGTCAGCCACTTGGCGGCCAGATCGTTCTTTCCCATCTCGGCGTAAAACTGAGCGATCATGACGGGCGCCCTGGCAAAGTTCTCGTTCATCTCGGCCGCCTGCTGCGCTTGGACATAGGCCGCTTTGCCTTGATTGGTCCGGAATAGGGCTCGAGCCAGCCGCACCCGCGCCGCGGGATTTTTGGGATCTGCCTTGATCCAGGCCTCCAAGTGGGGGATCGCCCGTTCCCAAGCGTCCGCCCGCTCGGCCACACTCGCCTGGCCCGCGTGCAGCCGTACCAGGATGCGATCCCTCTTTTCGGGGACCGCTTTGAGGTCCTTCACCAGGGTCGCCGCCTTATCGAACAGGACCCGGGCATCCGTGTTGCGATTTTGGGTGAAGGCAAAATTGGCCAGGATCAAGTACGGTTCCGGGTCGGCGGGCATTTGTACCGCCGCGCGATCCAGAGCGGCCACGGCCGCCGCCGGTTGTCTGGCGGCGAAGTAAAATTCGGCCAGGATCACCTCCGCTTGCGGCAATTCCGGGTGATCCTCCACCGCCGTCAGCAACTGCCGCATCGCCTCTTCGCGGTTTCCCGCAGCCAGACGATCCTTGGCCCCGGCGACGCCGGGATATTTTGTGATCCAGGTGGCCAACCCCATCGGCAGGCGGTCATCCTCCCCCGTATCGGCCGACGGCAGTGGGGCGGTCCCGGATTCGCTCAGTTCCCCCAGAGCCGCTGTCTGGCCCCACAGCGTGGACGAGCCGGTTGTCGCTGTGGCGGATAAGCCGCAGGCCACACACAGCGCCACGGCGTGCCGTTGCCAACCATTCATGTTCCACATAAATTCAAACCTTAAGATTGTTTGCCGGCGGTAGAGGCCACCACCAGCTTTCGCCAGCGTGGCCCGATTTTGCCCCTCTTTTCATCCTTGCGGGCTATGGCTCCCCTGTCAAGCAAAGCCCCGGCAAAACCTGGGGGTAAAATTGGTAAGCTTGTTACCTTAGGAACAAACCGGATATCCGACCGTGGTCGCTGCCGAAGAATTCGTGTGGGTCACGTGCCAGTTTGGTGCGGAAGGAGCGCTGAAGGAGGAAATTTCGCGTGCCTGGCCCGCCTGGCGTTTGGCCTACTCGCGGCCCGGTTTTCTGACCTTCAAACAGCCCGCCGCACTGGCAGTCGCTGACAACTTTACCTTACGCTCGACACTGGCACGGGCCTACGCCATCAGTCTGGGACAAGTGCCAGGCTCGTCCGATTCCCTCCGAGCACGCCGCGTATGGGAATTGGCCGCCGACCTGCAGATCGATCGCTTGCATGTCTGGTCGCGGGAAAGAAGGACACCCGGCACCGGTGGCTATGAACCCGGATTCGATCAAACCGCCCAGGAGGCCCGCCGCCTGATCTTCGCCGCCGCCGCGGATGGGCCCGATCCGACAGGGGCCTGGCAACGACTGGACCAAACCACGCGGCGAGGGGACCTGGTCCTGGATTGTGTGCTGGTGGAACCAGACGAGTGGTGGTTGGGATACCATCGGGCCACGGCCCGCGCCACGCGGTGGACCGGGGGGATCTGGTCCGGTCCCGTCCCGGACCAGATGGTCTCGCGGGCCTACCTCAAGACCAGCGAAGCGTTGGATTGGATCGCCTTTCCGCTCAAGGCAGGACAGCGGTGCGTCGAACTGGGCTGTGCCCCCGGCGGTTCCACCCAAGCCCTCCTGGACCGGGGCCTGCGGGTCACCGGGGTCGATCCAGCCGACGTCGATCCCCGCATCGCCAGCCACCGGGACTTTACGCACATCCGCAAGCGGGGAGCGGATCTGCCCCGCAAGCAATACGGCCCCTTCCAATGGCTGGTGGCCGACATGAACGTCGTCCCCCACTATACCCTGGCGACGGTCCGCCAAATCGTCACCCATCGGCTGGTCCACATCCGCGGCCTGCTGCTGAACCTCAAGCTGGCCAACTGGCAGCTGGCTGACCAGGTCCCCGAGTACGTGGCGGAGGTCCGCAGTTGGGGTTACCCCATCGTGCGGGCTCGACAGCTGTCTCATCAGCGACACGAAATCTGTATCGCGGGGCTGGCTCACCCCCGCCGCCGGGGCCGCCGCCGGGGGCGGGGTGCTAGCAGCGCCACCGCGCCGGCGGCAAATCAAGGTTGACCGGTCGACAGCGGCTTGGTACTTAGACCCACCCCCTCGATCATCCTCCACGTTCTCTGCTGCGCGGGAAGCGAGATTACTAGTGGCTGTGGGACGACATATCCGGTTGGCGAGCCAGCCGCTGCTGCTGGTCTTGGTCGCCGCTCTGCCCGCCTGGTGCCAGGACGGGACCCCGCGGATTCGTTTTCCCTCCCCCTCCTCCGCCTTGTCACCACCCGTGGTGCATACCGCGGCTCAGCCCATCCGGTCTGCCCAGGCCCCCCCCATCGCGCCTGGCCCCGTCCCGGTCGATCCGGGTGTCCCGGCCACCCCACCCACGTTTGCCCCGGCCACCCCGTCCCCGGGGCTGGGTACCGGTTCGCCTCCGGTCACCCTGGACGGGACGATTCAAGCCGCTCCGCCTGCTTTTGATCCTTACGCGGACCCGACGCAAGCGGCGGGGTCGCCGTTCAGCCCCGGGATGCCGGGGACGTTGCCGTCCGCGCCGCCGGGGGTGAGCAGTCCTTGGGGGACCACGGTTCCCGGGGCGGCTCCGTGTGCCACCTGCCCGCCCCCCCTGACCGGCGTCACGACCTTTGACCAGTGGCCGCGGTTCCTCCAGCAGGTCCGCTTGCGCCACACCTGGTTAAACCGCGAAGGCCTTGACGACCTGGGTTGGAATGCGAGCGAGTTGAGCGCGACTTTTCTGACGCCCTTCCCGTTCATTTTTCGCCAGAACGCCCCCCTCTTGTGGACACCCGGTTTTGCCGCGAATTTTACGGATGGTCCCGCGGGGGCGGTCTTGTTCGATCCCCTCGCAGCCCCCCCCGGATTGTCCCCCTCGGCCACCGGGGCCGACCTGCCCTCACGGCTGTACGACGCCTTTCTGGATGTCGGCTGGACCCCGCAGGTGACACCGGGGTTGAGTGCTGATTTGGGAATTCGAGCGGGTATTTATTCCGACTTCCAGGACTTTCGCAGCGACAGCTGGCGGTTTCAGGGTCGGGGCTTTGGCGTGTGGCGGACCTCCGACACCCACCAGTGGCGAGCGGGTGTGATTTACATCGATCGCGTGGATATCAAGCTACTGCCGGCCGGCGGCCTGATCTGGACACCCGGGGGCCCCCAGGGGAACATCCGCTGGGAAATCCTGTTTCCCAACCCCAAGCTGGCTCAACGCCTCACCACCTGGCGGAACACGGACGTGTGGTGGTACGTGGCTGGCGAGTACGGCGGGGGCAGCTGGGCCGTGAGCCGCCCGATTCTCAATACGATGACGGGGGTGCGCAGCGAGTTTGATGACGAAGTCGACTACAACGACATTCGCATCCTGTTGGGGCTGGAAACGTTCTGCCACTACGGCCTGAAGGGCATGTTTGAAGTCGGCTACGTCTTCAATCGCAAGCTGGACTACGTCAGCAATCATTTTGATTTCGAACCGCAGGAGACCATCCTGGTCCGCGGCGGCCTGACGTACTAGCGGCTCAGCGCTCGCTGCACCGCCGCCCCCATGTCCGCCGGGCTCTCGGCCACTTCCATGCCGGCGGCTTGCAGAGCGGCGATTTTGTCGGCCGCCGTCCCTTTCCCCCCCGAGATGATCGCGCCGGCGTGACCCATCCGTTTCCCCGGCGGGGCCGTGCGGCCGGCGATGAACGCCGCCACCGGCTTGCTCACCCGCTCGGCAATATACGCCGCCGCCTCCTCTTCGGCCGTCCCCCCAATTTCGCCGATCATCAAGATCGCCTCGGTCTGGTCGTCCGCCTGGAACATCTCCAGCAGGTCGATGAAGGATGTCCCCACAATGGGATCGCCTCCCAGGCCCACACAGGTCGACTGCCCCAACCCGACGTTCGACAACTGCCACACCGCTTCATAGGTCAACGTGCCGCTGCGGCTGATGACCCCCACCGAACCCGGCTGGTGAATGTAGCCCGGCAGGATCCCCATCTTGCACTGGTCGGGTGTGATCAGCCCCGGACAGTTGGGGCCAATCAGGACGCTGTCGCTGTCCTTCACCATGTCGTAGACCCGGACCATATCCAGCACCGGGACGCCCTCGGTAATGGCCACGATCACCCCGATCCCGGCGTCCACCGCCTCCAGAATGGCGTCCGCCGTGAAGGCGGGCGGCACAAAGATCATGCTGGCATGGCAACCCGTCGCCTCCACCGCCTCGACCACCGTGTCGAATACCGGCACCCCCTCCACCCGCTCGCCCGCCTTCCCCGGCGTGACGCCGGCCACCACCTGCGTGCCGTACTGCAAGCACCCCTTGGTGTGAAAAGCGCCCACCCGACCGGTGATTCCCTGGCAGAGGACCCGCGTCTGTTTGTTGACCAGAATGCTCATGGGGAGGAGTGAGTGGTGAGGGGTGAGTGGTGAGTGGTGTTGGTTCAGCCGGCGGCGGCGACGACTTTTTGAGCGGCGTCGGTCAGGTCTTGGGCGGCGATGATGTCCACGTCGCTGTCGGCGAGGATCTGGCGGCCCTCTTCGACTTCGGTCCCTTCCAGGCGGACGACCAGGGGGACGCTGAAGCCCACTTCCCGAGCCGCCTCGACCAGGGCGTTGGCGATGGTGGTGCACCGCATGATGCCGCCAAAGATGTTCACCAGCACGGCCTTCACGTTGACGTCATCCAACAAAATCCGAAACGCCTCGGTCACCTGCTCCACATTCGCTCCGCCCCCCACGTCCAAAAAATTCGCCGGTTCGCCCCCGTGCAGCTTGATCAAGTCCATGGTGCTCATCGCCAACCCCGCCCCGTTGACCAGGCAGCCGATGTTTCCCTCCAGCTTCACGTAGCTCAACCCCGCTCGAGCCGCCTGCAGTTCGGCCGGTTCCTCTTCGGAAAGATCCCGCAGCTCGCTCAGCGAGGGATGCCGATAGAGGGCGTTGTCGTCAAACGTCATTTTGGCGTCCAGGGCCAGCAGCTCGCCGCTGGCGGTCACGACCAGGGGATTGATTTCGGTCAGGCTGCAGTCTTGGTCGACGAAGACGCGGCACAGCCCTTGCATGAAGGAGACGGCCGAACGGAGGCTGCGCGGTTCAAGGTGTAATCGAGCGGCCAGTTTGCGGGCTTGATAAGCATCCAGTCCGGCCTGAGGATCGAAGGCTTCGTAAAAAATCTTCTCCGGCGTCTCCGCCGCGACTTTTTCGATTTCCACGCCCCCTTCCGAGCTGACCATCAGCACGGGCCGAGCTCGAGCTCGGTCGACCACGATGCCCAGGTACAGTTCCCGCTCGATCTGGCAACCTTCTTCGACCAGCACCCGGTGGACCTTCTTCCCCTCCGGTCCGGTCTGGATCGTGACCAGCAGGTTTCCCAACAAATGGCCGGCCACCGTCGCAGCCTCGGCGGCGCTGTGCACCAGCTGGACCCCCCGCTGCTGGGGATGCTCCTTAATCGTCCCTTTGCCCCGTCCGCCGGCGTGAATCTGAGCCTTCACCACCGCCAGGGGGCCGCCCAGCTGGGTGAAGGCGGCGGCCGCTTCCTCGGGGGTCGTGGCGACCACGCTTTGCGGCACGGCCACCTGTGCCTCGCGCAAAATCTGTTTCGCCTGGTACTCGTGAATTTTCATCGCGGGTTGTCGCAGGAAGGCGGGGCGAAGCGAGGAGTATATCCGGCCCGCGGCGGCAGGGTCAACTCGCCGCCCGACGGGGACGGCCACCGATGACGCGTGCGAGCCGCGTCGACTGGCTGGGCGGCGGCGGGCAATCGTATAATAACACCCCTCTCCTCCTTCCCGGGAAACGTGGCATGAACGGTTCGCTGGACGACCACAAGCGGCTCCCTTGGGCAGAAGGTCGGCGGCGATGCTGGCTGGGAATCGTCACCGCCCTGGCGCTCAGCGGGCCCCTGCAGACGACCGCAGACGAACCCCCGCCCGACCCGCCGCGCTATCGTCAGGCGGCGGTGATCAAGTTTTCCGGACCGGTCAGTTCCTTCAGCGAACACTATTTCTACCGCAAGCTGGCCCAGGCGCAGGCGGCAGGGGCGGACCTGGTGATTGTGGAAATCGACAGTCCGGGCGGCGCCCTGGAGGCCAGCCTCAATTTGGCTCGCCGGTTACGCGATACCCGCTGGGCCCGCACCGTCGCTTACATTCCCCGCGAAGCGCTCAGCGGAGCGGCGATTATGGCCTTGGGCTGTGACGAGATCGTCATGGCCCCCCACGCCGTGCTGGGGGATGCCGGACCGATTTTTCTGGACGAAGGGTTCATGTTCCAGCACGCCCCCGAAAAAATCCGCAGCGATCTGGCTCGCAAGGTCCGCGACCTGGCAGAAGCCAAAGGCCGCCCGCCCGCTCTGGCCGAAGCCATGGTCGACGACCAACTGATCGTGTACCGCGTGCAGGACAAGCAGACCGGCCAGATCGCCTTCCTCAGCGATGCCGAACTCGCCTCGGCGGCAGATCCAGACCGCTGGGAAAAGCAGCAACCGGTGCTGGAGTCCCGCCAGAAGAAGTTCCTGGAGGTCAACGGTCGCCGAGCGGTGGAGTTGCAGCTGGCCCAGGGCCAGGCCGCCAGCCTGGAGGAACTGCGGCAGCTGGTCGACTTCGCCGGGGATCCGCTGGTCTTTACCTGGAGCGGCCTGGACACCACCGTGCTGATCCTCAATCACGGCCTGGTGACCGCCTTGCTGATCGTCGTCGGCCTGGTGGCCCTGTTCGTCGAACTCAGTTCGCCCGGGATCGGGGTGGGCGGGCTGCTGGCCGGCCTCTGCTTTGCGTTGTTCTTCTGGAGCCGGTTTTTGGGGGGGACGGCCGAATGGCTGGAGTTCCTCCTCTTCGCCGCAGGCGTGATTTTCCTGCTGGTCGAACTGTTCGTGCTGCCCGGCTTCGGCATCGCCGGGGTGGCCGGCGTGCTGCTGTTGATCAGCAGCCTGGTCCTGGCCACTCAAAGCTTTTTCGTCCCGCGGAATGCCGAACAGTTTCAGGCGCTGGTCAATTCCCTGTTGCTGGTCTTCGGGTCCGGCATCGTGGCCATTGTGGGCTGTGGCTTGATCATCAAATACTACGGCACGATCCCCCTCTTGCGGCACATCACGCTGGAACCGCCGGCGGCGGAAAGCGTGGCGCCGCGGGGGCCGGCTGAGGCGGGCGGGGCGGCCGAGGGCGAGCCGCTGAAGATTGGCGACCGCGGCACCGCCCGTTCCGCCCTCCGACCCGCCGGTCAATGCCGCTTCGGTACCCGCAAGGTGGACGTCGTGGCCGACGGGGCTTTTATCGAGGCCGGCCGGGAAGTCGAGATTGTCGACATCAGCAGCAACCGGATCATGGTCTGCGCGGTCGAGTAACCAGCGGCTACATGAATCCACGATTCTTTAAGACATTTTAGGGGCCGCGGTCGGGGCCCTCAAAGAAAAACACCTCCGCATTTTCTTTGACACGCCTTGCAGCCTTGACCCGCTGACGGACCTTGACCTTTCCGAGTGCGGGCTGAAGACCCCTATATCCATGGTCAGGACGGGTACCTGGCCAGAGAGGAGCTCGGTACAGGGTACCCCGCGAAGGGGAATTTCACCACGAAGGACACGAAGAGCACGAAGGTCAAATTCGACAGTTTAAAAAGCACAGATATCATCGGCGTCTTCGGTCGATTGAGGATTGACGAATATTGTTTTTTCGTAACACCTTAGCCGATTGCAGTAACTGGTTGTCGTGGCACCCTACGCCTTTTCGGTTCCATCCTCATAGCCCCGTGCTTTACAACAATATGCAGGTGCTAGCAGGCAGACATTAAGCGAGTTCGCGTTCATACTTGTTTCCTTTGGGCTCAATCGCAGGAGACATGAAATGGAACGCGAACTCTGGAATAAACTTTACTTGATAGTGGTCCGGTTGGACAACCTGTATACGAATGGACTTTATCGACACGCAGAGATTGTGAGCGTGTATTTGTGGGCGGTTATTCATGATCGACCGACCTCCTGGGCGTGCGACAAGAGGAATTGGGAACCCGACCCGCCTTCGTGGTTGCCGTCTCAATCCACCATGAGTCGGCGGCTTCGTAGGGACGCCGTCCAGCGGCTTCTCGCGCTGGTCGAAGCGGAGTTGGGTGGGGACCCGCGGCAATGGTGGATACAGCGCATCGACAGCAAGCCATTGCCGATCGGACCGTATAGCAAAGACTCCGACGCCAAGTGCGGACGGGCCGGAAGCGGTTTCGCCCGAGGATATAAACTACACGCCGTATGGGGCGGCGGAGTGCTGCCTTCGGTGTGGCGGATCGAACCAATGAACACCCACGATTCCACCGCGGGTAAGAAACTGCTACCGAACTTGCCAGGCGAGGGCTATATCGTAGGGGATGGTCAATACGATAGTAACCCACTGCACAAAGTTGCCGCACCTCGACATCAAATCGTCGCGCCGCAGCGCCTGCAGGGAAAGGGCGTCGGGAGTCGCCGTCACGAGCCAAGCCGACTCCATTCTCTTGAGATGACAAAACGAGAATTCGGAAAGGCATTGCTTCGCTTTCGCGTCCAAATCGAGCGTTCCTTTGGCAACCTCACGAGTTTCGCCGCAGGGCTGGGACCGCTTCCCAGTTGGGTCCGCCGACCGCACCGTGTGCAACTTTGGGTCCAGGCAAAGCTCCTAATCAATGCCCTGCGTCAATTGAATCGAACTGAACGAATGACAGCACCTGCATAATGTTGTTTAGCACGGGGTCGAGGTCGCGTAAAAAATGTGACGAGCCCCGTTTACGGGGCTTTCCCGCTGCCTGGCTTTAGCCCTGGATGACTGGCGGCGGAACAACACTCAACAAACAGCACCACGCGCGATCGCCAGGGCTGAAGCCGCAACGATCAGAAGACCCGTAAACGGGCCTTCCCGTTGGGGTG
>CAYFZZ010000138.1:0-26516 GCA_964347545.1 uncultured Planctomycetaceae bacterium | reverse complement strand
CACCCGAGTATTGGCGTGGGCCCTGCAGGAGCTCGGGTTTCACATGGGCGCCATGCTGGACGTGCCCACGGGGGATGTGCAGGATCGGCGTTTTACGCGGGTGATCAAGCGGATTTGCCGAGCGACGCTGGAGCAGCCGGTGACGGCACCTCCCCAGCCGAGATTGCTGCGGCTGTGGCGACGAGCCCTGGGGGATTATCTGGAGTGGCTGGGCCAGCCGGCCGGAGACTGGGGCTGGAAGTTTCCCGAGACGTATTTAATACCCCACTACGTGGCGGCCGCTCTGCCGCAGGCCCGCTACATCCACATGGTCCGCGACGGCCGCGATGTGGCCTTCAAGCACCATTTGACCGACGATCCCCACCGCCGGCTGGGCCGGCGGGTGCTGAGCCACCTGCAGGCTTTGGATCAACCCCACCACGTCCAGGCCGCGCTCTCGTGGGAATTTCAAGTGCGGCGGTACCAGCAGTTTGTCCAATACGCTCGGCCCCACGTGTACACCATCTCGTTCGAGTCCCTGTGCCGGGATCCGTTGGGCACGATGCAGGGCGTGTGCGATTTCCTGGGCCGTCCCCTGACACCGGCTTGCCGGGATTACCTGGAGGGTCAGGTCAATCCGGCCAAGATCGCTCAGTTTCGCCACGCCGACGCGGGCCAGATCGCGGAAGTCCAAGCGGCCATCGCGCCCACCCTGGCTCGGTTGGAATACCTCCCCCGCGCGGCATGAATCCCGGACCGCGAACCGATGCTGCCGGATCCAGGCAGGATGGAACGTGTGGGGGGTGGTGGGCCCGGCCGCGATCGAACCTTGGCGCCTCGCCCACCCCAAACGGATACGCTCAGGCTGCTCGTCGCTCTCCCCCTCGCTCTTCCCCGGCGTCGTCGGGCACCTCCTGCCACAGCTCCCACAAGCGGGCTTGTTTGAGGAACGCGTAGTAGGCGGCCAGGTAGGCAATTTGGATGCCGACCTTTCCGTCGAGGAACCCACCGTAGGCGATATACGACCGCAGGAAGCGGGCCGGCGGTCGCAGCAGCAATTGCAGAATCCGGGGACGGCGGCCCTCCTGGAACCAGCGGCGAGCCTGGAGGGCTGTGTAGCGATTGCACTTCTCCAGCTGTTCGTCGTAGGACCGGCGAGCGTAGTGTTTCAGGGGCGCCCGCAGCCGTCCAATCTTCAGCCCCGCGGTCGGAAACTCGCCATGGTCGACGTCGTCCCGCGGATAGCGAAACTTGTCGCGCTGGAACAAGCGGATGACCCGATCCCGAGCCCATTCGGCGAACCGCACGCGCCGGCCCATGAAATAGTTGTGCCGACAGACCTGGTAGCCGTCGCCAGCCGGCTGGCCGCTCAGCAGCTCTTGGATCTCAACGCTCAGCCCATCCGTCAACCGTTCATCGACGTCCAGGATCAGGATCCACGGATGAGCAGCCTGGGGAATAGCCCAGTTTTTGAAGCTGCAAGCGGTGATGTACTGTCGCGCCACGACCGTGCAAGTACACCACCCCTCACACAGCTGCCGGGCCAGCTGCACCGTGTCATCCGTGGCGCCCGAATCGGCGATCAAGATCTCGTCGGCCACGTCCCGACACGACTCGATACACCCGCGGATCAAACCGCGATGGTTCTTGACCGCGATGATGACCGTCAGCCCGTGTGCCACGAAGACCTCCTTTCACGCTCTGCGCACGTGCTTTCTGATTCGGAAAATCGCCGGCGCAGCCGTTCCCCATCTTTTCTCACCCCCTGACGAGCGAGAGCGAAGATGGGGTTTTTCACATGCCAATACGTTCTTACCGCCAGAGGGGTCGGTAGAGTATAAACGGACGTGCGCAGAGGAGCCAACGCGAATATGAGCTCGTTGCGAATCGGAATTATCGGTGCTCGCAGGCACGTCCAAGGCCTGGGGCCCTATCTGGCCCGCTATCTGGCCGCGGCGGGGGCCGAGATCTGTGGGATTGTGGGAACGACGGACCGCACCCTGGCCGAAGCTTGCCAACAACTGCAGACCGACTACGGGCTGAAGGTTCGGGGCTACCTGGACATGGCCCAGATGATCGAGCGCGAACGGCTGGAGGCCGTGGCGATCTGCAGCCCCTATCGCTTTCACCAAGCTCATTTGCAGACCGCCCTGGCACACCACCAGCACGTGCTGTGCGAAAAACCGCTCGTTTTTCAGCCGGACCGCGACAACGTCGCCGATGCCCAGGTCGTGGTCGAAGGCTTTCGCCACGCGGGGCGGGTGCTGATGGTCAATCATCAATGGCCGTATACGCTGAGCGGCTTTGCTCGCTGCTATCCCGATCTGCGGCCAGAGGACCCGCTGCGGCGGCTGGAAGTGCTGTTGGCCCCCGCCCGGGAGGGGATCGCCATGATTCCCGACGCTGTGCCCCACATCGCCAGCCTGCTGCTGGCCCTGGCGCCAGGGGAGGGACAAGCGGAACATGTGCGGTGTACCCCTGCGGCGAGCGGCCCCTTGCAGATCGCCTTCGACTACGTCCATGCTGAAGGCGCGGTCGCCGTCCAAGTCGACCTGGTTCCCTTTCCCCAGCCCCCCCGCCCGGCAGCTTATGCTATCAATGATTGCACCGTCGTCAGGCGGATCGCGATGCCCGCCTATCAGCTGTACCTGCAGCCGGTCGCGGAAAGGCCCGGCGACCTGGCGAGGCAGGATCCCCGGGTAACCCCTCCGGCGGAAGGTTGCTTGCCGCTGGAAGATCCATTGCAGTTATTGGCAGCCGACTTTATAAGACGCGTGGCGGCCGGCGGGAACGCCGGCCAGGACCCCCTGCGGCTGGTACAAAACGTCCGCCTCGTGCAGCAGGCCTACGAAGCGGCACGGCAAGTTTTGAGTGGCTGAGTGCCGAGCCGTGAGTACGCAGAGCCCGTTGCGTTCCAACCCGTAACCTTCTGCACAATCCCGGCGCGCGGGCACTCACCACTCACCACTCACCAATAACCACTCACCCCTCACCCCTCACCCATAAACTGGTTGCCATGGACGGCGCCCACGATTTTCACGATTTCCGGGCCAAGCTTTTACAGCCCGCAGTCTTGCCGCGGGTTAAGGCGTACGTCGAGTGGCAGGTGGCCGCGCAGGAGGCGGTGGACCAGGGCCAGCAACCCCCCTTGCCCCCCTCCCATGCGCCGCTCTCCATCAATCTCGATCTGACCACCGCCTGCAACTATCGCTGTGACCACTGCATCGACTGGGAGATTCTCAACACGGGGGTCAAGCATCAGGAGGACGAGCTGCGGGATTCGCTGCGGAACCTGGCCCAGCGTGGCATGCGGAGCGTGATTTTGATCGGCGGGGGCGAGCCTACGGTTTATCCGCGGTTTGCCGACATGGTGCGGTTCCTCAAGTCCGAGCTGAATCAGCAGGTGGCGGTGGTCTCGAACGGGAGTCGCGGGGACCGCTTGCTGGAGGCCGCGGCCTGGTTGGGTCCCGGCGACTGGATCCGCCTCTCGCTCGACTCCGGCAGCGACGCCACCTTCCAGGCCATGCACCGTCCCCGCCAGCCGGTCACCCTGGAAGAGATTTGCCAGTGGGTGCCAAAAATCAAGGAGCAAAATTCCCGTTTTCAGGTCGGATTTTCGTTTATCGTGACCTGGAAGGGGGCCACGCGGGACGATGCCAAAATTGTAGAGAACATCCACGAACTGGTCCCCGCCGCTCGGCTCGCCAAAAAATTCCGCTTCGACTACCTGTCCGTCAAGCCATTCCTCATGCGACAGGAAGACAATGGCGCAGAGGTCATGGATCCGCGGCGGGGGGCCGAGCAGCAGGGGGATATCGTCCGGCGGATTCGGCAGGCCCTGGCCGAGGCCCGGCAGCTGGAAGACGACACGTTTCGCATCGTGGAGAGCACCAACCTTCGCTTGCTGGAACAGCAGACGTGGCAGCAGTACACGCGGCAACCTCGGTACTGCCACATGCAGGCCTTGCGGCAAGTCCTCACGCCGCACGGCGTCTTCAACTGTCCGGGCTATCGCAGCTCGCCCATGGCCATGATCGCCGATCGGCGTGCCTATCGCGATCCGTCACAAATGGAATCCACCCGCAAGAAACTGGGCGAGATGATTTTGCGGTTTGACGCGGCTCACGAGTGCCGCAATGTGACTTGTCTCTATAATCAAACCAATTGGTGGATTCAGGATCTGATCCAGCATCCGGAAAAGGTCGAAGCCCTGGTGGCCGCACAACAGCGCGACGATTATTTTCTCTAAGCGGCAGCCGGCACTTTTCCCGGGATCGGCCTGCGGGGAGGGAGCCCTACAGCACGGTCCGCCACAGCCACTGGGCGACCAGGGCGGTGACGGCTGCCCAGATGGCGGCCTGCAGGGTCCAGGGACCATGGCGATAATCGGGGGCTCCCCGAGCCAGTCGTTTCAGCTGGATCGTGCGAAACGGGATCTGGTAGAGCGCGATGGCGAAGATCAGCAGCCCGGCTGGATTGTAACCCCAGGCGGCCGCCGGATCGGCGTGCATCAGGGAGACGATGCTGCGGGTCAAGCCGCAGCCGGGACAGTGGGTGCTCCACAGGGAATTCCAGACACAGGCCGCCGGCAGCGGGCCCAGGAGGGGCAACACGACCTGCCTCCCATGATGGATTTCCATGCCCCCCGCTGCCAGGAGGACCGCCACGGTCAGGCCCAGCAGGCAGGCATGGTACCGCCACCGCATATCGCTCACGGCACGGCCCGGGAGGGCGGCCGGTGGGTGACACGACGCGTTGGGCAAACTCATCATCGATCGCCTTCCGCTTCCCCCAGTTTCTGCTCGAATAATTCCAGCTGACGCCGGATCAAACCGGAATGCGGTTCAAGCTCTGCCGCTCGCCTCTGATGCTTGACCGCCTGCGGGAAGTCGCCCCGAGCGAAATAGCAGCGTCCTAGGGTGTCCAGGTATCCCGCCGCATCGGGACGGATTTCCAAGGAGCGCTGCGAATAACGGATGGCCTGGTCTGCCAGGGCGGGATCTTTTTCGCCCAGGGTGTTGCCGACCAGCCAGGCGAACTGGTTGTGGGGGCTGGCCTCGTCCGGTTCTTGCTCAATCCGGTTGCGGAAAACCTCCATGGCCCGGCGAATCGCCCGTTCCGTCCCCGCCCGCCGCTCGGCAGACGCGTTCGGTAACCGGTAGTGGGCGATCAGCACATCGGCATCGGTGGGGTCGGCTCCCAGGGCCCGGTCCAACTCTTGCTGCTGTTTCGCCGTTTCGCCCTGTCGAGCGTAATGGTTGGCGAAGAAAAAATGCATCCGCGAACGAATGCTGCCCACATCCCGTTCGAAATGCTCGATCAGCCGCCGCACTTGCTCGTCCCGATCCGTCTGTTCCACCAGCGCCTGCAGGACCTCCCCCGCTTTTTTGTCCTGCTGCTGGTCGTGCAGCATTTCGGAGAGCAAAAAAGTTGCGCGGATGGCGAGCTCATGCCGCATTCCCGTGATCTCGATCACTCTCCGATATTCCTGCTCGGCCCACTCAAACCAGCCGCGTCCCTGCAGCTGAAAAGCGATCACCAGGTGATTTTGGGGGCTGCTGGGGTTGAGCTGCTGAGCACGTTCCACGGATTTTTGGACGGCCTCCCGCTGACCCAGCTTTTGCTGAGCGTGAGCCAGGCCATAGAGCAGGAGGGGATCGCCCTGAAAGATCTCCGGGTATTTTTCGGCGACGAGAACGACCAGGCGAAAGGCCTGTCGATCTTCCAGCCAGCGGACCAGCTTCTTGATACTTTGCTCGTCCTTCGGCTGCAGTTCGACGATCTGCCGCATGTACTCTTCGGTATCGGCTTCCCGACCCAGCTGCTCCAGCTGATCGATCAGTCGCAATAAGAGGGCCTGCACGACCTGCCAATTGGTCTTGCCCGGTGCGCTTTTCCACACCGCTCGTTCGGCATCGACCAGCCGTTGCCACGGCTCAATTGCCCCTGCGGGATCTTTTCGCGAGGTGATAAAAACCCGCAACCACTCGGCCGCGACCACGCGGGTGCCGGCTAGATTCCTGGCGATCGCCCTGGTGTGGTTGACCCACTGATCCTCGTCCCGCTGCATATCCATCAGGGCCAGGGCCGCCAGTTTGGAGACCAGCGGAGAGGAATCGAAGCGCACGATCCGGCAGAGGACTTCGACCGCGGTCAGGTTTCCCATTTCCGCGAGGCGATGAATCCTCTCTCGCCGGCCCTCTTCGCTCAACTCGGCGTAATCCTCCATCAACTTTCGCACCCGCTCGGGATCAGTGTCCAGCGTCCACTCGATCTTGATGGCGGTCATCAGGTAGCGAGCGCGGATTTCGATTTCGATATCGTCGCTGTTCTGTGCCTGGGCCAGCGCGTCCAGGGCCGGCGGCCCGATCTGCTGCAGCTCGTCCTGCGCCTGCTCGCGGAGCACGTAGTTCTCGTGACCCAACTGCTGAATCAACTGCTCGATCCGTGCATCCAGGTTGGCCGGTGGGGCAAGAGGGTCCGCACCTCGAGCGGGACTGCTGCAGAGCAGTGCCAGGGCGAAGCTCACTACGGCGGCGTGGCCCAAGTTCCGCATGATGTCAGTCCCCCAGGAGGGAAACGAGCAACTACGGTCCCGCCTGGTCATCCATTTCCTGGATGTACTTCCGCAGCCGCTCGTTTTCATCGGTAAAATGCCGCAGTTTCAGCATGTTTTCCACCCGCTTGACCAGCTCGATCTTGTTCACCGGCTTGCTCAAGAAATCATCCGTGCCGGCCGCCACCGCCCGCTCGATGTCACCCAGTTCATTCAGGGCTGTGACCATCAGGATCATAATCGAACGGGACTGAGGGTTGTCCTTCAGCTGCTTGCAGACTTCAAAGCCGGAGAGCTTGGGCATCATGACGTCCAGCAGAATGACGTCCGGCTGGAAGGATTGGACCTTGGCCAGGGTTTCCTCACCATCACAGGCGACCTCGATCTCGCAATCGACATCAGTCAGGTACGCCTCCAACAGTTCAACGTTCGGTTGATTGTCGTCCGCGATCAGGATTTTGCTTTTTCCGCCAACCATGGTCTGTTTGCCCTGGCGATTCCTTGCTGGCACTTATTGTACCGTTCTGGGTGAGAGGGTCGATCCAAATTCGCGGGATTCGCGTGGTCAGAGTCCAGCCCGCACAGCCTGGCGGGGGGTCCCCGCCTCACGCCTGTTTCTTGGTTAATCCATCTCCCGCAGGCCGGTTGCCGCCCCCGGCAGGGCGTATCCCGAGTCCGGCAGATCCCCCCCCTCGGTCATCTGCAAAACCGACGCGGGCACGGGAAAATCGGCACACATTTCGGACACCGCCTGACGAATCTGCACCAGCTGGGCTTCGTCCGGATTCCGCAAGGCCTGCAACATCCACTGACCGATGGTTTGCATCTGGGTGGTGCCCATGCCTCGAGTCGTCAGGGCCGGCGTGCCGATGCGGATGCCGGAGGGGTCCATCGGCTTCCGCTGGTCGAAGGGGATCATGTTCTTGTTGACCGTGATCCCGCAGCGGGCCAGCGCTTCTTCGGCCACCTTGCCGCTGAGCCCCATGGGGGTGACATCGACCAGCAACAGGTGGTTGTCGGTCCCGCCACTGATCAGGGTCAGCCCGCCGGTGGCGAGGGTGTCGGCCAGGGCCCGGGCGTTGTGGATGATCTGTTGAGCGTATTGTTTGAATTCGGGGCGGAGGGCTTCGGCAAAACAGATCGCTTTGCCGGCGATCACATGCATCAGGGGCCCCCCCTGCGTCCCGGGGAACACGCTGCGATCCAGATCCCTGGCGTAGGCGGATTTGCACAACGCCACCCCCCCCCGGGGACCCCGCAAGGTCTTGTGGGTCGTGGAAGTGACGAAGTCAGCGACGGGGACCGGATTGTCGTGCAAGCCGGCGGCGACCAGGCCGGCATAATGGGCCATGTCGACAAACAATTTGGCCCCCACCTCTGCGGCGATTTCGGCAAACCGCCCGTGGGGGATCTCCCGCGGATAAGCGCTCGCCCCCGCCACGATCAAGGCCGGCTTGTGCTCCCGCGCCAAGCGGGCCACTTGATCGAAATCGAGCCGGTGGGTGGTGGGGTCCACACCGTAGTGGACGAAATGGTACAACTGGCCGGAAATGTTCAACGGCATGCCGTGTGTCAAGTGGCCGCCATGGGCCAGGTCCAGTCCCAGGACCGTATCGCCGGGTTTCACCGCGGTCAGATAAACCGCCAGGTTGGCCTGGCTGCCCGAGTGGGGCTGCACATTCGCATGCTCGGCCCCAAACAGCTGCCGGACCCGCTCCCGCGCCAGATCCTCGGCCACGTCGACGAATTCACACCCGCCGTAATACCGGCGGCCCGGATAACCTTCGGCGTATTTGTTGGTCAGCACACTGCCGACCGCCTGCATGATCGCGGCGCTGGTGTAGTTTTCGCTGGCGATCATCTCCAGCCCGTCCTCCTGCCGCTGGATCTCGCTGGCGATTGACGCCCATACCTCCGGGTCCTGCTGCTGGATAATGTTCATCCGATCCTCTTGTTTTCCGGCGACTTTTCGTCTTTCAGGCCCGCTCTTCTCCCAGGCGGGCAAACTGACCATTGTTGTTTTGCGGCGGTGGTTGTCAATCGCCATGGCGGCGACTGGCTGGAGACCCCGCTGACCTGTAATATTCTAGCAAACAGGTCGAAATCGGACATTTGCCACCTCGCCAGCGGCGAATCATGTTTTTTGCTCAGCTCCACCCCCGCCACCCCGCCCGTGCGACCTGCCCCGCTCGCCTGGGGATCGCCCTGGGCCTGCTGTTGACCGGCTGCCAGGATGACACGGCCCTGGTGGTCTACACGGCGCTGGACTCCGAGTTTTCCGAGCCCCTGCTGCGGGATTTCAGCCAACAGACCGGGATCCCTGTGCGGCCGCGATTCGATAGCGAGTCGACGAAAACGGTCGGTTTGACCGAGGCCATCATCAGCGAATCGCGGGTGGGCCCCACTCGCTGCGATGTCTTCTGGAACAACGAAATTCTCAATACGCTCCGCCTGCGGCAGCGAGGGCTGCTGGAGGTCTACCTGTCTCCCATTCACCAACCTTATCCGGCCCAATATCGAGCCGCGGATGGGACGTGGCATGGTTTTGCCGCGCGAGCCCGAGTGCTGATTGTCAACACCCAGCGGGTGCCAGAGAGTCAACGACCAGATTCCCTTCTGGACCTGACCGATCCCCAGTGGCGAGGACAGATCGGGATCGCCAAACCGCTGTTCGGCACGACCGCCACCCACGCCGCTTGCCTGTTCGCCAAGTGGGGCGACGAGCGGGCCAAGGAGTTCTTTCGAGCGCTGCGAGCCAACGGGGTGGCGATCGAAGCGGGCAACAAGCAAGTCGCCTTGCGTGTGGCCGCCGGACAGCTGGCCCTGGGATTGACCGATACGGATGATGCGATCATCGAACAGCAAAAGGGCTTGCCGGTGGCAATCGTCTTCCCCGATTCGGCGCCGGGCCAGGAGGGCACGCTGTTCATCCCCAACACGCTGGCCATCGTCAAAGGCACTCGCCGCTCGGCCGCGGCTCGGAAGTTGGTCGACTATTTGTTGAGCTCGGCCAGCGAAAAACGGCTGGCGGCCGGCCCCAGTGCCCAAATCCCGCTCAATCCGCAGGTCCGGCACGCCGCCCGCCTGCAGATCCCCGACCCGGTCCAGGCCATGGAGGTCGATTTTGCCGAGGCGGCCGAAAAATGGGAGACGACCGCCAACTTTCTCCGCCAGGAATTTCTGACACCCTGAGGACGGGGGGGAAGATTCCGGATGCAGAGGGCTTCTGAAGTCGGCTGAGGAGTGAGTGGTGAGGGGGGATGGTCAGAAAAATCGCAGCAGGACCTGCTTGCGGTCCCACCGCAGAAATCCGGCTCGTCGATACAAGGCCTGGGCCGGACCGTTCTGGGCATCGACCGCCAGCGTCAAATGGGCTCGGCCCCCTTCCGCGGCCATCCCCAGGGCGTGCCAAGTCGCCGCCAGGCCGAATCCCCGCCCGCGAAATTCCGGGAGGATGCCCAGGTAGACCAGCTCCATCTGGTCCGCCGGCGGATAATCGGCCAGGATCAAACAACCGACGTCCTGCCCGTCGTGTTGCAGCAACCGCCACCACCGGTCAGCAGACATGCCCTGCCCCCGGTAGCCGTCCAGGACATCCCGCACGTCGCGGACGCCGTTCAGCACCGGGCAGTCTTGCGAATCCTGATAGGTGCCGGCAACGATCTGCTGGAAACGATTCCCCAGTTCTGGCTCGTAGGCGACGAACCGCAACCCGGAGGAAGCTTCTCCTGGGGCCGGCCTGCGGGCCCTCTTTACGGGGCTCACCAGGTAATCCAGTTCCAGGACATGAGGAAAACCGGCCGCCTGGTACAAGCCCATTTCCGCCTCGGCCTCGATCGGCAGCGGGGCCTGAGCGATGTGGACACCCTCAGCAGTCAGCAGCTGGCTTGCTTCCTGCAGCAGCTGCAGGCCCACTTCCCGTCCGTGTTGCCCGACGGTCCGTGGTCCGATCAAACTGGCGACTCTTCCGGGGGAGACGTTCAGCCACAACGCGCCGACACGCTGGCCCTCCTGGCGGGCCTCCAGCAGGTGGCCGGGGGGGATTTCGGCGTGCGACAGAGGGCGATCGAAAAGCAGCCAGGCCAGCAACTCCGGGGCCTGTCGGGGCAGAGCAGGGCGGATGACCAGTTGCGGAACCTCAGACGGGGCCATGCCAACCAGTCTACCGGGTCACCGCTCGACCGTCACGATCCTGGGCCGTGAGCCCGCTATCCCTGCGGCCCGCCACCCCCTGTCCCGCCGTCACCTAGCGCGACCAGAAGAAAGATTTCCGCGGGGGAGCGGGTCGGTTCAGGACCAGGGAGATGGAGAATCGCTGGCCAGCTCGATTGCCGGTCAGCGAGCTTGCCGGCCGCAGGCGCAACTGGCTGACCACATTTTCGTTCTCCATTTTGCGATACAGATAGACTCCCTCCTCGGTGGTCATCACAGGTTGCAATCCCAGTTGTGACGTCAGCAGATTCACCAGCCGCCGGCCGTCGCCCGTATCTCCCTCCAGCGTGATCTGCTCCAGCTGCTGGCTCGTCCCGAAGTAATACGTCAAGGATCCGGTCACGTCATTGTCGTCTGTGCCGGTCACCAAGGGCACTCGATAGCCGAACCACGAGTCTTTTTTCAGACCCGTCGTCACCTGCGGCCAGCGTGACAAGACCCATGGCGGGTTGACGTTAAAATTCAACACGTCCTCCAGGTTCACGATCGGGGCGACTTCCAGCAATGGGTTGGGACGATAGGAGGCGGTCGTGACCTCCACCGCCGGCCCGGGATAGGGATCGCCCACCCCCGGCTCGTCCAGGTCGTACCCAAGGTCGGCCTCCGGCTGGCGGTGGGTGGCCGTGCCGTCGCGACCGTACCAGCGGTCGACCAGCGACTCGACGCCGCGTGCCTCAAACAAAAAATACGGGACCGCGAAGGAAGCGGCCAGCAGCGCCAGGAAGAGCAGTTTTTTCATCGTCTCCGTCTCGAGGGATCACGGGTGACTCAGGGGCAGGACCTGCCAGCGGCCCCGCCCTCCAGGGCCCGGTCCGCGCCGGGGGGCGGCCGAATCCATCGCTTATTATCGGCCGCCCCCGGAATCGATCTGGGCTCTGGCCAGCCGAAGCCCGGAACCTTCACTACGACATGCATCCGTTGCAATGGCAATGACTGACAAGACTGCCTCGGCCGGTGTGCTTTGGCTCTGCAGCCGCCAGAAAATCGTTACAATACGAACCCCCAGGGCCCCCCCCGACGGCCAAGCGGGGCGGACCTCGCCGCGGGGTTGAGTCTGCCGAGCGTCCGGGGGGCGCCGGCGGGGAAGTCCACGCTCCGTGCCGCACCCCGTCCCCCAGCGGGCCCTGGGAGGGGAATCCCGCCTTCGCGGACTTTGGTGGAGACCGACCGGTGTGACGGCGACAAGCGAAGACTACCGCTGGCTGTTCAGCCCGGAAGGGGCTCGATACCTGGCCCAACCCGATGCCGACCCAGCCGATCCGCTCAAGGTCCTGGACGCGTTGCGGCGCGAGTTGACACCGCAACGGGCGGCACTGGTCGTGGAACAGTTGCAGCTGAGGCATCGCGCGGCGCGGAAATTTGCAGACGCCCCGAGGATGTTTTTCACGCGGCGAGGGTTGGAACAGGCATCCGGCGAGGTCGTGGCCCTCCATAAAGCCACGCGGTTTACCGACGCCACGCGGGTGCTGGACCTCTGCTGCGGCATCGGCGGCGACCTGCTGGCCCTGGCAATGCCGGTCCAGCCGGGTCCTGACGCCAGGGAGGTGGTCGGCATCGACTGCGATCCGATCGCCGCGTTGTGCGCAGCGGCCAACCTGGAGGCCGGGGGCCGGTCTGCGCGGGTGGAGGTGGGCGACGCGGCAGATGTTGACGTGACCGCGTGCGAGGCGTGGCACATCGATCCCGACCGCCGAGCCGCTGGCCGGCGGACGACGGGGCTGGTCCATTTCCACCCCCCCCTGGCCGCCTTGGACCGGGGGATCCAACGCAACGGGCAGGCGGCTGTGAAATTGGCTCCTGCGACCGTGCCCCCCGCCCACTGGTGCGCCGCGGCGGAATTGGAGTGGATCAGCTGGCAGAATGAATGTCGCCAGCAGGTGGCCTGGTTTGGCACTTTGGCCACGTCCGCGGGGGAGGATTGCCGGGGTCGGCGACGCGCGACCTGGTTGAGCCGTGAGGGTGACCGCTGCCGTTCGATCGTCGGCCAGGCCGACCTGCCCCTGGAGGTGGCCTCCCAACCCGCTCGGTATGTGTTCGATCTCGACCCCTCGGTCCGCGCCGCCCGCTTGACCGGCGCCGTGGCGGCTAAATTCCAGCTGGCCGCTCTGGGGCCTGGCGGCGCTTATCTGACGGGCGCCCAGCCCGGGGGGGAGGGCTTGCTGAGCTGTTTCCAGGTCAGCGAGGTCCTGCCGTTTGACCGGCGAAGACTGGCTCGACTGCTGGCCGCCCGCCAGATCGGACATCTGGAAATCAAGAAACGGGGTATCCCGGCCGAAGTGGCCACCGAGGCCGCTCGCCTCCGCCCGGCAGGCAGCCACCAGGCGACCTTGTTACTGACCCGCCTGGCAGGCCGCGTGACCGCTATCTTGGCGCAGCGGATTCGGGAGGGCTCACCGCCGAGCGGCGGGGGGTGATCGGCTGGCGGTCTGCTCGTCCCCCAGCAGCTTTTCCGTAAAGCGAGTTCGGTAGCGCATCGTGCTGGTCGCACTGGGATAACCCGTCACCCGCCGGTCGAGGTCGATTTGTTGAGCGATCACGCGGCCCTGGTCGATGTCAAACTGGACCGTTCCCTGCGATTGCCGCTGGACCAGCTGGGCTTCGACTTCGGGGCTGTCGACTGGGGTCAGCACCTGGGTGGCCACCTGGATCGTCGCCACGCCCTCGACGACTTTTTCCAGCTCCATCCGCTGCCGCATTTTGATTTTTTTCGTCCGGCCATTCTCCAGAGGCACGTCCAGGTCGTAGGGAAATGTCCACGCTTCGCCCACGGCGACGGCTCTGCCGGGCAGTGGCACGGTCATTTGCGTGGAGCTCGTGTTGCCGGGCGCGATTTCTTCGCGATGCAGGATCCGCCCGTCGGCGTCGAAGACGACTTTGGTCAGGGGGATGCCGACACGTTTTGCGATCGGTTCAAAACCGGGTGGTGGCTGGGTGCCGGTACGGCTGTCGTAGCGAACGGTCTGGCGCCCGCTCAAGTCATTGCGCATGTCCACGTACTCGACCGAATGTACGATGGTGAACCGCCCTTCCGGATCGACCGCTTCGACCTCCCACCGCTTCACCGAAATGCTCACCGTCTCGGCGGTCTGGCTGTTACCCTCGATCGTGGTCTTCACCGCCGCGCGGTGGATCACTTCCGTGCGCAGCGTCTCGCCTTGGGCGAATTTGTATTTCAGCGGGTACGTTTTCCCCTCGGCGGGAACGTCGTCCGCCGGGGCGGGCCAAGCGGCAGGGGCAGCGCAGCAGGCGGCGAGCAGCCAACAGCCAAACATCCGTGGAGGCGACATGGGCAGTTCCTTGGGGGGTGGGGGGACGGGCCCTCACAGGAAGGGAATCGTCGGTCGATGGCGCCGCGGGTTCCTTTCCTCGGGCCGCAGGGTCCCTATTTCTTGGCCTGCAGGCGGCCGCCCCAGCCTAGCTTTTCCCGCAAGGTGCGGTAATACGAGCGGCCGGGGACGCTGATCATCTGAAATCTCGGTTCGGCCCGCTCGACACGCACGCGATCCTTCGCCTGCAACGTGCTAACCATCTGTCCGTCCACCACGATGGCCGTACCAGGATGGGGTCGTTCGACGACCATCTCGTAAACACGGTCCGCCGTGTCCACCACCGGTCGCACCGTCAACGTGTGCGCCGCGATCGGTGTAATCACGAAGGCATCTACGTCCTTCCGCAGGATCGGACCACCCGCGGACAGGCTGTGCGCGGTCGAACCGACCGGCGTGCTGATGATCAGGCCGTCGCAACTATAGGTCGTGGCCAATTCCTGGTCAACGTAAAGATCGACGTCCAGAATGGCGAAGGGCCCGCCGGCCATCAGGGCCACTTCGTTCAGCCCCAGGATTTGATGCACCACCTGGCCGTCGCGAATCAGACGGCATTCCAGCATCAAATGGTCGATCGTGGCATACTTGCCCCCACAGATGTCCGGCAGCACCGCTAGCAACTCGGCAGGTGACAAGTCCGCGAGGAAGCCCAACTTGCCCAGGTTGACGCCGACCGTGGGGATCTGGTGGTAACCCATCTGCCTGGCCGCACGGAGGATCGAACCGTCACCGCCCAGGACGATGGCCAAATCCGCGGCGACTTGCGACAGATCCTGGCATTCGTCGAAATCACACAGGACGACGTCAGCCAATTGCTCGATGTCCGGCCGCAGCCTATCCGCTTCGCGGCGGACAGCCCCCTGCGTGTCAGAGCCCAGCAGCAGCACCTTGGGTCGGCGGTTCGTCATGTTTTTCCAGACCAGGTGAGCGTGTTGCCCACACGGACTTCACCAGACCAATATCCGGCCGCTCGCCGCCGGGGACACCATCTTGCCTCCGGAAGTTAACCACGACGACTAACTGGCTTGCCGCGGGACGGTGGCGGCGTCGATACCCAGCCGGCCGGCCAGCAGCCGGCAGGTCTCGGCGATCCCGGCCGCCGTCAATCCCAGTTCGGCCAGCAACTCGCCGCGGTCGCCGTGTTCGATGAATTCGTCCGGGATGCCCAATCGATGAATGACGGCGTCCTGGACCCCGGCCTGGTTGGCGGCTTCGAGCACGGCCGAGCCGAATCCACCCATGAGGCTGGCTTCCTCGATGGTGACCACAAAATGGGAGTTCCGGGCCGCTTCCAGGATGGTGGCCGTGTCCAGCGGCTTGACAAAACGAGCGTTGATGACGCCCACGGACAGCCCTTCCGTGGCCAGGATTTCGGCCGCGCGCAAAGCCTCGCCTAGCTGGGTCCCACAGCACACGATCGTCCCCTCGTCTCCGTGGCGTAGGACCTCGGCCTTCCCCAATTCCACTACCGCTCGTTTCCGCCCCCCGGCCTCCACCCGGATCGGTTCCGCCGTCGCTTTGGGATACCGCACAGCGACCGGGCCCGGGTGCTTCAGGGCAAACTCCAGCATGGCGCTCACGTCAAACGCGTCGCCGGGGGCCATGATCGTCAGGTTGGGCAGCACGCGGAGGTAGCCCAGGTCGAAGACGCCGTGATGAGTCGGCCCGTCGGGTCCGGTCAGCCCGGCGCGGTCCATCATGAAAGTCACCGGCAGGTTTTGCAGGGCAACTTCTTGGAAAATCTGGTCGTAGCTGCGCTGGAGGAAGGTGCTGTAGATGTCGACGATGGGACGCAAGCCGGCTTTGGCTTGGCCGGCGGCGAATGCCACGGCGTGACTTTCGCAAATGCCAACATCAAAAAACTGATCGGGATACCGATCGCGAATCGACTCCAGCTTGTTCCCCTGGCACATGGCGGCCGTAATCACCGTCACCTGGGAATCGGCAGCCACCTGCCGCTCAATCGCCTCACTGGCGACCGCCGTGTACGTGGGACGACTTCCCCCCTGGATAGAGACAATTTGATCGTTTTGGCACGTGAAGGGAGCGGGCGTGTGAAAGTAGACCGGATCCTGGGCGGCCGGTCGAAAGCCGTGCCCTTTTTCCGTGACGACGTGTAACAGGACCGGTTCTTCCAGCGCCTTCACCTTGGAGAGGTACTTTCGCATCAGGCCGATATTGTGGCCGTCAATGGGGCCCACATAGCGGAAGCCCAGGTCTTCGAAGAGCATCCCGCCGTGCAAACCGGCCTTCAACGCATTCTTGAAGTTGCCCAAGAAGCTCTCCAAGGGGCGGCCCACCAGGGGCAAGTGGTCCAGCACGTTCAGCACCCCGGCCTTCAACCCGGTATAAGATTGCATGGTCCGCATGCGGTCCAGCATGTCCGACAGCCCGCCCACGCGGGGACAAATCGACATCCGGTTGTCGTTCAAAACCACCAGCAGCTTGCACTTCATGCCCCCGGCATTGTTCATCGCTTCGTAGACGATCCCCGAAGGGAAAGCACCATCACCGATGACCGCCACCGCGTGCCGATCTTCCGCCGGACGCAGTTTGTCGTCGCCGCTGCGCAGTCCCAGCAGGGTGGAGACACTGCAACCGGCATGGCCGGTCATGAACAGGTCGTACGGGCTTTCCTCGGGGTTGGGATACCCCATCAGGCCGCCCCGCGTGCGAATCGATCCGAACTCTTCAAACCGCCCCGTGACCAGCTTGTGGGGGTAAATCTGGTGCCCCGTGTCCCAGATCAAGCGGTCCTTGCGGAAATCAAAGCTGGTATGTAGAGCCAGGCACAATTCGATCACGCCCAGATTAGATGCGAAATGTGCCGCCCGCTGGCTGACCAGGTTGCACAAGACATGACGCATCTCTTCGGCCAGCTGGCTCAACTGGTCGGCAGACAGCTCCCAGAGGTCCTGGGGCGAGCGAATTTTGGGGAGCAATTCCGACATTACCGGTCTCTGTCCACCACGAACCGTGCCAAAACCTCCAGGCTGGCCGCCGTCTCGCCCCAGGGAGCCACGGCCGCACACGCCCGTTCAATCATCTCTGCCGCCCGGCGGCGGCTTTCCGCGACACCCAACACACCGGGATAGGTCAGCTTGCCACGGATTATATCCTTGCCCACCCGTTTTCCCGCCACGTCTTCACGGCCGGCGGCGTCCAGCAAATCGTCCGCAATCTGGAAAGCCAACCCCACCCGGTCCGCGTACTCCTGCAAGGCCCGCGTCTGCTCGGCATCCGCCTGGGCCACCAGGCCGCCCAGCCGGACGGCCGCCGCGATCATGGCCCCGGTTTTCCGACCGTGAATAGATTGTAACAAAGATAATTGCCGCTCGACCCCTAAACCACCTAAATCCTCAGTTTCGCCGGCCAAGTCGTCCGCCTGCCCCCCCACGAGGTTGGTGGCACCGGCCGCGTGGGCCAGGGTCCGGCAACATTCCAGGGCCACTGACGGGGGCTGGATCTCGTCCGCCAACACCTCAAAGGCCCGGGCCAGCAACGCGTCGCCCGCCAGGATGGCCGTCGCCTCGTCGAACCGCTTGTGGCAGGTGGGCCGGCCGCGACGGAGGTCGTCGTCGTCCATGGCCGGCAGGTCGTCATGGATCAGCGAATAGGCGTGGACCATTTCGACCGCACAGGCGGCCGGCAGGGCCTGCCCGGAACGGGAACCGCAAGCTTCCGCCGCAAATAACACCAACAGCGGCCGCAGCCGCTTGCCCGGGGCCAGCAGCCCGTAACGGATCGCCTCCTTCAGCCGCGGCGGACATCCGTCGTCGAAATCCGTGTAGCGCTGCAGGGCGGCGTCCACCTGCGGGGTGTGTTGGGCGGCGAGCTGAGCGAAAGAGACCAAGGAGGTAGCCATAAGCAGCAGGGCGGACGCCTTGTCGTCAAACCTGCATTCTAAAAAAGGCTGGGCCCCCCGTCCATCTCAGCCCGCGACGCACTTCGCGACCTGCCCGCACTCCCCCCCGCCGCCCGCCGCCGGGCCCCGCTCTGCGAGGGCGCGTCCCCCGCCTCCTCAAACGGCTCGACCAGCGGGTTACCGTCGGCGTCGACGCCGCTGAGCAGCTGGATGCGGCGTTCGGCCTTTTCCAACAGCTGGTAACACTCCTGCAGCAGCTGGACACCCTGTTCGTAACGCCCCAGCGCATCGGCCAGCCCGATCTGGCCCTCCTCCAGGTCGTGGACGATCTGCTCCAGCTCGGCTAGCGCCTCTTCGAAACTGGCAGGCCGCGACTTGCGGCTGGTTTTCTTTTTCTTGGCCAAGAGAACACCGTGGGGAAAGCTGGGGGGGCCACGCGAGCGGACCGCCCGCTGGCCACTCGAAATATAAACCTGCCGACAGCTTTCGTAAACCGGCGCGAGGCCGCCGCGGAAGAAGAGGCACACCGCGGTGGAGATGCAGAACGAGCCGAGCCGCCGAGCCGTTGGGGGGGTCGTGGGCTTCGGGGAGGCGGGACCGGCCGCTCTTCGCCCGGTGCCTCGCCCGTCCCGCCAGCGGCGGCCTCGCTGGCGACCCACTCGGCCGCCAACGAGGCCCCTCCGCTGCGGGCAGGAGCGCTAAGCGGCAAACTTCAGCACGACATAGCGAGCATAGTCGCCCTGCCGGATCCGTAACCTGACCGCATCCTGCTGCCGGGCCTCTTGCATCGCCGCCTGGAATTCGTCCAGGTTGTCCACCTTCTGGCGATTGACCTCGGTGATCAACGCACCAGGCTGGATCCCGGCCAGGTCCGCTGCCGAACCAGAGGCAACCTTAGTCACGATCACACCCGACTGACCCACGTGTCCGTGCTTTTCCGCCAGCTGCGGGTTCCAGGCCGTCACGCTCAGCCCCAGCGATCCCGCCTGGGACGGTTCCTCGGCCGCCACGGCCTGGTTGCCGGGGAGAATGCCGATCGTGACATCCAGCGACTCTCGGTTGCCTTCCCGCAGGACCACCAGCTGGACCTGGCGGTCCGGCTTCAGGCTGGCGACCCGGTTGCGGAACGCGCCCAGCGGACCGACGGGCTGACCGTCCATTTCGACGATCACATCGCCGCTCTGCAGCCCCGCCCGCTGGGCCGGCGAGTCGGCCATCACGTCACCGACCAACACGCCACGCACGTCCGCTGCGATGCCGAAGGATGCGGCCAGGTCCGCGGTCAACTCTTGGATGGAAACGCCCAGCCAGCCGCGGGTCACGGAACCGCTGTGGATCAGCTGATCGCAAATGTCCCGCGCCATGTTCATGGGGATCGCAAAGCCGATCCCGTTGAAGGCGCCGGTCCGGCTGAAGATGGCCGTGTTGATCCCGACCGCTTCCCCCCTCAAGTTCAGGAGGGGACCCCCGGAATTACCCGGATTGATCGCGGCATCGGTCTGGATGAAGTTCTCGTAGTCGGCAATGCCCACGCGACTGCGGCCCTGAGCACTGACGATCCCGGAAGTCACGGTCCCCGGCAGGCCAAAGGGACTGCCGACCGCCAGCACCCACTGGCCGACTTCCAGCTGGTCGGAATCGCCCATCGCCAACGTGGGCAGGCCGTCGGCATCCACCTTGACCACGGCCACGTCGCTGCGCGGATCGACGCCGATCGTGCGAGCGGGCATCTCGCGACCGTCGGCCAGCCGCACGGTCACTTGCGACGCGCCATCGACCACGTGGGCGTTGGTGACGATGTAGCCGTCCGGCGAAATGATGAAGCCCGACCCTTGGCCCTGAGCAAAGGGCGGGGACTTGGGCATGTCAAACTTGGGCATGCGGAACTGCGACCAGGAATCACCGAAAAAGCGCTTCCACAGCTCCTCGTCAAAACCCTTAGGCAGCTTTTGAAACGGCTGGCCTTGCGGATGGCCGTCCACCGGCTTCTCGATCTTGATGTGCACCACTGCCGGGGCTGCCTGCCGAGCCACGGCCGTAAAGCCGCGGCTGGTCTCTTCCAGGTTCGCCACAGCCGAAGGTTTCTTCGGCCCTTCCGGTTTGGCGGCGACCGTCGCCGCGGCCAAGCTGCCGCAGGCGAGGCCGCTACGGCCAGCAAGGCCGGAAAGTGAAAATGCGTTTTGGCATGAATGGGGGAAGGTCTCATGAGAGGTTCCTTTCGTGAGGGGTTCAAGCAATCCAAGTAAAGTGAAGACACGATCAGGGGAGGGTGGGACGACAGGGGTCAGGGGGGAGCCCGCAGACCGCGTCCGGCTGCGGTGTGCAGCGGCACCAGGCGGCGGACCATGGCCAGTTGGCCCATCAGGTCGAACCGCCCACAAACCTGGCTGGCCCGCAGACGGTCGCTCATGTCGGGGATCGACCGCCGATCGTCGGGGCTGAGCAAGACCAGGGGGGGCTGTCTTCGCCGCCGCAGCTGCTGGAGGGCCGCGACGGCGGGGAAGTCCAGCAAACGGGCGTCACAGATCAGCAGTTCGAAACGGTCGATCCCCCCCGCCGTTGCCCGCTGGCCAAAGCGGTCCATCAGGGCCGACGCACTCCGGCAAACAGAGACGTCGTAACCGGAATAGCGCAGCAGCTGGTGGATGCTGGACCGCAGTTCAACGTCTGCCGTGGCCAGGAGGATCCGCGGCGACCCGTATCGGGACGGCAGGTGCCGGGGGGTCATCCGGGGGCCGCGGGTCGACAACCGGCGGTCGCCGTCCAAGCCGCAGGTCACGCAGGGTGCCAGCGTCAGCAGCCCGCCGCATTTTGGGCAGCGGATTTGTTGGACCAGAGCAAAAAATTCGCCAGCCGGAATGCCTTCCAGGACCAGCTCCCGAACCGCTTTGTCTTCCGCCGCATCGATTCGAGCGATTTCTGCTGGCGAGAGTCCGACCATGGCGGCGATTTGGGTGTGGTCGCGAACTCCCATTTGCATGACGGCCACCGCCGCCGCCGTTTTGCGTCTTAACTTCAGCCAGGGCTTGCGGGGGTGGATCCAAAACATCGCTGCGGTCTCCTGCGTCTCGGTTTCTCTTTGTAAGGGAACGGTTCCCGGTGCCTTGCCCAGCGTGTCGCGAAATTCGAAAAATCACCCGCTCGACGGCCTCCTCAAGTCTCCTCTCCCGCTGGCGGCAGCAGGTCAGGATGAAAACTTCTATTCTCCAAACACATGGTTCAGGCAGCGGCAGCGACGTTGGTGGCCAAGTCCTGTCCCAGCAACCGCAAGGCGCGGTGCATGCGGCTCTTCAAGGTCCCCAGGGGCAGGGACAGCGCCTCGGCTGCCTCGCGGTACTTGAGCCCCTCGAAGTAGACCAGCTTGATGATCTCCCGCAGTTTGCCAGGCAGCCGGGCCGTGGCCTCCCGCAGACAGGCGTCCCGTTCTCGCTGTTCCAGCAAACGGGCAGCCTCGGGTGTCGCCCCGGCGATGGCTTGGGCCAGCGGGTGGGTGCCCTGCGGCTCCCCGCCCGGCTGATCCAGGCTCAGCAGACGGTGCCGCCGCGTCCGCCGCAGCAGGTCGATGGCTTGATTTTTGGCGATGCGATACAGCCAGGGCCGCAGCGGCCGACCCTCGGTGAATTCCCTGCACTTGAGGTGCAGTTGGAGGAAGGTCGCCTGGAAGGCGTCTTCCGCCAGTTCCGCGTCTTGCAGAAAACGGTGCAGGAATCCGTAGAGGTCTTTCTCGTAGCGGCGGACCAGCTGTTCAAACGCCCGGGCGTTATCCGTTTCGCGATAGGCCAGTAACAACTGTTCGTCACTCGCCGCGTCTTTCTTCAGGAAAGGCGTGGTCGTCATCGGTATCATCTCCAGAAAAACAATGCGCCCTGCTGGCGATCTGGAGAAAGCAACCCCCGTGCCAATCACGAGGGGCTTGGCCCACCGGCAGTGATTTGCGGTGAAAACCGAGCGAAAACCGGGTAGCGTGGCGACCGATCCAAGCTGGTGGGTGGCATTTTGCCGCGCTGGGGCAGGAGGCAGCGCGTCGTCGCTGCTGGCGTTCAGGAATCGCCAACGCCGTATTGACTGAGTTTGCGGTAGAGCGTTTTCCGGTCCAGGCTCAGGGTGCGAGCGGCCAGGGTCTTGTTACCCCCCACGGCCTGCAGGACGTGCAGAATATACCGCCGCTCGACCTCCTCCAGAGGCACCAGTTCGGCCGGATTGTCGCCGGCCAGCAGGACGCTGCGTCCGCTGTAATCCCGGATTTTTTCCGGCAAGTCCTCGACGGTCAGGGTGTCATGGCGCGCCAGGGCCACGGCGTGTTCGATGGCGTTCCGCAGCTCCCGGATATTGCCCGGCCAGGCGTAGGCCAGCAGTTTTTCGGCCACGGGCGGGGAGATGCCGGTGACCGCTTTTTCGGCTCGGGCGGCAAACAGTTCGGTGAAGTGTTGAGCCAGCAGGAGGATATCGGTGCCGCGGGCCCTCAGGGGAGGCAGATCGATCTGGATCACATTCACCCGGAAAAACAGGTCCTCGCGGAACCGCCCGTCTTCCACGGCGGTTTCCAGGTCGCGATGGGTGGCGGTGATCAGCCGCACGTCGAACGGCACCTCGCGGTCCCCCCCCACGGGCCGCAACTGCCGCTCTTCCAGGGCCCGCAGCAGTTTGGCTTGCATCGCCAGCGGCAGGTCGCCAATTTCGTCCAGAAACAACGTCCCGCCCTCGGCCTGGAGAAAGAGCCCCGTGCGGGCCGCGCGCGCGTCGGTGAACGCGCCCTGGGCATGACCAAACAGCTCGCTCTCGATCAAGGATTCGGGCAGTGCCGCGCAGTTGACCGCCACAAACGGGGCGGCCGCCCGGCGGCTCTTGTTGTGGATGGCCCGCGCCACCATCTCCTTCCCCGTGCCGCTCTCGCCGGTGACCAGCACCGATGTTTCCGAATCGGCGATCCGCGCCAGCTGGTCAAACAACTTCTGCATCGGCGGGCTGGCCCCCAAGATTTCGTCGAAACGCTGAGTGCGTTCCACGGCCTCGCTGAGGATCTTCACCTTTTCCTGCAATGCGCGATGATTGACGGCCCGCTGCAGGGTCAGGGCCAGCATGTCCATCTCGACCGGCTTGGTGATAAAGTCGTAGGCCCCCGCGCGAATCGCCTGCACGGCCGTCTCCAGGCTGCCAAAAGCCGTCATCACCACCACGGGAAGATCGGGCCGGTTGGCCACGATCCGCTGGCACAGCTGAATCCCGTCCATCCCGGGCATCTTCAGGTCGGTCAGCACCACCTCGAACGGTTGGTTCTGCACCGCCGCGAAGGCCTCCTCGGCAGAGGTAGAGCACGTTGTGTCGAACTCTCGCGAGCGGAGGTCCGCCTCCAGCAACTGGCACATGCTGCGTTCGTCGTCAACGATCAAAATCCGAGCGGACATGGGTAATCGTTCTTACGGGGTTTCGACAGGGGGGGAATTCGAAATACCAAATTGGGTAACACGTTACCCGATGGCAGTCGAGGGAGAAATACCGCGGTTTTAACTTCTCGCCAAACACGCCTCCGGTACCCTCTCCCCCGTCCCCCGGCGTGCCGGGGGATGGGGGAGAGGGGACTGTTGTGGGCCAGACGTAAGACGTCATGGACGACTTCCCTCCGTCTCAACTCGCGGTAACACGCGGCCGCTGTAATCGGCTGAGGTGTTACCAAATCCGAAATCCGAAACCGACACAATTGGGTATCTCGCATTTCGAATTTATCTTTAATCTTGCTCCGTGGGTAAATAGACCGTAAAGCAGCTCCCCTGTCCCACTTCGCTTTGCACCTCAATCCAGCCCCCGTGGTCCTGGATGATTCCGTAGGCGATCGAGAGGCCCAGGCCGGTCCCTTCCCCGACCTCTTTGGTCGTAAAGAAAGGCTCAAACACCTGTTCCCGCTCCTCAGGCGGGATCCCCGCACCCTCGTCGCGGACCGCCACCCGCAGATAGTCGCCCGGCGACGCTTGTTCGCTGGGCGGCGGCTGTACCTGCTGGCGGTCCATCTCTACGCTGACGGTACCACCTCCCGGCATGGCTTGCACGGCGTTGACCAGGAGGTTCGTCAAGACCTGCTGGATCTGCCCGCTGTCGACCTGGGCCGTCAGCGGTCCCGGCGGGGCCGAAGACTCGATGGTGACACCGTGTTTTTCGGCCAGAGGAGCCAATAGATCGATGGTCTGCAAGGCCAGCTGGTAAAGCTCGACCGTCGACCGTTTGGGGGTGGTGCGCCGCGCGAAATCGAGCAGTTGACGGATGATCCGGGTGATCCGGTCCGTCTCGGACTTGATGATCCGGGCACTCTGGATGGTCTCTGCGTCGGAAAGTTTACCCCCCGCGATCATGCCGGCCCGCCCCCCGACGACGTTCAGCGGAGTACCCAATTCGTGGGCCACACCGGACGCCAGCCGCCCCACGGTCCGTAGCCGGTCCGCATGCCGCAGCTGTTCCAGAGCGGCGATGCGGCGGTTGGTTTCGTCGTGGGCCTTTTGCTGAGCGGCCAGCAGCTGCTGGCACATCGAGTTGAGCGCGATGGCCAGTTCGCCAAATTCGTCGCTCCGCCGCAATTCCACCGGACCCGACAGATCGCCCTTCCCAATCCGCCGCGTCTTTTCAATCAAGAGCCGCAACGGCCGACCGACCAGGGGGACCCCTAACAGCACCACCATGGCCGCTCCCAAGAAAAACGTGATCCCCGTGACGGCTACCATGCGGCGGACAAACAGCTGATTCATATCGCGAGCATGGGTCAGCGGTTCGTCCAGCTCGATCGCCCCCACCCGACCGTCCCCCACGACCACCCGCGCGTAAGTCAGCAGGCGTTCCGACCCGCCCTGATCCACATGCTTCAGCGACACGATCTGCTGGCGTGGGACGTCCAGCAGATCGTGGGGCGTCAAGACGGGTCGGTAAAGGTCCCGCGGGGATTCGTCCAGCCAGACCCACCGCATCCGCATCACGCCGTTGTCCCGGTTCGACTGCTCGATCAGCCGCATCACCCGCTGCTGACCGCCGCTCTTCCAGACATCGGCCAGCATCTCCTGGAGGCCGTCGCACAGCTGCCGCGCGTCGCGTCGCGAGTCCTGCTCAAAAAATTCAACCTCGCGCTGCACAGCCAGATAACCATCGACAGCGATCAGAATCACAGCGCCCAACAGCAACAAAATTGTGAACTTGGCGGCGAGCTTCATCGAACATACTCCGCTTGAATCGCACGTGGCATTTTGCCACGCGCAGCAAAATGCCACGCCCCCAGGTCCCCCTGGGGTTGAGGTCCTGGCCCCGCAATCGCCCCGGGGTCGGGCTCCTTTTTCCTTACGAAAAACGCCTGCCTGGCCAGCCCGGCCCCTGGCGAACCAGGTATCCGACCGGTTCGGTCCTCGGTCCCTCGATCTTCTTAAGGCAAGATCCGTGCCGTTTTAGAGGAGGGGACCCACCAGCCGCGCACCCCGGGGTCTGGCTCCTTTTTCGTCACCAAAGACGTCCTTTTTGGGCAAGCCAGGCACCTGACGAAAAAGGTGCCTGACCCCTTCGGCCTAATCTACAAGAGGGGACCCACCAGCCGCGCCACGTTTTCGGTGAACCGCTGCAGGGGCGAGCGGGCTTGCCAGGCCGGCAAGTCCATGATCTGGGATTGGTCGATGTACGTTTGCTGCAGCCGCCGCAGGCGGCTGGTGAACTGCGGATCGTAGATCCCCAGCGTAATCTCGAAGTTCAAAAACAGGCTGCGTGGGTCGAGGTTCAACGACCCGAACAGACAACGCTGGCCGTCGATCGTGATCGACTTGGTGTGCAGCAAGCCGGCATCGAAGAGGCGGATTTCCACACCGGCCGCGGCCAGGTCCCCCTGGAAAGCCCGGCTGGCCAGCCGCACCAACAGGGAATCGACCTTGGCCGGCACGATGAGGATCACGTGCACTCCCCGCCGAGCCGCACTGATCAACGCCGTCCGCAGGGCTTCCTCGGGCACGAAATAAGGCGTGGTCAGCACCAGTTCGCGCTGGGCCGAATAGATGGCCATCAGCAGAATCTCCTGAATGGCCTCGCTGCGGACCGCCGGGCCCGAGGGGATCACCTGGAGGTGAGCGGGTCCCTGGGGAGCTGGTTGTTGGAGGTCACCCGTTTCCCGCAGCTGGTCCAGGCCGACGCCCGTCTCCAGCTCCCAGTCCTCCAAAAACGTAATTGCCAGGCCTTCCACGGCCGGGCCGCGGACCCGCGCCATGGCGTCGACCCACTCGCCCACGCCCGCTTCCTGCTTGAAGTACCGCGGGTCGACCAGGTTCAGGCTGCCGGTATAAGCGATCTGGCCGTCGATGACGACGATTTTGCGGTGCATCCGCAGGTCGTAGCGGACAAACAGCATCCGCAAGGGACCACCGGGCAAAGCGGCGTGCAGCTGCACGCCTCCCTCCCGCATCTTCCCGGCCAATGGGCTGCGCAAGAAAGGGCGGCTGCCCAGATCGTCGACCAGCACTCGGCAAATCACTCCCCGCCGGACCGCTCGCAGCAACGCCTCGGCGACCTCGTCCGCGGCGCCACCCACGTTCCAGATGTAGAACACCATGTGACAGGTCCGCTG
>CAYFZZ010000137.1:0-6311 GCA_964347545.1 uncultured Planctomycetaceae bacterium | reverse complement strand
CAAGTACGATCCGATCTCGCAGGAAGAGTACTACCAGTTTTACGCCTACTTCAATCAGGCGGCCGATCCGGGGATGCAGACCCGCAAAGGGAACCAGACGCCGCTGGTGCAGGTCCCGGATTTCGAGCAACGGGTGCGGAGGGAACGGTTGGCGGGGCGGCTAGCCGAGCTGAGGCAACAGATTGACACCAAGGCCGCCCAGGTCGGCCCGGCCTTCGACGCCTGGCTGGCGAAGTTGTCGGCCGACGCCCCGCCGGCCGGGGCCGCGCCGGCGGACAAGCTGCTGCATTACCCGCTGGACGATCGCCAGGGCAGCCTGGTGGCCAACGCCGTTGACGCGAGGCGGACCGGGACCGTGCAGGGAACGGCCCGCTGGTCGCAGGGCCGCCTGGCTGGAGGTTTCCAGTTTGACGGCACAAATTTTGTCGACCTGGGGGACGTGGCCAACTTCGAACGTTCCGCCCCGTTCTCCTACGGGGCGTGGCTCAAGCCCCAGGACGAGGGGAGCGGTGCGGCGATCGCCCGGATGGATGACGCCGCCGGACACCGCGGTTACGACCTGTTCCTCTCTGGTGGTCGCGTCTCGGTGCATCTCATCCACGTCTGGCCCGATAACGCCATCAAGGTCACGACCAACCAACCGCTCAAGCCCGATCAATGGCAGCACGTTTTCGTAACGTATAACGGGTCTAGCCAGGCCACGGGGATTAAGATCTATGTGGACGGCCAGCCCCAGCCGTGGACGGCGAGCCAGGATCGACTGGACGCCACGATCCAGACGGACAAACCGTTGACCCTGGGGCGGCGCCATCCTGGATCGCCGTTTGTCGGCCAGCTGGATGACGTGCGGTTTTACGGCCGCGCCCTGTCCCAAGATGAAGTGGAATCCCTGATGCGGGATGCCTCGATTTTCGAGATCCTCGCGGTCGATCCGGCCCAGCGGACTGACCGGCAACTGGCCGCGCTGCGAGAACATTTCCTGAGGACGGAGGATGAGTCTGGGAAAAAATTGTATCAGGAGCTGTCAGCGGTCGAGGCCCAGCTGCGCGGCGCCGACTACAAGCCTCCCACGGTGATGGTCATGCGGGACGTGCCCCAGATGCGGATGACCTACGTCCTGGACCGGGGCAGCTACGACGCGCCGAACAAGGACCAACCGGTTCAGCCCGGCGTGCCGGCCATGTTGCCGCCTCTGGCCTCGGACGCCGCACCGAACCGGTTGGGGCTGGCTCGGTGGCTGGTCCGCCCCGACCATCCGCTCACCCCGCGGGTCACCGTCAACCGCTACTGGCAGATGCTGTTTGGCACGGGGCTGGTCAAGACGGCGGAAGATTTCGGCTCGCAAGGCGACTGGCCCAGCCACCCCGACTTGCTGGACTGGCTGGCCGTCGACTTCGTGGAACACGGCTGGGACATCAAACGCACGCTGAAGCAGATGGTGATGTCCGCCACTTACCGCCAGTCGTCGCGGGCGACACGGCCGTTGTTCCAGCGGGATGCGGAAAACCGCCTCCTGGCTCGAGGGCCCCGGTTTCGCCTGGACGGGGAATTTATCCGCGACACCGCCTTGGCGGCCAGCGGCCTGCTGGTCCCCACGGTGGGGGGCGCAGGGGTCAAACCGTACCAGCCGCCGGGGCTGTGGAACGAGGTCTCGATCGATGCTGGTCTGCGGTTCAGCCAGGATCACGGCGACAAGCTGTATCGGCGCAGCATGTACACTTACTGGAAACGGTCGGCGCCGGCACCCAGCATGGCGATTTTTGACGTGCCCACGCGGGACAAGTGCACGGTGCGTCGAGCCCGGACGAATACGCCCTTACAGGCCCTGGTGACCCTGAATGATCCGCAATTTGTGGAAGCGGCCAGGACCCTGGCTCAACGCGTCATGCAGACGGCGGGTGCCCAGCCGGCAGACCAGATCGCGATGGCCTATCGTCTGGCCACCGGCATGCGGCCAACCCCTGCGGCGCTGCAGACGCTGACGGCGGCCTACCACGACGAACTGGCGATTTTCGGGCAGGACGCTCAGCGGGCCGAGCGGTTCCTGGGGGTGGGTGAGGCGCCACGCGACGCCGGCCTGCCGCTGGCCCGGCACGCCGCGATGACCGTGGTGGCCAGCATGATTTTGAACCTGGATGCCACCCTGACGCGGGGATAACCACCATGAATCCGCTCAGCACCTATCTCCAGAACCTGAACCGCCGCCAGCTGCTGGTCGCCGGCAACAAGATCCTGGGCGCCACCGCCCTGGCTTCGCTGCTGGGCCGTGACGCCGCCGCGGCGCGGGTCACCCCGCCCGATCGCTCGTCCTCCCCGGGGCTGACCCATTTCGCTCCCCGCGCCAAGCGGGTGATTTATCTGTTCATGGCGGGCGGGCCCTCCCATATGGACACCTTCGACCACCATCCCAAAATTCGGGAGCTCCACGGGATCGAACTCCCGGCCTCGGTCCGCATGGGACAGCGGATCACGACGATGACTTCCGGCCAGCAATCGTTCCCTGTCGTGGCGCCCATGTTCCAATTCGGCCGTTATGGCCAGCACGGGACGTGGGTCAGCGAGCTGTTGCCGCACACGGCCGGTGTTGTGGACGATATTTGTATTGTGAAGAGCATGCACACCGAGGCGATCAACCACGATCCGGCCATCACTTTTATCAACACGGGCGTCCAGCAGCCGGGCAAACCGTCGCTGGGTTCCTGGATCAGCTACGGGCTGGGCAGCCCCAACCAGAACCTGCCTGCTTACATCGTGATGATCTCGCGAGGGGCGGGCCAACAGCAGGCGCTCTACGAACGACTGTGGGGGGCCGGCTTCCTCCCCGCTCGACATCAAGGTGTCAAATTGCGCAGCGGCACCGACCCCGTCTTGTACTTGAACAACCCCGCCGGGGTCGATCGCCAGATGCGGCGCCGGATGTTGGATCGCATCGCGACGCTGAACGAAGCCCATTTCGACCAGTTCGGCGATCCCCAAACCCAGGCCCGCATCGCTCAATACGAGATGGCTTTTCGCATGCAGGCCTCGGTCCCCGAGCTGGTCGACTTGTCGCAGGAGCCGGAGAGCACTTTCGAGCTGTACGGTCCCGATTCCCGCAAACCGGGGACGTTCGCTCGTAACTGCATTATCGCCCGGCGGCTGGCCGAACGGGGTGTGCCTTTCATGCAGTTGTTCCACCGTGGCTGGGACCAGCACTTCAACTTGCCCAAGTTGCTCCCCTTGCAGTGTCGAGCCATCGATCAACCGGCCGCGGCCCTGGTCAAAGATCTGAAACAGCGCGGGATGCTGGACGATACGCTGGTGATCTGGGGCGGCGAATTCGGCCGCACGATTTACTCGCAGGGGAAATTGACCACAGACGATCATGGCCGCGACCACCACGGTCGCTGTTTTACGATGTGGATGGCCGGAGGGGGGATCCAAGCGGGGATCGAGCACGGACGGACGGACGACTTCAGCTACAACATCCTGGAAAAACCGGTCCACATCCGGGATCTGAATGCCACGATCCTGCACTGCCTGGGAATCGATCACCACCGGCTGACGTTCAAATACCAGGGCCTTCAGCAGCGGCTGACGGGGGTCGAACCGGCCCATGTGGTGCGGGACATCCTGTCCTGACGCCGGCCCACGGGGGGCGGAGGCCGCGGCAAGACGCCCCAACGGCAAAAAAGCCGCCGGCGGGCAATAAAACGGCCCGGCCAACCCGATCATGCTGGGGAACACCCGGCCTGTGCGTCCGGGGCAAGCATTTGAAGCTGGCGACGTAATCGCTTATAAATAAAAGGGATATGGGGCGAGTGGACCCTTCGCTCGGGCGGCCGCCGCTGGCAGGCCGCAGGTCCCCAAGGGGTCTTTTCCGCCCCTGATCCTTCGCCAGCCATGTCTGCGACGCGTCACAAAGCAGAGGGTCGATTCGATGGCAGATAAACCGCGCAAAGTACCGGGTCGCCCCCAGCCGGCGAAGAAGGAAGGTGGGGGTGTCCCCCACCGACCCGCTCGACCGGCCAAGGCCAAGGCCAAGCCCCAGTCCGCCGCCCCCCGCCCTGCCCAGGCAGCCACCGCCGCTCAGCAGGCCACAAACCAGTCCCGCCAGGATCAGGCTCGCCAGGCTGCTCAGGCCGAGCACGAGGAAGAGCTGGAGGAGGAGGAGGGGGACACCTGGAATGAGGTGTTGAAGCAGAGCCCCAGTTGGCTGGCCAGCATGGTCTTTCACATGATCCTCTTGTTGGTGCTGGCCTTGTTGAGCTTTGACACGGAGATCAAAGACAACCTGCAGGAACTGGTGGTCGGCGAAACGGATCTGGAGGAAATCGACGACCTGGAGGAGGAGGTCGAGGAGCTGGAGGAGCCTCTGGACACGGACGTTGACACGCCCACGGAAGAAACCGTGGAAGACGTGGTGGCGCCGATGGAGTTTGAAGTGGACGCGGCCGAGCCGTCGGTGGAGACCAGCGAGGCCGACCTGACGATGGCGGCGGCCCAGGTCGAGATCTCTGATTTCGGGATGGAATCGGTGATGAGCGGCGATGTGCTGGCCGATTTGAGCGGCCTTTCGGCCAGTGGTTTAGGTGGCAGTCGTGCGGCGGGGCGGAAGGCGGCCGTCAAGAAATCGGGGGGGAACGCCAGCACCGAGGCGGCCGTGGAAGCGGCCTTGAAGTGGCTGGCCGATCACCAGAATCGCAACGGCAGCTGGAGCTGGGGATATACGCCGGGTGACAAGTGCAGCGGCTACGACAATCCGGGTAACAAGAAAAGCAAAATGGGGCCGACCGGGCTGGCCCTCCTACCCTTTTTAGGTGCCGGCTATACCCACCACGAGGGCAAGTACCAGGAGGTGGTCGAAAAAGGGCTCCGCTACCTGGTGGGGAACATGGTCGTCAAGAACAACATGGGCAAGCTGTTCGAGGAGGATGGCGATGGCCACGAACACATGTACTGCCACGGGATCGCGGCCTGTGCCCTGGTGGAAGCGTACGGCATGACCCAGGACTCGAAGCTGAGGGCCCCGGCCCAGCTGGGCATCAACTACATCATCGCCGCTCAACACCCCGAAAACGGCGGCTGGCTGTATAAACCCCGCCAAGGGGGTGACACCTCGGTCTACGGCTGGCAGGTGATGGCGCTGAAAAGCGCCGTGCTCTCCAACATCAAGGTCCCCGGCCACGTCAAGGCCCTCTCGAACCGCTGGCTGGACATCGTCCAGTACAATGTGCCGACGGGCGGGGGATACGGCATCGGATCGCATTACGGATACCGCAAGCCTGCCGATCAAGAGAAAAAAGGATTGGCATCGACTTCCTGTTCGGCCATCGGGCTGTTGTGCCGGATGTACCTGGGCGCCAAGAAGGAGGACCCGGGTATGCAGGCAGGCGTCCAAGCGGTTGCCAAACGGGGACCGGGAAAACAGGTGTACTTCAACTATTACGGGGCCATGCTGATGTACCAGGCGGATGGCCCGGACGGCGAGATGTGGAAGAAATGGAACTTGAAGATGCGCGACATGCTGGTCAATGCCCAGGTCAAGCAGGGCAAGGACAAGGGCAGCTGGTTCCTCTCGGGAGGGGGCCACGGAGGCGCAGGGGGAGCCGGCGGGCGGGTCTACGATACCGCCATGTGCGCCATGACGCTGGAAGTCTACTACCGCTACATGCCGATCTACCAGAAAGAGAACGTCGAGCAGGACGATTTTCCGCTGGAATAGGTTTTGCTCAGCACGCCCCACGGTCCTCGAAGCTCAGCCAGCCCCCCCGGCTGGCCGGGCTTTTTTTGTCCGCTGCCCCGCCTGCCCACGACCGCTTCTCCCGGTCGGCCGGGGCAGCGCAGGGGCCGTCACGCGGCCCAGCGGGCTCTGAGCGGCGGGTAGCCCCCACATTTTCCGGCTCCCCCCACGAAGGACCGCTGCCGTGGCCAACCCCAGGCAGGGGCTGGCAGGGGTCCGGGGACGGGGGGCGAGCATTTGAAGCTGACGCCCGAATCGCTTATAAATAGAAGAGGTTGCAGGTCGAAGCGGGTCGCGGTTCGCGCGGCTGCCCTTGGCCGCTGGTCGCTCACCGCTCGACTCGTCTTTTCTCTTTCTCTTTGGCGACGGCAAACAGGCAGAGGATCGATTCGATGGCAGATAAACCACGCAAAGCACCGAGTCGCCCCCAGCCGGCGAAGAAGGAAGGTGGGGGTGTCCCCCACCGACCCGCTCGGCCGGCCCAGGCCAAGGCCAAGCCCCAGTCCGCCGCCCCCCGTCCTGCCAAGGCATCCACCGCCGCTCAGCAGGCCACAAACCAGTCCCGCCAGGATAAGGCTCGCCAGGCTGC
>CAYFZZ010000136.1:0-15503 GCA_964347545.1 uncultured Planctomycetaceae bacterium | reverse complement strand
CCCAACTCAACCGCGGAGCGGTTGCAGCGATTAGCCGGAGGTAAGCGCAGCGCCACCTCCGGAAACGCGGCCCCCCAAAAAATGCATCCCGAAGGGATGCCAGCCGTGCGGGTTGCGCGATGCGCGATGCGGGCTTCGGGATGGGGGGTTCGGGATGCGGGGTTCGGGATGTGGGATGCGCGATGCGGGCTTCGCGATGGGGGATGCGGGTTTTGCGCAGGGCTGTGCCCGGGCCTGTCGCGTCGCGGCGCGTTGCCGTCTGGGGTTTTCGCCCCGAAGGGGCGAGACTCGATAGCCCAGGCCGCAGGCCTGGGGAGGACATGGAGAAAAAATCCCAGCCCCAAAGGGGCGTGACCCGTTGGTGGGGTGCGGGTTGCGGGGTTCGAGGTGCGGGGGACGGGCCGAGGCCCGGTTTTTATGTGGTGCTGTTTGCCTGGGGCTGGCGCCCCAGGCGGGCACATGGCGCCGCGTTGCGGCTCGGTTTTTCTGTGGGGCGCTTTCCTGGGACTGGCGTCCCAGGCTAGTGCATGCCACCGCTTCGCGGTTCCGGGAGCGAAAAGGGACAGGCACCATTCATTGCTGGAGGCTGATGCGAGCAGATGATGCCTGTCCTGTTTGCCATTCGATCGGACTACTGTACCGGAGCAGTGTCTTTGTAGGGATGACTCCTAGGCAAGGTGTTGGCAGCCCCAGAGCCCCACCATTTATGGGCTAAGTAGCCCTCGATCTTCTGCCGATCACTGGTAGAGAGTGATCCTGCTCCTAGGTTAAGGATAAGAACCTCGCCCATTTCCCCATTAGGGTCCCGAATTCCAGGGTTAATGAAGCCCAGCCTAAGATCTGACGGGGCTCCTGCGGGAGGAGTTGTTTGCAGTGTCGCAACGGCACTATTTTCTAAAGCACCATTCTTATAAATTGTGAAGGTGTCTGGATTAGTATGAGCAACAGTTGCCCCAAGGAGATAGGCTGCGCCTCCTACCTCGTTGATGGTCGAGGAAGAACCATACCCACCATCATACGCAAATTCCATCCCGCCCGTATGTCGTGCGGGTTCATTCGCGTCGCTGGTGATAAAGAGGACATATTTGGTACCAAACCCAACCCAGCTATCCCAATGGGTATTGGATGTTACCTTGAAGACACCAAAAATGACAAAAACATTAGCATTATTTCCAATCGCCACACCACTAGTTTTTCGCAATTGATCATCGCTGAACAGCACAATTGGTTTTCCACTTCCTCCGATGTTCCCCGTCGCACCATAGGTTGGGTAGGAACTGACTACTTGGAGATGATTGCCTCTGCCGCTCTTGTCTTCCCAGCGGCCGACGTTCTGGCCATTGCTGGTAACGGGGGTCGTTCCTCCTGAGTTCTGAAACAAGGTACTGATATCATCGGCATCATACCAAGCGACCAAATCCGAACCCAAGTCTGAAGGGGACCAGGGAGTTGCCAGAGCTTCTTGAACGAAATCTGAGCTGGTTGGGCTTATGTTACCAGTTGTCAGTTCTTGCACGACCGTCCGCTCCGCCAGAGCCTGGATCTCCTCATCCGAGAGGGCGCGGTTGACGTTGGTGGCTGCGGTGCTTCCACCTAGCCACGTTCGAGCCGAAAACAAAAGAGCCAACAGCAAAAGCACGGCGACACCACCGACCGCAATCAGCAGCGTCCGGCGCTTTCCTTGCCTAGCTGGGGCTACCCTATCTGAATCAAGTGTTCGTTCGCCGGACTGAACGGTACGCTGCGTCTCCAATTCGGAAGCAGAAAAGGATAGCCGCTCTGGTTTTGGGTCTACGGGGGAATTCGGCCACAGCGCTGTTGCGCTCATCGAGGCATCCGTGCTGACGGCACTGGCAACGGCAACGGCAGCCTCCAACTGCTCAATCACTTCGGCCATCGACTGTTGCCGGTCTTCGGGCCGCTTGGCCATCATTCGTTGATAGACCGCCTCCAACTCATGAGGGACAGAACGAGAAGCTTGCAGAGTAGGAATCGGCTTTGTCGTGTGGGCCAAAATCTTTTCGACAACTGTATCACCTTCGTATGGCGGCTTGCCCGTCAGCAACCAGTAGAAAGTAGAGCCCAACGAATAAATGTCACTACGCTCGTCAGCGTTCTTCGTGTTCGCGGCCTGTTCGGGGGCCATATAGTCAGCGGTGCCCATCACCTGGCCGGAGTTGGTCAGGTCGAGTTGTTCGGTGGCTTCGTTACCGGCTTCGGCATTTGGTTGAATGCGGGCCAAGCCCATATCCAAGATTTTGACAATGCCTTCGCTATCCAACAGTAGGTTGGCGGGCTTAATGTCACGGTGAATTATTCCGTGCCGATGGGCATAGTTGAGGCCGCGTGCAGTTTGCAGCGTTACATCAACAGCCTGCTCCAGAGTTAGCGCACCACGTTCTTTGACGATGGTTGACAGGTCTTGTCCATCGACCAATTCCAAAATCAGGTAGTGTCTGCCGTTGTGTTCGCGGGCGTCGTGGGCAGTGACAATATTTGGATGGTTAAGCTGTGCTGCCGCTTCGACTTCCCGATGGAATCGCTGTATTGCCTGCGGTGAATCAACCGCCTTGGGCGAAATGGCTTTGATGGCCACATTCCGTTTCATGCGTCGGTGGCGGGCCGTAAACACATCACCCATGCCCCCGCTGCCTAACTTGCTGACGATGACGTACTCGTCAAAGACGAGCCCATCAGGTTGGCCGTCTAATATCCGCTTGGCCTGAAATGACGTTAGCTTTTGCTGCTGGACAAGGGCTTCGGCAAGTTGTTCGCCGCTCGTGGGGGGCGGTTGAAGCTTCGCCCTCAATGCGCGTATTTCATCCGACGACAACAGGCCGGAGTCAGAAAGCCTTTTCTCAAATTGGTCCATCGGTACAGGCATAACCTGGTGTTTTTACTACGGATGGGGGGTTCCGTCAAAGGGTGAAATTTCCTCCCTCAATCTGATTCCAAAACTCCAAGGAGCGAAAGAGGAGCGAAAAAGGAGCGAAAAGGACAGGCACTATTTTCCGCTGGAGGCTGCACAAGCAGGTGATGCCTGTCCTTTTTGCAGGAGGGGCCGCTTGGCCGATCCCTGGGTGAGGATGAGGCCTGCGGTGGGAGCCATGAAGACCATGGCGATCCACGCGCCGGCAAGGGAGGGGGGAATCGAAGCTACCCGGCCAGGACTCGAACCTGGAATGACGGAACCAAAATCCGTAGTGTTACCATTACACCACCGGGCAAGGATACGAATCAGCTTACCGCGACTCCGCTCGGTTCACAACGGCGAATGCGATCTGCTCCAGCTCGATCGCCAAATCGACCCCGATCAAACTGACGTCGGGGGGGATGCTGATCGTGACCGGCGCAAAATTCACAATCCCCTCCACGCCCGCCTCGACCATCCGGTCGGCGACTTGTTGAGCGGCGGTGGCGGGGACCGCGATCATCCCCAAGCGGACCCGCCTCTGCTGGATGACCGTGACCAGGTCGGCAATGTCGGCCACCTGGATCCCTTCCACCAGGGTGCCGATCTTGGCCGGGTCGCTGTCCAGAGCGGCCACGATGTGGAAGCCTTGGCGAGCAAAACCTTTGTAGCCCAACAGGGCGCGGCCCAGGTTGCCGATCCCCACCAGGGCCACCGGCCACTCGCACTGCGTCCCCAGGATCTTGCGAATTGCCGGCACCAGCTCGCCGCACCGGTAACCGATCCCCGGATACCCGAACTGGCCAAAGTAGGCCAGGTCCTTGCGGACCTGGGCGTCGCTGAACCCCAGGCGGCTGCCCAGTTCTCCCGAACTGATCGTCTCCCGCCGCTGGGTCAACAGATGCTGCAATTCGCGCAAGTAGAGGCTCAACCGATTCACCACCGCCTTGGGCACCGGCGGCTGTTCCGCTTGCCTGGGTTTACTGGCCGACATGAGACAGGGCCGACATGGGACGGGACCGACATGGGACAGGGCTCAAACCCCATAGTAGATCCCCGAGCAGGACGAAACAACGGCCCGCATCAGCGGCCCCTGATATGGGTCTCAGTCGATCTATCAGCCGGCCGGCACGTCCCGCGCGGCGCCTAAAAAAACCCTCGTCCGCGGTGTGCGGACGAGGGCTCGGTTGGGCCGGGACGCGACGGGGACTACTTGTCCCAGTGGCTAAGGTGGTCAATCCGGATTTCGCCGGTCCCGGAGTGATACAGCCAGCCGTTCGAGCCGGTGACGTTGGTCACGGCGATCGGGTTGGCACCGGTGACCTCGACCACCACATCACTGCCGGTGATGGTGTTGGTGGGGATCTTCACCAGGTAGGGCCCGAAGTCTTTGCTGTTGTGGGTGGTGGTCGTCGTCAGGCCGGTGATCGCACCGCTGGCAAAGGCGGGGACGGCACCGCCGTGCTGGACCTTGTACAGCTCGATCTGAGCTCGCAGGGTGTTCAGATTGAACTCGGTGGTGGCCAATTCCGCGTCCGCCGTCGAATCGGTGAACTGAGGAATGATCGTGGCGGCCAGAATGGCCATAATCACGACCACGATCAAGATCTCGATCAGCGTGAACGCCTGGCGCATGTTCGTTTTCATCGTCTTCGCTCTCCAAGTGTGTCGGTGGTGGGGCATCGGCCGGCCCCGGGTCGCTTTACCCGCCGGCCGCCGCGGCCGCGGTTTTCTGGCGGGACCAGCCTGACCGAGGCAGACCCGTATGCCTTTGTTGGGTATCTACGTCGCCGGGGGGCGGCAGTCAAATCGATCGCCCTGCCCAGCGCCCGCCCGCCCCGTCCCGACCGCCCTCCCCAGCCGATTGGGCCCCGCCGGCCGATGGCCGCAGAGGGGGCCCAGCTGCTAGCACCGGTACTGGTGCCGCATCCGTCATACGTCGAACCAGCCCCAATCTCCGCTCAGCCTCTTAATCCTTTCCAAGCTGTCTAGCTGCCGCCAGATATCCATGCTCATTGCTCTCCCTACCTAAAGCATTTGTCCTAAGCTGACGATAGACTTTACCAAGAAGCGCTATTTTCACACGAGCACGTAATTGGCAGAGCATAGCGCACTGTGGATGACTAGGTGAGCAGGACGGAATGGTGAGCTTGGCAGGGAATGTGCCGGTTCATCCGCGTGTACTGGTTCACGCAGTTGAACTGAAAAGACGCCCTGTTTAGGACGAGTTGATCAGGGGAGGCATTGCGATGTTGCGTTTTATGGGTATGCCGCTGATGGCGGTTGTGGTGGCTGTCGCCTCGGCCCGGATGGCCGAAGCCGGCTATTGTGGAGCCGCTCGGCTCCGGTGCTGTGCGCCCTGTTGCGGGAAGGTCAGCCCCACCTGTCACACGGTGATGAAGACGGTCCGCTGCGTGGTGCAAGAACCCCGGCAGTTCACCTGCTACAAGCTGGTCAGCAAGCCGGTCTGCGAAACCAAGACGATCAATTGCGTCCGCTACGAGCGGGAAACTCGCTATCGGGACTGCACGTACACGGTGCACAAGCCGGTCTACGAGCAAAAGACCCGCACGGTCAGCTATACGGTCTGCAAGCCGGTCTGGGAGACCAAGACGCGGACGATCAATTACACGGTCTGCAAGCCGGTCTACGAGACCAAGACCCGTTGCTATACGGTCTGCAAACCGGTCTGGGAAACACGCACCCGTGACGTCTGCTATACGGTCTGCAAGCCGGTCTACGAGACCAAGACGCGGACCTACACGGTCCACAAGCCGGTCTGGGAAACCAAGACGCGGACGATCAACTACACGGTCTGCAAGCCGGTCTACGAGACGAAAACGCGGTGCTATACGGTCCACAAGCCGGTTTGGGAAACGCGGACCAAGGAAGTCAACTACACGGTCTGCAAACCGGTGTGGGAGACCAAGACCAAGACGGTGCACTACACAGTGCGGCGCCCGGTCTACGAGACCAAGACCCGCACGGTGTGTTACACGGTCTGCAAGCCGGTAACCTACACGAAAACGGTCAAGGTCTGCGGCGGCCACTGGGAAACCAAGGTCACCTGCCGCCCCGGCCCCGTGCGTACCAAGGTGGTCCAGGACCCCGGCTGCTGGGTGTGGGATCCCTGCACCTGCCGCTGCTGCTATCGGCCCGGTCCCTGCCGCAAGGTCCAGGTCCAGTGCCCGCCGATCAAGGTCTGCCGCCGCGTGTGGGTCCCGGAAGTTCACGAAAAGACCATCAACTGCGTGAAGTACGTGCACCAGAAGTGCACCAAGGAGATCCCTTACACCTGCTGTCGCATCGTCTGCGAGCCGCGGACGCGGACCTGCACTTACAAGGTCTGCCGGATGGTTCCGGAAGTCCGCACCAAGCAGTGCTGTTATCGGGTCTGCAAGATGGTCCCCGAAACGAAGACCTGCACCTACCAGGTCTGCCGGATGGTTCCGGAAGTCCGCACCAAGCAGTGCTGCTATCGGGTCTGCAAGATGGTCCCCGAAACCCGTACCTGCACCTACAAGGTCTGCCGGATGGTTCCGGAAGTCCGCACCAAAGAGTGCTGTTATCGGGTCTGCAAGATGGTGCCCGAAACGCGGACCTGCAACTATACGGTCTGCCGGATGGTGCCCGAGAAGCGGGTCAAGCAGTGCAGCTACCGCGTCTGCAAGATGGTTCCCGAAACGCGGACCTGCACTTACAAGGTCTGCCGGATGGTGCCCGAGACGCGCAGCAAGACCTGCACCTACAAGGTTTGCCGGATGGTCCCCGAGACGTGCACCAAGGAGGTCCCCTACACCTGCTGCCGCATGGTGGCAGAGACCTGCACCAAGAAAGTGCCGTACACGGTTTGCAAACCGGTGTCCTACACCAAGACGATCAACGTCAAGCGTTGTGTGACGGAAAAAGTGCCTTACACGGTGACCCGCTGCGTGCCGAAGGTCATCTGCAAGCAGGTGCCGGTCCAGGTTTGCTGCCCGGCGCCGCGGTGCTGCAAGCCGTGTGGCGGCTGTCATGCCGCGGGTGGGGCCTGTGATTGTGGCCGCTAGTTCAAGCTTAGCGCCGTGTCTCTGACCTTTCCGGGCCAAGGCACACGCTAGTCATCCCAGGCGGCCCGTTCCTGGCGAACGGGCCGCCTTTTTTTGTGGGGGGATTGGGTTCCCGCGGCCATCGGCGGCGCGGGGCTGGCCCCGCGCCGCATATTCCCATGTTCAGCCACCGCAAAGAAGGAACTGGCCCACGGCCCCGCCGCTGGCGAGCGGCCCTGGTCCTGCTGCTGCTGACCGCAGCCCTCGTCTGGTTCGCTCCGGAAATCGTCGGCCGCTCACCCCTCCGCCACCAGCTGGTCCCCTGGGCCCTGCCGCAGTATCCCGGCCAGGTCCGCTTTGCCGCGGCCGACTGGGGCTGGCTGACTCCGGTCGCCCTCCAGGATGTGCGGGTCACCGACGCCGACGGCCAGCTGGTGTTCCAGCTGGCCCGCCTCCGCTGCGATCAACGTCTGCTGGACCTGCTGTGGGGCACGGCCGCGAACGTGCAGATCCAGATCGACCAGCCCCGCCTGGTCTGTCGGCTGGGCCCGCACGGCAGCAATATCGAGGACGCCCTTCAACCGCTGCTGGACTCCACCACCCCCCGTTCCAGCGCAAGCCCCGCCAACCACCTGACGCTGAACGTGGCAAAAGGCGTGGTCGAGCTGCAGGATCTGCAGGGGGAGCTGCAGGGCGTGCTGGCCGACCTGCAGCTGACCTGCCAGTTGGGGGCCCCCCAGGCATCGCTGGACATGTCGCTGGCCGGCCGCGTCACGCTGCCGGACGGCCACGGCGGCAGCCTAACAGCCCGGCTGACCTGCCCCCCGTCGGAGGTTGCGGGCCAGCCTGGCTGGACCCGGGGGCGGATTCGCTGGAAGTCCCACGCGGTGCCGCTGGCCGCCTGGCGACCCGTGCTGCGCCGCTTGCTACCCCAGGCTCGCCTTGCCGGTCGGTGTTCGGCCGAGGCCGAGGCGGAGTGGGATCTGGCCGGGCCCGCACCGCGCGTGGATGTGCGGGGGACGATCGATGGCCAACAGTGGGTTGTGGACATGGGCCCTGACGAGGCCCCCCAGCCGCTTTGCCTGGCCGGCCTGCGGTCCCAGGTCGACGCTCGCTGGGAAGGGGGCCGGTTGCTGGTCCGCCGCTGCCTGGTCGACTCGGACCTGGCCCACTTCACCCTGCAGGGAGACCTGGACTTAGAGGGAATCCTTGCCGGCGGCCAATCCGCCTGGCGGGCCAAACACGACTGCCGCCTCCAAGGTCGGCTCAACCTCGCTCAACTGGCCGCTCAACGCCCCCGCTGGCTGCGGCTCCGCCAGGACACGCAGCTGACGGCCGGCGAAGTGGTCCTCCAGCTAACCGCCCGCGCGACACCGGAGGCGGACCACTGGCAGGGCAGCCTGGTGACCGCCGATCTGCAGGCCCTCTCGGGCCGCCGGACCCTTCAATGGACCCGCCCCCTGGAGGTAACCCTGGACGCCCGCCGGCCCAGCCAGGGGTCGGGCAGCGGACGTCTGACCTGCAAGACGGATTTTTTTAAGGTCGAGGCCGAGGGTTCTGGGCGGAGTGCCACGGTGGCGGTGCGAGGCGATCTGGATCGCCTGGCGGGTGAGATGCGTCAGCTGGTCGATTTGGGCCCCTTGCAACTGGCTGGCCAGGTCAAGGCCGGGTTGCAGCTGAACCGCCCCGAGGAGGGCCACTTCACCGTCAACGCCCACGCCCTGCTGCAGCAATTCCACCTAAAGTGGCCGGGGCAGCGGCCATGGCACGAAGAGCGGTTGACGCTGGCCGCAGACGCCTCCGGACTGGCCGGCCCGCAGGGCCTCCTGCGGCTGGACCAGGCCAGCCTGCGGCTGGACTCGGCCGGCGATCAGCTGGCTGTTCAAATTCGTGATCCGGTGGCGACCCCGCTGCGGCGAGCCACCTGGCCCGTATCCGTGCGGCTGGTGGGTCGTCTGCAGTCCTGGTTGCCCCGGGGCGGGGCCTGGCTGCCCCTGGCGGGCTGGGACGTTACCGGCGGTGTCCAGCTGGAGGCCCAAGCGGCCCTGGCCGCCGACCAGGTGGTCGTTCGCGAGGCCCGCCTCACGCTGGAGGAACTGCAAGCCCGCAAGGGGCAGGTGCAGATCCTCGAGCCGCGGGTCCTGCTGGTCACGTCCGGCGCTTGGCGAGCGGCGACGGGGGTGGTCACTTCCGACCTGACCACGCTGGACTCCAGCGCGTTGGCCCTGCGGGCCGACCAGGTCTCTCTGACGCTCCCCTCGGCCCACACCCGGCCCAGCCTGCAGGGGACGCTGACCCTGCGAGGGGATCTGGCGGGTCTGCAACCCCACCTGGCGGACAGCCGGTCCCCGGGGGCCACGCATTACGCGGGGCGGCTGGCGGCCACTTTACGAGCCACCAGCGATCCGGCCACCACTCAGGCCGAGTGGGAGGGGACGATCGAGAACTTTGCCGCCTCCCGGCCCGAGGCCCCGCCCGCTGGGATCTCCCCGCGACCGCCGGCGGCTGTCCGGCCCCGGGGGGTCTTGCGCGGACCGTCGGGGGGCGGCCGGGCCACGGTCTGGAGCGAGCCGCGAATCGTCTTTTCGGGCAGGGGCAGCTACGATCGCGCGGCCGATCGGCTGGCCCTGGGCCGGCTGCAGGTCCAGTCCCAGGCCTTGACGCTGGAAGAGGTCCAGGGGCGGATCGAGGATGTTTCGGACGGGGCGGTCTTGGACGTGGCCGGTGTCTATCAGTACGACCTGGCCGCCGTCAGCCGTCTGTGGCTGCCTGCCTCCGACCGGGAAGTGCAGATCCGCGGCCGCGGTTCCCATCCTTTCCGCGTCCGCGGCCCCCTGGGGGTGACCACGGCGACCCCTGGTCGCCCGTGGTGGACCGGGCTGGATGTCGAGGCGGGTGCCGCCTGGGACCAGATCGAGGCCTATGGGATCCAGATCGGCCCGGGTGATATCCGAGCGAGGATGGCCGAAGGGGTGGTCCGGTGCCAGCCGATTGAGGCGGCCCTTAACGGGGGACGCCTGCAGGTGACTCCGGTGTTGCACGCCACGGGTCCGCGGCCGCGGCTGACGCTGGCGGCGGGCCGGGTGGTCGATCACACGCGGATCACGCCGCAGGTGTGCGCGTCCTGGCTGCAGTACGTGGCCCCGCTGCTGGCCGGCGCGACGCAGGCCGAGGGGGAGTTTTCTCTGGATGTGGGGCGAGCCACGATTCCGGTGGCAACGCCTGCGGACTGCGACGTGGCGGGCGTGTTGTCGATCCACGCCGCCCAGATCCGCCCCGGCCCCCTGACCAAGGCGCTGATGCAAATCGCCCAGCAGATCGAAGCCCTCATCGACCGCCAGCCGCTGGGGGCGACCCTGACCGCCACCCGCCCCCTGGCCCTGAACATCGACGCTCAACAAGTCCCCTTTGCGGTCACCGATCAGCGGGTTTACCACCAGGGCTTTTCCCTGGAGGTGGGGGATGTGCTGCTGCGGACATCGGGCTGGGTGGGGCTGGACGGTTCCTTGCAGTTGGTGGCCCAGATCCCGATTCGGGACCGTTGGGTCGAAGGTGAGCGGCACTTGAGGTCTTTACGGGGGACGTCGCTAAAGATTCCGATCACCGGCAGCATCCGCCAACCCCGCGTGGACCAGCGGGTGTTGTCGGACCTTGCCCGCCAGATGGCGACCGGGGCGGCCGGTAGCGTGTTGGAAGACGCGATCAACCAGGGGCTGGAAAAAGGCCTGCAGGACTTGTTCCGACGCGGCTCCTGACGCGCTGTTTCCGCGGGGTGGCGCGAGGTTGCTGCGACACCCCGGCTCAGCCCGGACGACAGGGTGGTCCTGGTGCCAGCCGCAACCCGAGTGCCAGGCAGAATTTCTGGTGCCCCTGAGCGGTTAGGGAGTCGTGAGCGGGTAAGGGGTCGGGAGTCTTTTTCGAAAAAAATCGGTCCCCTGCAGGGCCGAAGATCGTTCGAAAAAGACTCCCGACCCCCTGGAGTTCGGCCCCCTGGAGTTCGGCCTTTCTAGGACTCCAGGACTGGGGGACTGCCCCTGGGGACTGTCCGCCCTTGCAGGACTGGCCTCGGCGGGCCGCGCGGGGGGGCGGTGGGGACCGCCTCGGGGGCCTGGCGGATGGATTGCCAGCAGGCGGTAACCTGCGGTATATTGCGGGTTTATCCGCTTGCGGCGACCACTCTTGTGGGCGCTCCCCCCCGGGGTGCCCCCCACCGCCGCTCAGCTCGTTCCCGCCCCGGGGCAGGCCGGCACCCATGTTTGACGCTTTGCAACAAAATCTGGCCACCGCTTTTCGCTCGTTGAGCGGCAGGGGGAAGCTGAGCGAGTCGAACATGCGGGAGGGCTTGAGCCAGGTCCGCGAAGCCCTCCTGGAGGCCGACGTCAGCCTCGCGGTCGTCAAGGATTTCATGCAGCGTGTCAGCCAGCAGGCCTTGGGCGAACGGGTGCTCAAGTCGCTGGATCCCAGCCAGCAGGTGGTGGGGATTGTCCACGAGGAGCTGATCCAGCTGATGGGCCCGGTGGACCACTCGCTGCACCTCCGCTCGGGCGTGACCGTCTTGATGCTGTGCGGCCTGCAAGGGTCCGGCAAGACGACGACCTGTGCCAAGCTGGCGATGTTGGTCAAGCAGATGCACAAGCGGCCAATGCTGTGTGCGGCCGACCTGCAGCGGCCGGCGGCTATCGACCAGCTGCATGTGCTGGGCCAGCAGATCGACGTCCCCGTCTATTCGGATCGCACCAGCCAGGACGCGGTCCAGGTCTGCCGGGCTGCCGCCGAGCAGGCGCGGCAGGAGGGGGTGGATGTGTTGATCCTGGACACCGCCGGGCGGCTGGCGATCGACCAGGAATTGATGGACGAGTTGTCCCAGATCGATCGGCGGGTGCAGCCGGATCAGGTGTACTTGGTGGTGGACGCCATGACCGGCCAGGACGCGGTCCACAGCGCTCAGGGTTTCAACGAGGCCCTCGAGCTGGATGGCTGCATCATGACCAAGCTGGACGGTGACGCTCGCGGGGGGGCGGCCTTGTCGGTCAAGCACGTGACGGGGGTCCCGATCAAGTTTATTGGCACGGGCGAGCAGATTGAGGCTTTGGAGGAGTTCCATCCGGACCGCATGGCGGGCCGCATCCTGGGGATGGGCGACGTGTTGACGCTGGTCGAACAGGCTCAACGCAAGCTGGACCAGGACGAGATGGCTCGCCAGGAAGAACGGCTGCGGAAAGGCGAATTCACGCTGGACGACTTCCGCAAACAGCTGTCGCAGGTGACCCGCTTGGGCCCCATGCAAAAGGTGATGGGGATGATCGGCCTGGACGGCGGAATGGCCGAGATGATGGACGGGATGGACGTCGACAAGGACATGAAACGCCTGTTCGGAATTATCGACTCGATGACGCCCGACGAACGCCGCCATCCGACCAAGGTCATCGACCAGAGCCGTCGGCGGCGGATTGCCGAGGGTGCCGGCGTGGCCCCCCACGAGGTCAACGACCTGGTGAAACAGTTCGACGGCATGGCCAGCATGATGAAGCAGATGGCCGGCAAGGGGATGCGGGACCGGATGCGGATGGCTCGCGAACTGCAGAAGCAGGCGATGGCCGATCCCTCCGCCCAGATGGCTCGACAAAAACTCGGGACCGGCAAACGTTTGAGCTCGAAGGAGCGGCAAAAACTGAAGAAGCAACGGGAAAAAGAGGCCCGCCGGCGGAAGCGTGAAACACGAACGGAGAAGAAGTCATGAACGGCCGCCGCGGAAGGGTACGGCAGATGACCCGTCGGGGGAAGGCCCCCGCCGGCAGGGGACGTTGACGGCGCGTGGTCCATCAGGCATGGTGGGCGGGGGGAGAAGAGGCCCAGCAGAAGGAAAGCAGAAGAAGAGCAGATAAAGATAGCTTGGCCGTAATGGCAAGCATGACCAGGCCGCGGGGCCTTCACCCCCACGGCAATCGGGTACAGTATTCCAGAAGATTCCAGTAAGGGAGAATCCAGTGGCAGTCAAGATTCGCATGAAGAAATTAGGGCGCAAGCACCGGCCGTTTTTTCGCATTTGCGCCACCGATGCTCGCTCGCCCCGCGACGGGCGGGTGATTGAAGAGCTGGGAACGTACGATCCGTCCATCCCGGAAACCGACGCTCGCTGCCAGCTGAATGGCGAGCGGGTGGAGTACTGGCTGGGCGTGGGGGCTCAGCCCTCCGAAAAAGTCCGCGTGCTGATCAAGAAGTACGGGCGGAACGGGACCCACCTCGAGGCTCAAGCCGCCGCGCTCCAGCGGCTGGCCGCCCCGCGGGAGATCGGCGACCTGGGCGAACCGGCTTATCGTCCCGAGCCGCCGGCGGCCGAGAAGACTGCCGCTGAGCAACCGGCCGCTGAGGAACCGGCCGCTGAGCCGCCCGCCGCGGCAGCCGGTGAAGGTGAGGTGGCCCAGCCCAGCGAGCCGGTCGCGGCAGAGGTGGCGCCGAGCGGGGAGGCGCCGAGCGGTGAGGCGCCGAGCGGTGAGGCGCCAAGCGGGGAGGCGCCAAGCGGGGAGGCGCCGAGCGGTGAGGAGGGGGAGGCGGCTGTCGAACCGGCGGCCGAGCCCGCGAGTGGCTCGGCCCAGGAAGCGGCGGGCGAGGAAAGCAAAGCCGAGTCGAGCGGGTGATTGCCGATGCGCTGCGATGTGCTGACGCTGTTCCCGGAAATGTTTGGCGGTTACCTGAGTCAGAGCGTGTTGAAGCGGGCGATTGAGCGGGGATTGGTCAGCATCACGTGTCACAACATCCGGGATTGGGCGAAAGATAAACACAAATCGGTAGACGACCGGCCGTACGGGGGCGGACCCGGCATGGTCCTGAAAGTCGAACCGGTCGTGGAATGTGTGGAAACCGTTCAGAAGGCCACCCAGCCACCAGGGCACCTGGTCATGCTGACCCCCCAGGGCCAGCGATTGGATCAAACCCTGGTCGCCCAGCTGGCTCAACAAAAACGGTTGATTTTATTGTGTGGGCGGTACGAGGGTTTTGACGAACGCATCCGGAACATCCTCGATCCGGAAGAGATTTCCGTGGGAGATTATGTGCTCAACGGCGGAGAAGTCGCGGCCATGGTGGTCATCGACGCCGTGGTGCGGCTGATTCCGGGGGTGTTGGGAGATGAACAGAGTGCGGAGTCGGATTCGTTTTCGCCCGCCAAGGGGCATCTGCTGGAGGGGGCTCAGTACACGCGTCCTCGCGAGTACCGGGGCCATCGCGTGCCGGAGGTGTTGTTGAGCGGGGATCATCAGCAAATCGCCGCCTGGCGACGCAGTGAAAGTGTCGCTCGGACCCGCCGGCGGCGAGCCGACTTGTGGGACGAGCAGAAACAAGGTGAGGATGGCTGAGCGGGGCGGTCTGCCGGCGGGAGCCACCCTTTATCCGGGACAAACAAGATCCGGTACAAACAAGGTGAGGTTCGTGATGAGTAGGGAAATTTTGGAAAAAGTGGAACAAGCCAGCTTGCAAGCCGAACCGCCCCAGTTCGAGATCGGGGACACGGTCGACGTGCACACCCGCATCATGGAGGGGGACAAGGAGCGGATCCAGATTTTCAACGGGACGGTGATCGCCCGGAGCGGTGCGGGGACGGGGGAAATGTTCACCGTGCGGCGGATCGTGCAGGGCGAGGGGGTGGAACGGAAGTTTCCCCTGCATTCCCCCCGGATTGCCAAGGTGGAAGTCAAGCGGAGCGGGGTGGTGCGGCGCGCCAAGCTGTATTACCTCCGTGATCGGGTCGGCAAGGCGGTGAGGCTGAAGGAACGCCGCACCGAACGGGGTGCCAAACAAGAGCCGTGATGGTCTGCCACCATGCAGGACTCCTGGCTGCCATGGCGTAGACGGACGCAAACGCTGGGAGAGCGGGGGGAGGCGGCGGCCGCGCGACTGCTGAAGCGGCTGGGCTACAAAATCGTCGGCCGGGGCCAGCGGGACGGGACGGGCGAACTGGATATCGTGGCCGTCGACCTGCGGGATCGTCGAGGGCCGACCGTCGTATTTGTCGAGGTCAAAACGCGGGGCAGCCACCTGGCGGGCCACCCGGCCGAGGCGGTGGACGAGGAGAAGCAGCGGCGGTTGAGCCGTTTGGCGCTGGGTTATCTCAAGCGGCACGGCCTCCTGGAATACCCCGCTCGCTTTGACGTCGTGGCCGTCACCTGGCCGGCCGGCCAGAAAAAACCCCGCCTGGAACATTTTCCCCACGCCTTTGAAGCGCCCCCCGAGCTGGGGCAGCTGTTTTGAAGAGGGGGGGCAGTGGTGAGGAGTGAGTAGTGAGTGGTGAGGGGTGAGGGGTGAGCGGCAAGGCGCTAGCCGCCGGTGGCCCCAGAATCACCGTCCCCAAAACAGACCAGCGGCTAGTTTCGGCGCGCCGGGATTGGGACCCGCAACCCGCAACCCGCATCCCGAGCCCCGAAACTCGCAGCCCGCCGCTCGTCTAGCTGGCATCCCTTCGGGATGCATTTTTTGGGGGGGCCGCGTTTCCGGAGGTGGCGCTGCGCTTACCTCCGGCTAATCGCTGCAACCGCTCCGCGGTTGAGTTGGGGAGAATACCTGCCACA
>CAYFZZ010000135.1:0-5811 GCA_964347545.1 uncultured Planctomycetaceae bacterium | reverse complement strand
TGCTCGTACTCGTAATCGCCACCCTGTTCGTGCCTCATCGTCCGCTCGATTACGATTACGAGCACGAGCACCGCTTTGCTGAGCACGAGTGACAGGCAGACGATATCCTCTAAGAGGGGTTTTCTACAGAGCCGGTCGGGAGTCTTTTTCGAATCGATGGTCGGCCTGCGTGGGGCGGATTTTTTTTCGAAAAAGACTCCCGACCCCGTGGCGTGAACGCGCTGAATAAAGAGAGGCGTAAGACTTCCCCGGGACCATGTGGGCCGAGCGTGGTGGGGCGGAACACGCAACGCGATGGGGGCGGTCACAACCGGTGCCTACAATCGGCTGGGGTGTTACCGAAATCCAAATTTCACGGCCCCAAACCCGTCCTGCGTTGGCTCAGGTCATGGCGCTGTCCCAGCGTCGTGGGCAGGCTTACGCCGCTTGCTTGCGGTTTCTGAACTTGTGCAGCCTGTCTCGATAATCTTTCCAGCGGCGATGCAGCCACCAGTATTGGTCCGGATCGCGGAGGATCAGGGCTTCCAGACGACGGGTAAACCACTCGGTCAACTGACGCATGTCGGACGTTTCTGCGTTGCCGCCGCGGGGATCGGCGATCGCCTCACAGCCAACTTCCAACTGCAACGCGGCACCGACCCGTCGCGTGTAGGTCACCATCACCGGGGCCTCGTGGGCCAGCGCGAACAGGGCGATGGCCTTGTGGGTCGAGGCGGGGCGGCCAAAAAAATGGACCCAGTAGTTGTTCGGCCCGGCCGCCTGGTCCGCCAAGACCACCAGCGATCCACCCTGGGCCAGCAACTGATCAATGCGATCCGCACTGCCGCGCTTGGCCAGCACCAACTGGCCGTTCGAGCCGCGAAAGGAGTTCAGGAATCGGTCCAGCCACGGATTGTCCAGGGGGCGAGCGATGGTGAAGGTGGGAAAACCAAACAGACCCACGACCTGGCCGCCCACCTCGAAACTACCGAAGTGCCCAGAGACCAGGATGGTGGGCCGTTTGCTCAGCAGCTGGCGGACCATGGCCTGCTTGTTGTGAAATCGCACATGAGTTCGCCAGTTGGTTAAATGAATTTTTCGCTGAGCATGAGCGATTTCCACGACCATCAGGATCAGATGTTGGAATTGGCGCCGAGCGAGCAGGCGACGCTGGCACGCATCCAGTTGCGGAAACACGTGCCGTAGATTTTCCTGCACGACGGAATGACGAATCCGCAACACGTCGGCAGCCAGGTAAGCCACCGGGCCCGAGATTCGCTGGCAAGTTTCCAGCCGCAGCGCCTGGATCACCGCGACGGTCAACCTGACGGCCAGATAAACGAAAAGGTCGACTCCTGCCTTCAATTTGGCCACGCCTCCCTGGGCTCGCTGCACCACCCCATAAACCTCGGCATTCTTACACGAACCGGCGAGGCGGAAAAGAGCGATGTGGTCGCTTGCCGATGCCGGATTCCTGCAGGTATCTCGCACCCCATCATCAACCCCGCGGCCACCCGTGGCCCCGCCACGGTCTGCCGAACCCGGGTCTTGGTCCGTCCGGCATTTTTTCGCTGATCCATGCTGGGACGGATCGTGAATCCATCTTAGGTCAGCGGATGGCTGCTGGTCGTCAGCCATCGCTGTCGGCTCTGCTACTAGTGCGCGCACTCGATCGGAAACCCCATGAAGATCCTGGGGGCATTATGCCGACTTTAGGGATTAAAGAACCCTTTCTCGGTTCATGCGTACGCGCTCATCATCCTGGATTCTTGAATGCTCGACGTCGCGTCTCGTCCGTTGCCGTGCTTCTTGCTCAGCTCGCCGCGCTCCGGTTCGACCTTGATCACCCGCGTGCTGGACTCGCATTCCAAGATCTCCAGCCCGTGTGAAATCTGTGTTCCGTACCTCGTGCGGACATGCTGGAAGCTGCCCAAGAGCATTGCTAGCATGCGCAAGATCTGCAACTACTACGACGTCTCGATTCCGCGTCCGGGGCTGCGGCTCGCCCTGCGACGTCGGGCTCGCCAGCACCTGGACCAAATGGCCGCCAAGATTTTGCAGGCAGAGGGGAAAGAAACGTTAGTCATCAAGGATCCGCGTCACGCGGTTTATTCGGCCGGCATCGAGCGACTGTATGCGGGCCAACCGGCCAAATATCTCTTGTTACATCGAGACGCTCGTGCCGTGTGTCATTCCTTTGTTTCCACTCTGGGACGCAAACCAGAACGTGGATTTCGAGTATGGCTGGAAGCCTCGCGCCAGATGCTGGCCTGTCAGCGGGCGTTTCCGGCCCGCTGTTTGTCCGTCCGTTTTGAAGACTTCCTGGCGATTCCCGAGCTGACGATGACCCGGATTACCGAATTTTTGGGCCACAAGTTCGAACATTCGATGTTGCAGTACGATCAATGTTCGCACACGGACGATCGCCTTGGATTGTGGACGAACCCCCGCTTGATTCGCAGTGTTAGCCGAGGCGCGATCGATTCGACGAAGCAGTCCGAATGGTGGTCAAACCGCACGGTGTTGGAGATGTATGAAGCCCAGGCCGAGGTCCAGGAGCTCAATCGAGCACTCGGCTACGGCGACGTAGATGGGTCAGCCGAAGCGCCCCTGACGCGTCGCGCGGCGTAAGGAAAGTGCCGTCTGCAGGCGGATGCGACCAGTGCCAACGGAAGGCCGCCTGAAGACCAGGTACCCACCCACCGGGATGCCGGGAGGCAGGCTTTTCATCGGTCGTGACCCCTATGCCCGCATCTCCTGTTTGGCATGACGGTCGAAAGGGGCGGTTGGCTGGAAGAGGTAAAACATGATTCAACAAACCACAGCCCAACGTTCTGACCACCGATCGTGGATGGGAGCCCTGCCGATCGTTTCCCGGCCACATTTCAGCCCCTACAAGCTTTACATTCGCCGGGATCTGGAACTGGCGGTCTTCCTGAATCCCAAAGTTGGGACCACAACGTTTCGCCAGATACTGCTGGAAGGCCTGCAGGCGGTCGGCACGGCGCCCAGGCTGGGCCGACTGTGGCCGATTCGCGATAGCCGCCGCCATTTGTCAGCCCCGCTGGCCGATTATCTTGACCTGCTTCTGCATCCCCAGCGCTATGAGTTCCATTGTTTTGTGCGCAATCCGTACGCCCGTCTGCTGTCCGCCTGGAAGAACAAGTTTGTGCTGGACGAAAATGGCGAGTCAGCGATCCGAAGTATGCGCGCCGAGCTGCCGCAGATCCGTCGCTTTGCCCAGCGGCACCAGCTTGCCGGTGCCGTGTCGGGCAGCGCGGTACCCTTCGCAACGTTCGTCCAATATGTCGAATCGCAACGAGAGGGTCGGCGCAACCAGCATTGGGATGCCCAACGCACGGTATTGGCAACCGACTTGATCGACTATGACCATGTCTATCGGATGGAAACAGATTTTGCCCAGGGCATGACCAGGATTCTGACACGCCTCGGTTTGTCAGAGGCGTGGGTTGCCCAACGGTTGCAAAAGCCACGGAATGCAAGTCGCCAACTGCAACAGCCGGCATACAATCCCGAGCTGGCCGATCGGGTTTACCAGATCTATCGCGAAGACTTCGCCCAATTCGGCTACAGTCGCAGCTCGTGGCACGGCCTCTAAAGGCCCCCCAGCCATCCCTCCGCAGAACGCTGGTCCGGCGCCCCGCCGACGCTCAGCCGGATCAAACGACCGCATGCGCCCACTGCGGGTCCCTCGCTTTGGGCTGCTCGGCAACTTGACCGCAATCCTCAGGCCGCGCGGTTCCGCGATTCCTGAGGGTGTTCGTAGACGCCCAGATATTTGTCGAACAGCTGCGGTCCCAGGATCCTCAGCAAAGTTTGTTTGGAGTCTTGACGCACTCGGTCGGTAATCTCGCGATTGGGTGTCCGCCGATAGTATTGCGTTTTGTCCTGCCGATACCACTGTTTGGATTTCGCTGCCTCTACCTCGTATTGCGAGGGGTCCAGCGGCGTGTAGGGGACGCCGGCCCAGGTCATGAACCGCATCGATTCTTCGAATCCGCCAATATGGTCCTCGTAGCGGACAAGCAATTTGGGACCCTCGTAACGCTCGAAGAACAGAATATTGGTGGCGTAGAAGCGAAATTTTCGCGAGCGTAGGGAGGTATAGGTCCAGCGAGGTGTGCGCACATAATTCTCGCAATAGTTGCGCAGCAGCAGGCAGAGCCCGTCCCAATGGTTGTTACGCGGAGTAACCTTGTGCGTCTTGGCTCCCAGATTGACGTAGTGCAATCGACAAAACGCAAATTCCTGCCCCTCGATCAACCCGTGATCCGGGCCCGGCGTCTTCAATCCGCTCATCGTCTCGACACAATGGCGCAGCCAGTTCATGCCGCTCCGCGGATAGCTCAATACAAAGGGAAAGACACGCACACCCCATCCTTTCCAGCCAAAGGTCCAGAATTTCTGCGAAGAGTACTCCCTTCCGAAATGCGGTTCAAGACGTGTTTTTTGCCCTAAAAAAAGCGAAAAAGAGCGGCTCTGCCAGGGTCAGGACCGGCTCTGCCAGGGCCAGACCTGACCGAGCTGACCCACACCTTGTGGAACGAAGAGCAAGAAGCAGCCGCTGGCCGCAACCCAAACCTCCGGATAGGGAACAGGACAAAACAGAGCCAACGGCGGCCGTGACCATGCTCTGTTCGCTCGGTTACCTCTTGTTCAAAAATGCGCGCGCCTTGCGTATAAAAATGTCTGCCCCGATCCTTGCCTCGATTTTTCGCGATGCCGGGCATGGCCCCGGACACGCCTGCCGCGGCGTTCGCCCGCCCGTGGTGGTAAACCCTGGACACATCGTCACTTTCGACCAACCTCACTTTCGACCAACGCGGCCCCCGACCGGCGCTTGATCCTCGCTGGGGCCGAGCGCATGCACGGTGGTCGACCTGTTCTTCGTCTCTCCAGCCCCAGGGAAGCCAGCGGGCGAAAAAACCGCCGCCCAAAAAAAATTTGCCCTCCGCCGACAGCTGCCTAGAATTGTCGCGACTGTCCTTCGTGTGGTGGGGCCTTCGTGTGGTGGAGGACGTGTGCGTGTTTCGCCAGCGAGCGACGAGAAGCGGGATCAGAAAAGGGCTTCAGAAAAGGGCAACAGAAAAAAGGAGTACTGGCATGGCCTGGTTACCGACGACGCAAGAGATTCACGACACGTTCCGCAGCCAGATCGTGTCCTTGGGAGGCAAGGTTACGGGCGTATTTCACCAGGGAGAACATTGGTTTCTGCGATCGCTGCTACCGCCTCAACAGGAAGTGGGCCGCCGCGACCTTGTCCAGGGCGGCGTCGCCCTCCGAACGCATGGCCAGGATGTTGTGGTTCATCCGTACGTTTTCCGGCAGGTGTGCCGCAACGGTGCCATCATGGCGCAGATTACGGGGACTCGTCAAATTTCGCGAACCGACGAGGAGGTCACGCCTTACGACAGCGGTCAGATCGTCGAAGAAGTGCGTCACCAGATTGTGGAATGTGCCCGGCCGGAGGTGCTGTACGCCTCGGCCTCCAACATGCGCGCGGCCCAGGAAATCATCGTCGACCTGGCCCTGACCATCCTGCCGTGGCTGCAACGCATGCGGGAGTCGACCGGCAGGCAGCTGCTGGACGTCATCGAGCAGCGTTTTCATGCCAGCCGGAACCGTTCTCTTTTTTCCCTGATGAACGCTGTCACATCGGTGGCCCGGGACACCCCCGATCCCGAGACGCGCTGGAGACTGGAGGAATTGGGCGGCGGGCTGGCCGCGCAGATTCAGCCGGTGCCCAGCCCCGAGCCGCAGCAACAATCGCTGACGGTAACTTGACCCACCGCACCGCAGTCGAACCTGGCC
>CAYFZZ010000134.1:0-4514 GCA_964347545.1 uncultured Planctomycetaceae bacterium | reverse complement strand
CGGCGAAGTCATCCCCCCCAAAACCGATGCCTGACCCGCCCCCCCACTCTCATAAAAGGTCAGGCATAACCCGCGCCGCCTCAAAAAAGGACAGGCATAACTCGGGGCGAGTTGCATTAAAGAGTGTGCATGCATTGGTCTTGATCAGAAAGTTAGCCCCGTAGCAAGGCGGTTGTGGGTCGGGCCGGAGGGGGTCCCCACCACCAGGCTCTGGCCCTATGTGGCGGCACAGCAAGCTGTTGCGACCGGGCGCTGAGGCAAAGGTCGCCTGGAGGTGACGGGCCGACCGACCCCGGATCATGCCTGTCCTTTTTTAGGGGCGCCTGTCCTTTTTTGGGGGCGGGGGGGCGGTTAGCCGCCGGTGGCGGCGTGCTGGACCAGGGCCAAAACGCAGGTCACGGTGACGGCCGCGGCCAGCGTGGTCCAGAACACGCAACTGGCCGCCGTGTGGGCGTCGCCGTCCAGCTGGATGGACAGCACCATCACATTCACGGCCGTGGGGGCCGCGGCGGCAATGATCAGTTGAGCGCCGGGCCAGGGCCACAGCCCGAACCACCACACGCCCCCGGCGGTCGCTGCCGGCAGGAGCAGCAGTTTGATCACCAGCACGGGGCCCACCAGCCGCCAGGGGGGGCTCTGGGTGGTCTCGCTGAGCTGGGCGCCGAGGGTCAACAGCATGATGGGGACGGTGGCGGCGGCCAGCATCTGGAGGGGGGCGTATACGGCCCCGGGAAGGGTGATCTCGGACTGCCGAAAGACGAAGGCGGCGACCAGGACATAAATCATGGGCAGGCGGAAGAAGCCCAGGGTTCCGCGGAGGCCGTGGCCCTGTCCCAGCCGGATCACGCCGTACCCGAAGAACCACACGCTAAGGTTGCTGATCATGATGATGATCGCTTGCACCGCCGCGCCGTCGCTGGGGGACTGCATGCCGGGAAAGACCACCCCCAGCCGCTCGTAAAACAGCTCGGCCACCGGCAACCCGAAGTTCCCCGCATTGAACACCAGCCCGCTGACCAACAGCACCGCGATGTCGCGCCCGGGGGTGCTCAGGGCCCGAAACAACAAATACAGGAGCAGGCCCAGGGTGAATACGGGCACCAGCACGCCATAGGTGATCACGCCCAGGTCGGTCAGGGACAACCGGCTCTCGTAGACCTTCACGAACAGAAAAGCGGGGACCAGGACGTAGACCGCCAGCCGGTTGAGGGCTTCGACGTCCATGCGAAATTGCCGATGGACCAGGCCCCCCAGGGCGATCAACAGCAGGATCGGGGCGATGACGTTGACGAAGATCGGCAAGAGGGTGGAGAGCATCAGAGGCACCTGCGGTGGTGAGTTCGCTCGATCGAGCTCGGATCCTAACTCTGCCGGCGGCCGCCGGGGAGATGCGGGCGGCCAGCGGCGATCTCTTTTGCCGGCGGCCTTACACGGGCACGCCAATCTGCCGCCGCAGTTGGTCCAGCACTCGGATGTTACCCAGGGAATCCTCCTGGCTGACGACGGGCGGCGCGCCGTCGTGGACCACCTCGGCGAAGTGGTCCAGTTCCAGGGCGTAGGGTCCGGCCGGCGACGGCACCTCCATTTTGTCTGACTGCCCCTGGCGGACTAGGACCAGCGGTCCCTCGCCCAGCCAGGCGTTGTCGATGACCAGGTACCCTTCCGTGCCGGCCACGACGGTGGACCAGTCGCTGGCGACCGTCATCCCACAGGAAAACGTCGCCAGCACGTCGTCGGTGAACCTCAGCATTCCCACGGCGTAGTCATCCACGCCGAATTCGTGGAGGTGTCCCCAGGCCTGGGCCGCCAGCGGCTCGGACCCCACCAGGGCTCGGCAAAAATTCACCGGATAACAGCCCACATCCATGAGAGCCCCCCCGCCTGCTTGATACCGGGTGTCGTCCCGAGCGGCGGGGCGTTGAAAGCAGAAATGGCTGCGGATCAATTTCACGGTTCCCACGCTCCCCTGGTGGACCAGATCGATGGCCTTCTGCACGCGCGGCAGGCAGCGGTACATGAAGGCTTCCATCAGGATGCGATCGGCGCGGCGGGCCGTGGCGAACATGTCCTCGGCCTGAGTCGCGTTGACGGCCAGCGGTTTTTCGCACAACACGTGCTTGCCGGCCTCCAAGGCTCGCTTGGTCCAGCTGTGATGCAGGCTATTGGGCAGAGCCACGTAGACGGCATCCACCGCAGGGTCCGAAAGCACCGCTTCATAGCTGCCGTAGGACGTACAGCCATACTGTTGGCCAAACTGGTGGGACCGTTCGGGCGACCGGGAACCGACCGCCTGCAGGCCGGCGCGGGTCGCCTGGGGCACCTGAGCCGCCAGCTGCCGAGCGATCATGCCGGTCCCCAGCACTCCCCACTGCAGCCGTTGTGCACTTTCCCCATTCATCGTGCGACGATTCTACCCCACCTGCCGACCCGCGTCAGGCCTGCAGGTTGCGTGCCCGGGGAAACCGATTAAACTGGGCTTTACGGCGGTTCCGGAATCCCCGAGAATCTCCAGGACGTTCCCGACCGAGGGAATTTATTTTTGCGCTTGATTGGAGTCGATCCATGGCTGACCGCATCCCCATGACGCGAACCGGGTACAACAAGCTGTGCGCCGAACTGGACCGTCTGCAGCACGACGAGATGCCCAAGATCGAGAACCGGATCGCGGCCGCTCGGGCGGAGGGGGATTTGAGCGAAAATGCCGAATACCATGGGGCTCGCGAGTCGCAGGGTTTGCTGCAGGCCAAGATTAACCTGCTCAAAGACAAGATCGCTCGGGGCAACATCATCGACCCCTCGACCTTGCCCAAGGGCGAAGTCACCTTCGGCGCGAAGGTGGTGGTCAAGGATCTCGATTTTGGCGACGAGGAGGTCTTTGTCCTGGTGGGGGCCGGGGAAGAGGACTACGACAACGGCCGGATCCTGGTCACCAGCCCCCTGGCGCAGGGCCTGCTGGGAAAAAAAATCGGCGAAAAGGTCGAGATCGACGTGCCGGCCGGCACAATGAAGTTCGAAATCCTGCAGGTTGACTTGGACGAGTAACCGCCCGGGCGTCCGGCCGCGTCGGCACTTCCCCCCGGCCGCCCCCCCGCTACTCCCCGCCGCTCCGCCCCCCTGCCCTGGCCATCGAGCTTGACCTGGTGGATCGAGCCGTGATCTCCCAGGGAGGACAGCGGGGACAACTGCCTTTCGCGGGGGCGGCGGCGGGGCTGGCACACGGGCCTCAAGAAACCTGTAGGCGGGCTCTGCGAGCCCGCATGTCCCGGCCTCCTGTAGGCGGGCTCTGCGAGCCCGCAGGTTCCGGCCTCGCAGAGGCCGGCTACAGGCGCATGCTCCGGCCTCACAGAGGCCGGCTACAGTAGGGTCGTTAAAGTCCGTTGTCCCCGGGGGTCCTACCCCCGCAAAATCCGTTGTCCCCGGGGGTTCCCGCACGTTGTCCCCGGGGGTTCCCGTACGGTCATCGAGGTCCCGATGTGCACAACGCGAGATAGGCGCGGTCGATTGGCTCGTGGTATAGTACAAGGGAAAGCTTTTCTATGTCGCCAGCACACATCCAGACCGACCAGACAACGGGCAAACCGTGCATCGCGGGCACCGGCATCCGCGTGTGGGATGTGTATGTGCTGAGCGAGCGACAAGGCAAGACGCCCGACGAGATTGTAGCGGCTTTTCCGCACATTACGCTCGCCGATGTCCACGCCGCCCTGGCTTATTACTGGGACCACAAGCAGGAAATCGACCAGCAAATGAAGGACGCAGACGAGTTCGTCCAGCAGTTGAAGGACGCCCATGGTCCCGGTCCCCTGACACGGAAGCTAACTGGCACAGAAACGGGCCGTGATCACGTTTCATCTTGACGAGAACGTGGATCATGCAATCGCGCATGGACTGCGCTTGCGAGGCGTCGATGTCACGACCGCGACGGACGCGGAGTGAATCGGGGCTTCTGACCGGGACCACATCGCATTTGCCCTGGCTGAAAGTCGGGTTATCTTTACGCAAGACCAGGACTTCCTCCGCCATCACCAGGCGGGAGCCGAGCACGCTGGAATCGTCTACGCGCCGCCAGGGCGAACAATCCATCGGCGAAATTGTCCGGTTCCTGCACTTTCTCAGCGACTGTCTCGAGCCAGAGGAGATGCGCGGGCAAGTGGAGTTCTTCTAAATCGTCCATCGCGGGACACGCCATGGGCTGGCCTCAGCAAGGGCCCAGGGCCCTCGCAACGGGGCACATGCTACTTCTTCGGGTCCGCCAGTGGGGACAACTGCTTATTGCGGGCCTGTAGCTGGCCTCTTTGAGGCCGGGGAATGCGGGCTCACAGAGCCCGCCTACAGGGAGGACAGCGGGGACATCTGCCTGTTGGGGGCCGAGATGAAATCCATGGCAGGGGCCAGTGGGCAGTGAGCGGTCCCGGCGCGCCGGGACCGGTCAGGAAATCGAATACAGGGGTCCGCTGGCGACGTGGGGATTGCCCCACGGGGGGCGGCGGCTGGTCGAGAGGTCGTGGGGGGGT
>CAYFZZ010000133.1:0-28016 GCA_964347545.1 uncultured Planctomycetaceae bacterium | reverse complement strand
TTCACCATTCACCATTCACCATTCACTCTTCACCACTCACTCCTCATTCTTGGCTCCAAAACAATATAGTGTGCCGTCGTCGTTGCCGATCACGAGGCGTCCGGCGGCGACGGCGGGGGAGGCGGTAAAGCCGCCGCCGGCGTCATAGTTCCAGATTTCCTCGCCGCGGGCCAGGTCGAGGGCATACAGCCGTCCGTCGGCGGAACCGAAGAAGACGCGGTGGCCAACGATGACCGGCGACGAATCGACCCGACCGCGGGTGGGGAACGACCACAGCCGCTCGCCACTGGCCGCCCGCAAGGCTTCCACCTGTTTATGGCGGCCCCCGATCACCACCACTTCCCCGCGGACTGCCGGGCTGGAACGATAAGCCAACTTCCGCAGGGGATGTTCGTAAGCCCAAACCAGTTTCGGCTGCCGCCAAGCAACGCTCAACACCCGCGCCCCCTCCGTCCCGAAGAAAACGTGCTCGCCACCGATGGCGGCCGTGGCCAGCGTGGGACTGCCGATGTCCAAGGTTGCCAGCGATTTGCCCTCGGCCACGTCGATCACGTGCAGCTTGCCATCGCAACCGCACACGAACGCTCGAGCTTCCGCCAGCGTGGGCGAACCCTGGATGCCACCGCTGGCCTCGATGGTGTATTTCCAGATCACTGTCCCGTCGGCCGTCGCAAAGCGATAGAGGCTGCCGTCCTGGGACCCGACCAGCACGCTGGCCTGGTAAAAATTCGGGCTGCTGTTGATCTCGGCGGCCGTCTCGTGTTTCCAGACCAGCTGGCCATCGCTGGCGCGGAGACAATAAAACACGCCATCGCTGTCCCCTACAAAGACACGGCCCTCTCCCACGGCGGCGGCAGCGGTGAAACCGATCTCGGACGCGAACGACCACCGCGGCTTGCCGTTGGCCAGGTCGAGGGCATAGAACTGGCGGTCGGCGTCACCCACATAGACCACGCCCTGGCTGATCACGGCGGTGGCCGCGAACAAAGTGTCCTTGGCCTGGAACTGCCAGAGCAGTTCGAGCCGCGGGGGCAGCTCGCTGGTGGCCACACCGCTGCCGGCCGCATCCCCCCGAAACACGGGCCAGTCCGGGCGGGCCCCCGCTGCCGGGCTCGCCCACCCGGACGCCCCCATCCCGCCCATCACCAGCATCCACAGGAGGATGGCCCCGAGTTTTCCCGGAGGGCGACTCGGCGCTGACCGTGCGGACCGGTGACGGTCCTCGCGGTATGGCCAGCCATCCGCAGGGGGAACGACAAACCGGCAATGGTGCTCAACGTGGGTCATCCCGCGGGACGCCATGGTCACGAATCAGTATGCCGCCTCGTACAGCGACAACAGGTCCTGCTCTGTCACTTTACGAGGATTGAACGAGCCGGTCCACTGTTGGGCCGCTGCGGCGGCCAGCAGCGGCAAGTCGTCCGCCGCGACACCCGCCGCGGACAAACGGGACTGGAGACCCGCTTGGGCGATCAGCTCGCTGATAAACGTCGCTAACCCCTCGCAACCAGCGGCCGCCGGGGGACCGCTGCCGTGGCCCGCCGTCAGCGGTAACAGTTCCTCGTAACAGGCCGCGACGGCCTGGCTATTGAAGCGGATCACGTGGGGCAGCATCAGGCCGACCGCCTGGCCGTGCACGATCCCATAGCGGGCCGTGAGGGGATTGGCCAGGGCATGGGCGGCGCCCAGCATCGAGTTTTCAATCGCCAGGCCGGCCAGGCAGGCGCCCAGCTGCATGCCGGCCCGAGCTTCCAGATCGCCGGGGTCGGCCAGCACCCGCGGAAAACTGGTCGCCAGGTGTCGCCACGCTTCACGGCTGAACCCCCGCGACAACAGACTCCGCCGCGTGGTGACCTGCGTTTCCAGGGCGTGGGCCAGGGCGTCGATCCCCGTGACGGCGGTCACCTGCGGTGGTTGGGTCAGGGTCAGTTGGGGGTCCAGCAGGGCGATGCGGAAGGCGGCCTTCTTGTCCCCACAGGCCATCTTGGTGTGGGTCTGAGCGTCGGAGATGAGGGCAAACGACTGGGTTTCGCTCCCCGTCCCGGCGGTGGTGGGAACCGCGATCATGGGCAGCATCGCTCGCGTCGCTTTGCCGACACCCCAATAGTCTTGCATCCGCCCACCGTTGGTCAGCAGAAAGTTGATCGCTTTGGCGCAGTCCATGGAACTGCCACCTCCCAGACCGACCAGCAAGTCGGGGCCGAAGGTTTGAGCGCAGATCAAGCCGGTTTCCACGTGGTCGGTGGTGGGATTGACGTGGACGCCGGAGAAGAGGGCCACGTCCAACCCCGCCTCTTCCAGGGACCGCTGTCCCCGCAAGGCGTGCCCCGCGGCGACAATCCCCGGATCGGTGACCACCAGAGCCCGCCGGCCGCCCAGTTCGACCGCTAGCTGCCCCAGCGCGTCCAATTTGTCCACGCCAAACACTATCCGCGTCTGGGGCTGGTAGTCGAATGGGTCCATGGCAGAGCCGTGTTCTGTGAGGGGGATCGGGCCAGCGGAGGGAGGGTTTGGGAAGCGCGAGCTTGACGTGGTCCACACGGAACCTGGCAAGGGTGCGGCTAGGCCCCGCCGCTGGCCAGCGATTCCTCCGGGAGTTGCAAGGCGCGAGCGCGGAACAGGAAGTCGACGATGTTTCCTTCGTGCGGTTGCAGCCAATCCAGCTTGATGGTGGGGATGGGGCCGAGGTTCAAGCGGTCGATGTGGGTGGCGTCGGTCAACTGGCGCTGGAACTGCGGGTCCGCCGTGATCCCGCTGGCGACCAGAGTGGGGCCGATGGACGAGATCATTTTCTCCTGGGGGCAGCGGACGACGCTGACGAAGGGGAACATGAATTCCTGGTTGGCCAGCGTGGGTTGCGGGCTGTCACAGTGCACGACGATGGGCCGCAAGTACGCGCACCGCTCGTGCCGCTCGAAACGCGCCCCGGAGGCGTCGGTCGGATGCTGGACCCCTTCCTCGCCCAAATTCCGCTCGATCTGCTGCCAGATCGCTTCGGCCATTTCCGGCACGGTGAAGGCGGCCAGCTGGGAGTGGGGATCGTCGGGGGGACGGACTTCGACCGGTCCCAAACGGGCCGCCAGGGCTTCGGCGATCTGGGCGGTGTGCCGCGAAGCCCAGATGCCGGAACAGTTAATACAGCCGCGGCCGCTGTTGAGCAACACGCTGTCGGCCATCAAGTCCAGGTACTGCGGCCAGTCATCGACCACGTCGTCTCCCAGGAGGATTTTGCTGTAGCCCGGCCCGTGTACCTGCACGCGGGGATTTCCCTGATAACGCTCGACCGTCGGCTGGCCGCCGAAGATCATCACCCGGGGGCAGTGCGACACCACGGCGGTCCCCATGTCGGCCCCGCCCGGATAGATCGAGACGGCCTCGCCGGGAATCCCGGCCGCCACCAAGGCCGCGTGCATCCGGTAAGGGGTCCAGGGTTCCAGAGGTCCCGGCTTGAGCACCAGACCGACTTGCATGGGGATCACCGGCAGCCACAGGGTATGGACGCCGGGGGAGTTGGAGGGGAGCACCAGGCCCAGCACGGGCGATTGCGCCTGGTAGCTGACCACCACCCCCCGCGGTTCGATCCCGTACCCGCGGCTCAGAATCGACAGGTCCAGGCCGCGGGTCAGCGCGTCCAGCATGCGACCCATGTTGCTCAACACAAAAAAATTCTTTTCCATGTTGGCCCGACACATGTGCTCGGGCAGCCCCGTGGTCGCCGACTGCGCTCGAGCAAACTCAGCCGGGCTCTGCGTCGCCTCCCCCATCGGCAAGGTCCCGTCGCGGTACAGCCCCGCGGCGCGGCCGATCCGGTGGACCAACTCCTCGCAGGGGATCTGCCGCAACAGCTGACGAGCCTCGTCGGCTTGGCGGATATCCCGAGCCAGGAGGCCGGGGTTGGCCTGGCTGACCTGGGCGATCGATTCGCCCGTGACGAAGTGCCGCACCTCGTCCCTCTCCAGCGACTGGTACGGTTTTCCCCAGCGGATGACAGGCAGGGTCAGCATGGCGCGTGGCGAATCACGGATGCGGCCGGAAATCGGCGCTCTTTAATCAATACACTCCGACGGTCGTGGTGGCGGCCAGTTCGTGGAAGGGGCGTACGCCACTGACGCCGTCCCAAGGGTACAGCTCGCAGGGAGGCTCGCGCTCGCCTTCGTCCCGCTCGAGGAAGCCAGGGACGAAGAATTCCTTGGTTAGCGTCGTGAGCCGGACACGGCCCGTGTCGCCGTAAGCGACCCGAGCATCGAGGTCGGTGAAATCGACAACTTCCACCACGGCCCGCGGCTGGGGTGCGTAGTAACTGATTTTGTAGCCGTCAGCCGCCGTAACCGGCTTGCTGCAGGCCAGGCCCATCAGCGTGTTGCCGTAGGTGGGCGTCATGTAGACCCCGCTTTTTTCCGGCGGACCGCCGAACAGCTCTTCCACACAAAACCGCGTCCACTGCGGCGTAAATTCGGTGCCCCCGGAAAAAATCCCCGTGATGCCGGCTTGAGGGATGCTGCTGCCGCGGTCTTCCAGGGCCAGGGCTAGGGCCTCCAGCAGCTTGGGCGTGGCGAACAAGCACTGGATGTCGTGTCCCGCTTCCAGAATCGTGATTGCCTGAGCGATGCAGTGGGCTTTGTACGCCTCCAGGTGTTCCATCCAGCCTTTCTGCAGCAATTTGATGACCCAGCGGGGGTCCAGATCGACACAAAAGCAGATGCCGCCCCGGTACTGGCACAGATGTTCCACGGCCAACCGTAGCCGTCGCGGCCCGGAGGGGCCCAGCATCAACCAGTTGGCCCCAAGGGGAAAATATTCGTCCGGCAGCGTCTGGCTGAACTGTTCGTAATCGATGCGAAAATCGTCGATGGCGATCCGCGACTTGGGGACGCCCGTGGTGCCCCCCGTTTCAAACACATAAACGGGCCGATCGTGGTAGCCCTGGGGGACCCACCGCCGCACCGGTCCTCCGCGCAGCCATTCGTCCTGGAACGGCGGAAATTTCCGTAAATCGTCATAGCCGCGGACTTCCTGCAGCGGATCGAAGCTCAGCTCTTCTGCCGCGTACTGCAGCCAGAAGGGGCATCCCGTCGAAGGGTGAAAATGCCATTGGACCACCTCGTAGGTGTGCGCGTCCAAGGCCGCACGGGCGGCGTCCAGCTTGGCCTGCAGCTCGGGGGCCATCGTCGACTCGGATAACACCATACACAGCGACCAACAGGATACAGAACGACCAGCAACACCCGCTCAGCCAACCGGGAACCGCCAGCGACCTTGCCGAGGCCGCGGCGGGAAGGAATCCAAGTCCTCACCATAGTCAATCGCCGTGAGACTGACAACTGAGCGAGGAGGAGGGTGGGCGCTGAGCGAGGATTGGCTGAGCGTCGGGTGGGACCGCGCCGGCCGACACCGGTGTGCGACAAATTACCCGCGACTCCGGGGACAGACCTCAAGGGAACAACGGACGGCCGGTGCCGTCTCGCGGCCGGTGTCTCCGGTAAAAAGCGGCTCGTTCCAGCCGGCGTTCAGCACGCGTTGTCTTGATTCAAAATGCCGCTCAAGAACAGCTCGCCCATCGTCTCCCAGCTGACCTGTTCAGAAAATTGACAGCCCACGGCAAACTTCTGGTCAGCGGTAGGGCGCTGCCACTGGACCCTGGCGTCGCGCTGCAATTCGAAGGGGGTGCCCGGCTGGCGCAAGACGGCCGTGATCTGTTCCCCCGTCTCGAAAGGGACGTCGGCCAGAATCTGCATCCCCTTCCGCGAGAAATCGACCAACTGGCAGCAGAGCGCAGCGGCGTGGGGATCGTCGTCGCGATGGACTTCCACCGCCACTTGCTGACCGTGCGCAATCCGATAACGAGGGTCGCGGAGGATGTATTGGGCGATGTCGCGAGGCACAGCGAAAACCCTGCACGGGGCCACGAGATGATCAAGGCGCACTCAAAAAGTGCTTCTACAAACATAGGCTTGACCCCCAGGTCGTCAGCCAAATCGCTGCCCCGGCCCCCGTTCGCACAAGGGTCCGGCGACGGCCTGTAGCGATCGTGGCGATTGCAGCAGGGCCGGGCATACCAACGGGAAAGGGGGGGCGCGCGAGCGGAGCGGGGGCGCGGTAGGGGCGAGGAAGAGCCCGTTGTGGCGGGTCAAGCGTCCTGGCGGCCTTCGGCTGACGAGTGGCTCAACTGCGAAAGCATCTGCAAGACACCATTCAGATGAGCCAGCCGGGGACCGTAGCGATCGATGAACTCGTTGAACACGAACTCGCCGTCTTCCATGTCCGACGCGTTTTCTTCGATCTCGCTGGTCAAGTGGCGGAGAAATTCCGCTTGCACCCTAGCTAAAGCTTCGACCGCTTCCTTGCAGGACTCGGCCAGACCCGGGTTGGCGGACCGCCAGTTTTTCAGCTCCTCCGCCCGCTGCCGCTGCGAAGCACCCGCGTTGGCGACTAACTCCTCCAGCAAATCATTGTTACGATCCAAGGCGGCCAGGATCTGATGCAACAGCTCCGTGTGCTCGCCATCCGTCGTGCTGGACCGGGAAGCCGCGGCGCGTGATTGAGAGCCGATGTCGATCTGCGTGAACAAGGGGGAAGCCTGTTGAGGATCGCGTGACATAAATCAACTTCTCCAGCTCTGCGAAAACACACCCAAAAATCACACAACCCCTAAGGCAGCCCCGTCAGATTACGCGCTTGACTCTCAACGCGGTCCTTCATTGTAGTCGGCGCCCTGATGGGTGTCGAGCACGTTCGTTGCGGGGTAGTGGTGGTGGCGCTCGGGGGGTGGGAGCGGACCTCGCGAGTGCGGGTGCCGCGCGGCCCGGCCGAGGGCCGGGACGGGCGGTCCGTACCTAAAGTTCGCCTCCGTCTCGGCCCGATGCAATCAGGAAGGCCGGAAAATTGAGGCAGAAACAGGGAAAGATAGGGGAATCTTGATGCGTCCTCCTGGCCGCAATGCCGTCGCTGCTATTGGTTTTCTCACGGTCGTATCTGACCAGCGGCATGGATTGTGCGGCGGTTATCTGATCGTCAACCCGGCGGGTCGGCCTCTGGAATTCCACTGCACGGCCCCGGTCCGCGCCAATCGAGCTCAAGAGATTCTCTACGGCCCGACGCTGGAAGCGTATTTGTATGGAGAGCATATTGGCCGGACCTTGGTCGAGCGGGGTGGGGAACAGCCCGCTTTGCTGTGCACCGACGTGTCCCCCATGCTGTCGCTCCGCCCCCTGGTCGCTCAACCCCTGGCCCTGGTCTCTGCCGCTGACGACGCTGGGGAATCGCCAACACGCTACCGCGTCGAAGGGGCTCACCCGGGACCGCCCCTTCCGCAGATGTTGACGGTCCGCGGTTGTCAGCTGGTGGCCGCGGCGTCGCACGCGGAAGATCTGGCCACGATCGACGGGCTCCTGCCCGCTTTCGAGGGGCTGGATCTGGCCGAGCCTTTTGAGCGGATTCGGGCTGCGATCCAAGAGGCGCAAGGGATTTGAGACCAGCCACAGGCGGGCAGGATCATGGACAAGTGGGTTGAGCGGGGAGGGTCCGGGTCGAGGCCCAGGCCCCGGATCGCATCGGCCGATCTCTCGATTCCCGTCTCTGTGCTGGTCACTGGCTGGCAAACCGCGCTCGCTCGGCCGCCGCGAGTCGAACTGACGTCGACCCGTTTGGCGGAGAAGCCGCCGGGGGTCATCTCGGTCGAATTCTGTGGCCCGCCCCCGGCGGTCCGCAGTTTTTTCTGGGGCCGTCCGCCTGCGATCTTCCCCTCCCCCCCCCGCTCGGCAACTCCCCAGCTGGGCACAAACCGACCCCGCACGGATCGGCCCCGCACGACGACTCGGATCACGGCGCCGCGGGAGCTGGTCAAGCTGGACGATCGGCTGTTGTACGTCTTGCAGCCGTCGCTGGAATCGCTGTTGGGGGCCGAATCGTTGGCGCTGCCGTTCCAGCCTTTTCCGTATCAACTGTCAGGGATCGCTTTTCTCTTTCCCCGGTATGCGGCCGTACTGGCGGATGAAATGGGTTTGGGCAAGACGATGCAAGCCATCACCTGCGTCCGCCTCCTGTTGTACGCCGGCCAGCTCCGCCGCGTGTTGCTGGTTTGCCCCAAGCCGCTGGTGACCAACTGGCAGCGCGAGTTCGGGTTGTGGGCCCCGGAGGTTCCCCTGAACATCGTCCAGGGGAATCAAGCGACCCGCCGCTGGCAGTGGCAGCTGCCGGAGGCAGTGGTGACGATCGCCAATTACGAACTGCTGGTCCGCGACGGCCCCCTGGTCACCGATGATCGCCTGGAATTCGATCTGGTGATTCTGGACGAATCGCAGCGGATCAAAAACGCTCGCGGCATCACCGCTCGCATCGTCCGCCGTATTTCGCGGCGGCGCAGCTGGGCCTTGACGGGGACCCCGATCGAAAACAGCACCGACGATTTGGTCGGTATCTTCGAGTTCGTCTCCCCGGGCCTCTTGTCGCCCGCGATGAAACCGCGGCGGATGGCCACGGCGGTCCGCGATTACGTGCTCCGTCGCCGCAAGGCAGACGTGCTGGGGGACCTCCCCCCCAAGCTGGATCGCGATGCGTTGCTGCCGCTGACACCCGCCCAGCGGGCAAGCTACCAGCGCGCCGAAGAGGAAGGCATTGTCCAGCTGTCGAAGCTGGGCGAGGCGATCACCGTGCAACATGTGTTTCAGCTGATCCTGCGGCTGAAACAGATCTGCAACTTCGACCCGGTTACCGGGGAGAGCGCCAAACGGGATCGGTTGGTAGCCGAGATGGAGGAAATCGCGGCCAGCGGGCAAAAGGCGATTATCTTCAGCCAGTATGTGGGCACGCTCCAGGTGCTGGCCGAAGATCTGCGGGACTACCGCCCGGTGCAATACCATGGCCAGGTCCCCAGCCGCCACCGCGATCCGGTCCTGGCTCAGTTTCGAGACGACCCGGAGTGTCGAGCGATTTTGATGAGCTACGGGGCGGGCAGCGTGGGACTGAATCTGCAATTTGCCAGCTACGTGTTCCTCTTCGATCGCTGGTGGAACCCGGCCGTGGAGGATCAAGCCATCAACCGAGCTCATCGGATCGGCGCGGCAGGGCCGGTCACCGTGACGCGTTTTTTGTCCAGCAACACGATCGAAGAACGGATTGATCAGATCCTCCAGGAAAAACGCGAGCTGTTTGACACGATCTTTGCCACGGACCACACGCCCGGCAATCTGGGGCTGACGCAGGCCGAAATCTTCAGCCTGTTCAACCTGCAGGGTCCCGAGGGTCCGTTGGCCGGGCCCTAACCCGCCGGCGGGACGATGTCACGTCCCGCGGCGGCGCGGCAGACCCCGGGGTGGGCAGGTCGCTCTGCCCAGGGTGGCGGCGGCAGGCGAGGGGCTCGCCAAAGACCGCCGGTTTCTGGGGGGTCGCCGACCCTGCGAAAACCGCCGATCTTTGCTGCCTGCCTGGCCGGCGATACGATAGAGCCTGCCATGAGCCATCTTTCTTATGACTTTGATGTCATCGTGGTGGGCGCGGGGCATGCGGGCAGCGAGGCGGCCCTGGCCGCCGCCCGCCTGGGGGCCGCGACCGCCCTGCTGACGACCAGCCTCGATACGGTGGCCGCGATGAGCTGCAATCCGGCCATCGGCGGGGTGGCCAAGGGACAGATCGTTCGCGAGATCGATGCCCTGGGGGGCGCCATGGGGCAGGCGATCGACGCGACCGGCATTCAGTTCCGGCTCTTGAACCGGCGGAAAGGCCCCGCCATGCACAGCCCCCGCGCTCAGGCAGACAAAAAAGCGTATCAACAGCACGTCAAGCTGGAGGTCGAAAACCAGTCGCGGCTCGCCCTGCGGCAAGAAGTCGTGGAAGACCTGATTTGCCAAGGTCCGCCACACCAGCGGCGGGTGGTCGGCGTCCGCGTCCGGGGTGATGCGGTGTATCGAGCGCCGGCGGTGATCCTGACCACAGGGACCTTTCTGCAAGCCCGGATGCATACCGGCACCTGCCAGACACCGGGCGGCCGAGCGGGGGAGGGGACGACCCAGGGAATCAGCGGCGCATTGGCTCGGCTCCAATTCGATATCGCCCGCTTCAAAACCGGCACCCCGCCACGCCTTAACGGCCGCACCATCGATTGGGCTCAGCTGGAACCCCAGCCGGGCGACCCCCAACCGCAGCCATTTTCATTTCTGACCGCCCAGGTCACCGACCAGCAGCTGCCTTGCTTCATCACCCATACCAACCAGGAGGTCCATGAACTGATCCGAGCGAATTTGCACCGCGCGCCGATGTACTCCGGTCAGATCCGTACCCGTGGTCCCCGCTACTGCCCCTCCATCGAAGATAAGGTTGTCCGCTTTGCCGATAAAGAACGCCATCAACTGTTTCTGGAACCCGAGGGGCGGGCGACGCAGGAATATTACGTCAATGGCATCTCCACCAGCCTCCCCCGGGATGTGCAGGACAAAATCTTTCACAGCATCCCGGGGCTGCAGCACGCGCAAATTATGCGGTACGGGTACGCCGTGGAGTACGATTTTTGTCCGCCCCAACAGTTACAACCCACCCTCCAGACCAAACGCGTGGCCGGGCTGTACTTCGCAGGACAAATCAACGGGACCACCGGCTACGAAGAAGCCGCCGCGCAGGGGCTGGTGGCCGGGGCCAACGCCGCCCTCGCCCTCCGCGGCGACCCACCCCTCCTGCTGACCCGGGACCAGGCCTACATCGGCGTGCTGATCGACGACCTGGTGACCAGCGGCGTGGACGAACCGTATCGCATGTTTACCAGCCGAGCCGAATACCGGCTCCTGCTGCGCCAGGACAACGCCGACCGCCGCCTGACTCCCCTGGCCGCCCGCGCCGGAATGGTCCCCGACATCCGCCAGGCAAAACTGCAGGCCAAGGAAGAGGCGATCGCACGGGCCAAAATGGTGTTGGAGACCCACCCCTTCCAGGGCGTCCCGATGAGCCAGTTCCTGCGGCGGAATGAGGCCAGCTGGGACCAACTCTGCGAAGCTTTGCCCCTTTTGGCAGATTTCCCAGACGACGTGGTTCAACAGGTGACCTACGACATCAAATACGCCGGATACGTCGACCGGCAGCAGCGGGAAGTAGCCCGCCAACAACAGCTGGCGGGCAAGCGGATCCCCAGCAGCTTCAACTACGAGACGATCCGCCCCTTGCGGGCCGAGGCCAAAGAAAAACTGACCCGCGTGCGGCCCGTCACGCTGGACCAGGCAAGCCGGATAAGCGGGATCACGCCCGCTGACATCGCGTTGCTGCTGGTCCACCTCGAGAACCCGGCTCGTCGGTGACCTCGTCTAAAGTGCTAAATCAAAGGCACTTAGGTATCGAAAATCTGTATTGACGCCATGGGGAAGATGGCTATAATCTGCAGCAATTGGCAATCCGGGTAATCTCGGAAATACCAGCCAGTTGCAAGCGCTATGGAAGGCTAGTAGCACTTGCGCCGCATGTCGTGGTAACGAGCTAGAGGTTATCTAGCTCGACAGGGAGGACTGGGGCCCCCTGGCAGATTGCGATAATCTGTCCCGGGGTCTCGAGGATCCAGCCGTCTTGGCTAGGAAGGTGGATAAGGACATGAAAACGGTGTTCACGACCGGCGAGGCTGCCAAAATCTGTAAGGTCAGCCAACAGACCATTATTCGCTGTTTCGACTCCGGCCAGCTGAAGGGATTCCGCGTTCCCGGGAGCCGCTTTCGTCGCATCCCCCGCGAGCAGCTGTTTCATTTCATGCGGGACAACGGGATCCCGACCGATGCCCTGGAGAGCGGCAAGCGGAAGATTCTGGTGGTCGACGACGACGTCGAGCTGGTGGAGTTGATCACGGATGTGCTGGACCGCGACGGTCGATTCGAGGTCAAGAGTGTCAATAACGGCTTTGACGCCGGGATGATGGTTAAGGACTATCAACCAGACCTGATTGTCCTGGACGTGATGCTGCCAGACATCAACGGCAAAGAAGTCTGCCAGCGGGTGCGGACCGATAATTCGATGGACATGGTCAAGATCATTTGCATCTCGGGCATGGTCGAAGAGGACAAGGTCGACGATCTGAAAGCGGCGGGAGCGAACGATTTTATGCGGAAGCCGTTCGAGGTCGATCGCCTGGTCGAGCGCATCTGCCGCTTGCTGGATATCGAGTCTGTGGCACCGGCCTAAAGAGTGCCGCGGCAGGAGGCCGTGAAGCATGCGATGGTTGCCCCCTTTGCCGGCGCCGTTGCAAACGGTGGTCTTGCCGATGGCGGACCGATCCGCGGCCGTCTTGCTGGAACTGCTGGTCTGCGGGCCTTCTCCCACCGGGCGAGAGCGGTTGACTGCAGCCTTGCAACTGGATCCCCCCCTGGCCCTCTGGGCCCTTCTGCACGGTCCGCCTTCCTGCGGGTCGGTCCCCTCGGTGCAGGAATTGGTCGCTGACCTTTTGGACCAACTGCCGGTCCGCCTCCAGTGGCCGGCGGCCCAAGCGTTTGACGTTCCCCCGTCGGCCGAAGAGGGTTTCCTCCAGCTGGCCACCCGCAGCGTGGCCGCCGCGCGGAAGGCTGCCGAAACCGCGATGCCGCAGGGCCAGCCGGATCGAGAAAGGGCCTACCTCCAGGGGCTCGTCTCGGCCGCTCCCGATTGGGTCGAACGGTGCCAGGGCGGTCCTGGCCAGGCCATGCCGGCTTGGCCCGCCTGGCTGGAATGGATCCCGCGGACGTCAGCCAGCGCCGACGGGCAGCGCCAGCCGTCGGACCCGGAAGCCGAGCGGTGGTGGACTCAGCGCGTGGGGCTGGTCGACATCCTGCCCATGCTCGGCCGACGCCTCCGCCGTTTGCAGCAGCTGGAGGAGGAATTCGCCGCGACGCTGGAGGACGCCAAGCTGAAGGCACTCTACACCCTGGCGGCCGGCGCCGGTCACGAAATCAACAATCCCCTGGGCAGCATCGCCGGGCGAGCTCAACTGCTGCTGCGGGACGAGCGGGATGTCGAGCGGCGGCGGACGCTGGCTAAGATCAACAGCCAGGCCTTTCGAGCTCACGAAATGATCTCCGACATGATGCTGTTCGCCAAGCCGCCGCAGCCGGTCCGCGAGGCCCTGGACGTGATACCTCTGGTGCGGGAAGTGCTGGATAGCCTCCAAGAACAGGCTCAACAATGCCACACGGCAATCTCCTGCCAGGGCCCGCCACAGCCGATTATGCTCCACGCCGATCGGGCTCAACTCGCCGTCGGCCTCCGCGCCATGTGTCTCAACTCGATCGAAGCCCTCGGGGGTGGGGGGCACCTCGAGGTCACGGTGGGAGTGGTCGGCGAGGGGCCTTCTCGCACGGTGGAAATCGCCGTGCGGGATGATGGGCCGGGTATCTCACCCCAGCAGCGGCAGCATATCTTCGATCCGTTCTTCTCGGGTCGCGAAGCGGGCCGGGGTCTGGGATTCGGGCTCTCCAAAACCTGGCGAATCGTCCAGAACCACGGCGGCCGGATCGACGTGCAGAGTGCCCCCGGTCAGGGGGCGACCTTCCGCATCTGCCTGCCCGCCGCGTGAGCCGGCTTGACCACTCGGGGACCCCGATCGCGGGAAGGCTTAAGGCTGCAGCCAGCGGGAGCGGGCCGGTTCGCTGACTTGTTGCTGGAAGTCGGGCGGACGCACACCTTCCATCGCCGGAGCGATATCGTTGTCCGGGTAGGGATCAAACCGCTGAATTTCCTGCCGTTGGACCGACCAGGGCATCCAGGAGAAGAGCCGCGGCGGTCCGTAGTTACAGCCGACGGCCAGGGGGAGGCCCAGCAGGAGGAACAGCGTCAGCGGTAGCGATTTTGTGTTACGCACGGGGGGCGGATTATAGACGTATCGGGCGGACCACAGAAGAGATATCGAACCTGTCGGCTCGTCACGACAGTCGCGATGGCAGAAGCAGCCCCGCTAGCACGCGCATCGCGAGCAAAGTAGCGAATCTGCCGGTCAGGCAAGTTGCCCCCGCGGGGCCGGGCCGCCAGTGGCGCCCGCTGGGGTTTGCCCCCGCGACGGAGGGGGGGCGGGGTGGCGGAAAGATTTCCGACCTCCGCGCGGACCCCCGCCGGCCACCCCGCCGTTATTCGGCAGGTTCTTCGGCAGACGGGGAGTCGTCCTCTTGGCCGGCGACAGCGGCGACCGGTTCGGCGGCCGCCTCCCTCTTTTCGCCCCGGAATTCCAGCCGCTGGATCTTGCCGCTCTCGCTCTTCTTGCCGTCCACGACGATCAGATCTGCCCCGGCGAACTCGCCCCTCAGCAGTTCTTCGGAGAGCGGATCTTCCACGAAGTTTTCGATGGCCCTTCGCAGCGGTCGAGCTCCGTAGTCCAGGTTGGATCCCTTCTTGACCAGGAACGACTTGGCGTCATCGGTCAGCTCCAGTTTCAGGCCGCGTTCCAACAGCCGCTCGCGAACCTTCGACAGTTCCAGATCGATCACCTCTTTCAGATCGTCCAGGGTCAGATGGCGGAAGATGATCATGTCGTCGACCCGGTTGAGAAATTCCGGACGGAACACTTTCTCGATCTCGTCGCTCACCCGTTCCTTCATGCTCTCGTACGAGGCGTCGTCGGTCGGTCGCTGGAATCCCAGTGCCGATTCGTTTTTGATCGCATCCGCGCCGGCGTTGGTGGTCATGATCAGAATCACGTTGCGGAAATCGACGTTGCGTCCGAAGCTGTCGGTCAGCCGGCCCTCTTCCATGACCTGCAGCAGCATGTTGAAGACGTCGGGATGCGCTTTTTCGATTTCGTCCAGCAGGACCACGGCGTAGGGGCGGCGACGGATTTTTTCGGTCAGCTGGCCTCCTTCTTCGAATCCGACGTAACCGGGAGGAGCCCCGATCAGGCGGCTGACATTGTGCTTTTCCATGTACTCGCTCATGTCGATCTGGATCAGCGCGTCCTGATCGCCGAACATGAATTCGGCCAACGCCTTGGCCAGCAAGGTTTTGCCGACGCCGGTGGGGCCGGCAAAGATGAAGCAGCCGGTCGGCCGCTTGGGGTCTTTCAACCCGCTGCGGCTGCGGCGGACCGCCTTGGAGATCGCCTTGACCGCCTCCTGCTGGCTGACCACCCGCTTGTGCAGATCCGACTCCATCTCCATCAGCCGCTTGCTGTCCTCGGTCGACATCCGCGTCAGCGGGATGCCGGTCATCTTGGAGACCACCTCGGCAATCACTTCCTCGTCCACCACGCCATCCTTTTCGCGGGATTTTTCCCGCCACTGGCGAGTAATCGTTTGCTTCTTTTTCTTCAGCTTGTCGGCCGTATCCCGCAACTGGGCCGCGCGTTCAAAATCCTGGTTGGCGACCGCCTCTTCCTTGTCCTTATTCAAGCTCTCGACTTCCTCGTCAATCTCCTTCAGGTCCGGCGGACGGGTCATCGACTTCAGCCGGATCCGCGCTCCTGCTTCATCAATCACGTCGATGGCCTTGTCGGGCAGGCAACGGCCGGTGATGTAGCGGTCCGAAAATTCGACCGCCGCGGCGATGGCGTCGTCGGTGATCTGCACGCGATGGTGGGTTTCGTAACGGTCCCGCAAACCCTTCAGGATCTGGACCGTTTCCTCCTTGGAGGTGGGGTCCACGATGATTTCCTGGAAACGTCGAGCCAGGGCGGCGTCTTTTTCGATGTATTTGCGGTACTCGTCCAGCGTGGTGGCCCCAATGCACTGGATCTCACCCCGGGCGAGGGCCGGTTTGAGCACGTTGGAGGCGTCGATGGCACCTTCCGCTCCGCCAGCACCGACCAGCGTGTGGAGCTCGTCAATGAACAGGATCGTGTTCTTGGCGCGGCGGACTTCGTTCATCACCGCCTTGATCCGCTCTTCAAACTGCCCCCGGTACTTGGTGCCGGCCACCATCATCGCCAGGTCCAAGACCACAATCCGACGATCGCACAACAGCTCGGGCACGTTGCCCTCGATGACGCGCTGAGCGAACCCTTCGACGATGGCTGTCTTGCCGACACCAGCTTCGCCCAGCAACACCGGGTTGTTCTTGGTGCGGCGGCATAGAATCTGAATCGCCCGCTCGATCTCCCGCGCACGACCAATCACCGGGTCCAGCTTCTTTTGACGAGCCAGTTCGGTCAGGTCGCGGCCGAAACTGTCCAGGGCCGGTGTCTTGGATTTGCCCGCCTTGGACGATCCGCCCGTTTCCCCACCCCGCTCAGCACCACCCCGCTCGGCAACCTCGCCACCCTCGATGCCGTGCCCCAACAGGTTCAAGACCTCCTCGCGGACCTCTTCCAGCTTGAGCCCCAGGTTCATCAGCACCTGAGCGGCGACGCCTTCCTGTTCGCGGAGCAACCCCAGCAAGATGTGCTCAGTACCCACATAGTTGTGGTTCAAATTGCGGGCCTCCTCCATCGAATACTCGATGACCTTCTTGGCACGCGGCGTCTGAGGCAGTTTGCCCATCGTCACCATGTCCGGACCGCTCTGTACCAGCTTTTCCACCTCCAAGCGGATCTTGCGCAGGTCGACGTCCAGGTTTTTCAGCACATTCGCCGCCACTCCGCTGCCCTCCTTGATGAGGCCCAGCAGCACGTGTTCGGTGCCGATGTATTCGTGGTTGAACCGCTGTGCTTCCTGGTTGGCCAGTTGCATGACCTTGCGAGCACGATCGGTGAATCTCTCGTACATAATTCGTCTCCGTCTCCCCCTCGACTGGGGGCCAGCCACGCGGTCCGCGTGGAAATCAGTCTCTCAGTCAGTCTCTCAGCCTTTGAGGCCGCAGCGGGTCAGGATCTGCCCGCCACCACCTGCCGCCCACCGTCATTCTTGAAATACGGCCAAACGAGTCAACTCGGACTCTCCCCCACCCCGCAATTTCCGGGTGCGCCGCACGCGGGAGGGACACATGGCAGGTGGTCATCGCCCGCCGCCGGAAGACCAGGAACCGATCCGTCGATTCCTCACTCACCCGGGACTGACCCAGGCCACGGAATTGTAGCCCTCAAACCGGCTCGAAGCAAGGCAAACAACGACGACAATTGGAGTTAGGTTGATTTAAAGTTCCCCCGGTCGCCAGCAATGACACAACACCCCCAGCCCTCACCCCCAGCCATCCTCGCCGGACCCCACGCAAAGGTGGGGCTGGTCAGCACCGATGGTGACCGGAATGCGGGCCCCGCGGTGGTGGGAGCCGGCCACAGGGTGGTACAGTCAAGGGGTCAAACCGCAGGGTGACAGCCGGCAGTCCGCCTGGTGAAGAAAAAAGGGTCCTGCCGTTTGCAGCTGCCGGTCCCCCCTACGGGCTGTGGGATCCCAAAATGGGATCCGCAAAGCCCGCATCCCGTACCCCGTATCCCGTCCCCCGCAACCCGTAACTCGGATCCCGCACCCCGCATCCCGCAACCGGTGAATCGATGAGCGAACTTCGGCGGCGGCGCGAACGTCGCTTGGCAGACGCACGGCTCTACGTCCTCGTGGACGGTGGCCGCTCGTCCGCCGCCTTCCGGGATCTGGTCCAAGCCCTGGTGGGTGCCGGTGTGCACGCGATTCAGCTGCGTGACAAACGGCTGGCGGACCGCGAACTGCTGGAACGGGCCCGCTTGTTGCAGGCGCTGACGGCCGGCACCACGACCCTGTTTATCGTCAACGATCGGCCCGACCTGGCCCTCCTGGCCGGGGCCGACGGTGTCCACGTGGGGCAGGAAGAACTGCCGGTGGCCGACGTCCGCCGTGTGGTCGGGGACCAGCTGCTGGTAGGCGTCTCCACGCACAGCCTGCCGCAAGCGACCGCCGCGGTCCGCGATCAAGCCAGCTATCTGGGTGTGGGACCGACCTTCGTCTCACCGACCAAGGCCTTCGACCACTATCCCGGGCTGGAGTTGCTCGGCGAGGTCGCCCCCCAAATCGAGATCCCTGCTTTTGCCATTGGCGGGATTACCCTCCCGCGGCTGGAGGAAGTGCTGGCCACGGGCGTCCGCCGGGTGGCCGTGGGAGCCGCCATTACCGCCGCCGCAGACCAGGCCGCCGCCGCCCAACAATTCCTCGCTCGACTGATGCTCTGTGATCGCGGCGGATTTGCGCGGCGAACTCAGCATCGACCTGGCGATTAGTCCCATTGACCAGGGGACAAATTCCGCCAACCCGCAAGACCCGCGCGGCGGCCCAAGGGGTCCAGCGGCCCGGGCCCCAGCCAGTTGTGGTAAGCTGGCCAGGGGCTGAGACAAGTATGGCGAACGGCCGATCCAGCAACGACGAACAAACGCACGCCATGGCGCGCGTCTTTCGCCATCTCCTCTGGCGGACACAAACGGCCGATTTGCAGCAGGCGGTGGCAGCCCTGCAGGGGGAAGTGGCCAGGGGAATGCAGCGCGGAGCCAGCCGGTCGCAGGCGTTTGCCGAGGTGTATCGCGAGCTGCGGGAGGAGACGGTCCAGCGGCTGATTCGCCGAGCGGGGAGGAGCGGCGGGAGGAAGGTGCGGGACCTGCTGGAAAGCTACCTGCCGCACAAACCGATGACCGCGGGACCCGACTTTCACTGCGACGCCGGCCTGGGCGGCCTGGCCAAACTGCTGCGGGCCGCCGGCTACGATGCCGCCTTCTGGCCGGGGATCGACGATGACCGGCTGCTGGAGATGTGCCTCGATAGCGCCGCCATCCTCCTGACCAACGATACCCTCCTGGTCGGCCGGGGCGTGATCCAGTTGGGGGTCATCCCGGCCCTGCTGGTGCCGATCACGATGCGGAAGAGCGAGCAGTTTGCAGAGGTCGTGGGGCGGCTGGATTTGCCGCTGGCGGCGCCGCGGTGTATGAGCTGTGGGGGAGCCTTACGTCCGGTCGACAAGCAGGCGGTGCGGGACCGGATCCCGCCCCGCACCTACCCTTGGCGGGACGATTACTATCTGTGCGTCCGCTGTGACAAGCTGTTCTGGCAGGGGACGCATTGGCAAAAAATTCGCCAGCACCTGGCGGCCGTGGCCCGCCCGCCCGACCCCTGATGCCCCAGCCCGCCGCTCAAGCCCCCCCGGCCGCTACTGGCCCCCCGCGGCCCACGTTGAATCGCCGGCGAACTTGTGTCATATTGCCGGGTCGGCAAGCGGGATCCAACATCCGGATTTTGCGACACCGATTTGGCACATCAATCACGGGGTGTGGCGCAGCCTGGCTAGCGCGTTTGACTGGGGGTCAAAAGGTCGCAGGTTCAAATCCTGTCACCCCGATTTTTGGCCGCGGAGCGGCCAAAAATAGAGCAGGAGAGAAGAGAAAGTAGAAAGGAGAGCAGTTGAGCGACCCGGTCGTTTCTCTGCTCTCCTGCGGTCTCCTCTCTCCTTTCCCTGCTCGCCACTCTCTCCTGTCCTCTCTCTCCCTCACGCCCGTGGGCTTCCCATTCGAAAAGCTGCAGGTCTGCCAGAAGTCGGCGGTCAGACGCATTTTTCGATTTTATTGAGCGGCAAGGCGCTAGCCGCCGGTCTCAACCGCGCTGCCCTGTCGGTCGCGGCGAATATCGCCGAGGGGAACGGCCGTTTCAACAAGCCAGCCAGGCAAACGGTCAGGCGCATTTTTCGATGTTGTTGAGCGGCAAGGCGCTAGCCGCCGGTCGCCAGCCAGGTGGTTTTTCCGCTGCCATCGGGGACCCGTCCCGGCCGGTTGAGCCCCGCACGTTGCCGCCCACGCTGACCACCAGATGGGTCGCCGTGGCCGGCAGGCCGGCCAGCGGCCCCGCCTCGACGCTGCTCAGCAATACCACCCACCCCGCCTGGCGTCCGCTCTGTTCCCCTCGCGGGCCCCCGCAACCCTACTGCGAGGTCAACGCAAAATCGATGACGTTGTTGGTGTCCTTTACCTCCGCAGACAGCCGGCTGTCCTGGCCACGGTAACGCTTCGGCAGCGCATGGACCAACGGCAGGAAAAACTCCCCCTCTTCCATGGCCTTCCGCTCGGCCTCGCTCAGCACATAGTCGGGGTCGGGCACCTCTTTCCAGATCATGACCCGATGGGGGCCCAGCATGGCGCCCTCGATCGTACCGGTGTAATGCAGTTCGTACCTTCCCTGGGCGTCGGTCTTGCCACTGGAAGACCGACCGGTGGCGGGCACAAAGTTGATCGATGCCCCCTCCAGCGGTGCGCCGTCCAACGTGACCGTTCCGGTCACCGGAGCGGTCTCGGGATAGTCCGCGGGATTACCCCCGCAACCGGCGAGCAACACCAACGACAAAAAGCTCATCGCCCAGGGCCAGGAAAACAACTGCATCGGTACGCCACTCAACTCAACGAATCTTAGAAAAAACGACATGGACGTGATGGTCAATGCAGAGCGTGGGTGGGGTAATAAGTCCACGCCAAACGCAAACGCTCGCATACCGGATCAGAAGCCGCTCGGCCAACCGCCATCTGAGCGGTTGCACAGATCGGCGAGAGTGGCATTGGCAATCGTTTCGGCAATAAACCGGACCGAACCGTCGGCAAACACAAATTGGGCTCCGCCGGCATGCTGACTGCTCCAGGCATCAGCCGGTTCGTTCGCGTTCCAATTATTGTTGATATCGCCCGGAGCTCCAGCGTTGATGACCATGGTCGGAGCATTTTCATCGAAATAGGTCATGACGTGGTTGTGATAGCCTGGACTGTTCACGATGACGTGGAATCCGATACCCACCCAGATGCTTGCACCATGGTCGCCATGATCCGCGCTGGTCGTATCGCGCTCACCCACCAAAAAGGTATTGGACGTTCCATCGGTAATGTCGCGGAAAGAAATTCCGGCACCGGGGATAACCGTGCCCGTGTGTGCGGCGATGTAAGCCGCAGAATTCACAGGGGTTCGGCAATCCATGGACAGATTAAATGCTGAATCGCCCGAATTGCCGACATAGTTCGAGGTCCCCACGTGTGAGGAACCGGCGCCGTTAATTCCTCGTTTGTCGTTCAGGGCGGTGGACGAATCGGATGGGCAAAGATAGATCGCCAGCGAACGACCACCGTAGTCCGCTCCATCTTTATCTCCCCAGATTTTTGCTTCCCCAACGTCAAGAATGTTAGCCAGATTCTTCAGCTCAAGGAACGAGAGAAGGTAGGAACCCCAAGCCCAACCACGGTGCGTGTCGGGGGGATTCCATTTGTCGCCGGCCGGTAACGTGCCACCACAGAGGACTCCCACGGGGAACGTCTCGTGCGAGTTGTGATACATGTGGAACGCCAGGCCAATCTGTTTCAGGTTGTTGCTGCACTGCATCCGCCGGGCCGACTCGCGGGCAGACTGGACGGCAGGCAACAACATGCCAATCAGAATGCCGATGATAGTGATCACCACCAGCAGCTCGACCAGGGTGAAAGCGCGCCGCGTGAGCATGAGAAGGCGACTCCTGGAGGAACAGACCTCCGTATGTTACACGAAATCTGACTAAAAAACCACTGTTTGTGGATGATTGCCAGGTGAGCCCCCCAGTCCGTTTGCGGCGCCCGTCGCACTTGCTCGCCATGGCGCGTGGTCAGGCGGTGCGGCCAGAAGGAGGCGAACAGGGTTTGGCGAGCGAGACAGTTTGTGCGAAGGCCGACCGAGCTATAATGCACAACCCCCTCCCCTCCCTGCCCAAGGAGACTTTCCCATGCGCTGGTGCAGATCGATTCGCTGCTTCATCCTGCTGACCCTGATGGCCCTCAGTGACGGGGTCGACGCCCAGGCGCCTGGCGGGAAAGCCGCAGAGCAGGGAAAACCAGCGGCCGTACCGGCGATCCACACCTGCCTGGCCGCGGCGCGGATCATCGATCTGACCCATCCGTTCGATGGCCGCACGATCTATTGGCCGACGGAAAGCGGCTTTCAGTTCATTCGCGGGCCGGCAGGAATCACCGCCAAAGGCTATTACTATGCCGCAAATCGATTTGCGGGGGCCGAGCATGGCGGGACCCACATCGACGCCCCGATCCACTTCTTCCAGGACCGCCAGACGGTCGATCAGATCCCCTTGACCAGGCTGGTGGGCGAAGCGGTCGTGGTAGATGTCACCCGCGCGTGCGCAGAAAACAGGGATTATCAAATTGACGTGGGGGACTTCCGTCGCTGGGAAACCGACCACCAACGCCAGCTGGTCGACGTGATCGTCCTGCTGAGGACCGGCTGGGGGCGGTACTGGAACGACCGAGCTCGTTATCTGGGTACCGACCAGACGGGGCCTGCGGCGGTCGCCGACCTGCATTTCCCCGGGCTCGCTCCGGCCGCCGCCCGCTGGCTGGTGGAACACCGGGCCATCAAGTGCATCGGGATCGACACGCCCAGCATCGATTACGGGCAGTCCCAGCAGTTCCAGAGCCACGTGACCTTGTTCCAGCACAACGTTCCCGCCATGGAAAACGTGGCGAACCTGGAAAAACTCCCGTCCCAGGGGGCCACCGTCGTGGCCCTGCCCATGAAGATCGGCGGGGGCAGCGGCGGGCCGCTGCGGATCATCGCGCTGGTCAGCCCCTAGCCCCCTCCCGTTGCCTGGATGACCGGGCTGGTCGCGAACCGCGAAGCGGTGCCAGGCGCCAGCCCCAGGTCCGGGATGCCCGAGAAAAACAGCCTGGCGTGAACACGGGTCCCGGGAAGACCGCCTGACGTGGGGAGTTGACTTTAGGGTCACATTCGGGTAGGACATTTGGCGCTGGCCTTGCGCTTCACGAGAGGCAAAGGATGGCTTCCCTGGGGCTGTCTGGTTCTCTTTTCGCGAGGTTTTCGACCCATGTCTTCCGGTCCAAGGCTCAACAGGCGTCTTTTCCGCCCGCGGCACGCTGCTCTGCTAGTGGAACCGCTCGAACCGCGACTCTGCCTCACCGCGGCTCCAGAATTCCTCCCCGGTGAAGTCCTCGTGCAATACGAGGCGAATGCGACGCCGCAGGACCGGGAAGCCATTCGCGGTCTGGTCGAGGCCGCGCTCAAGCAAGAGATCCACACTCGGGCGATGCAGGCTGCGGGGGTCGGCGTGTTGGACCGGGTGCAGTTGCCCGGCAACATGCCGGTACAAGCGGCGATTCAGTTGTTCCAGAACCAGCCACAGGTGGTCGTCGCCGAACCGAATTACGTGATCACCCACGCCGCGGTCAGCAACGATCCGGGGTACACCGGCGGCAGCCTGTGGGGCATGGAGTCGGATGATTCGCCGGTCAACATCGGTCCGGCGGGGACCACCAATCTGTTCGGCAGCCAGGCGGAAGAGGCCTGGTACGCGGGGGCCACGGGGTCGTCGTCAGTCTATGTGGGGATCATTGACGAAGGCTTCCAATACACCCACCCGGACCTGGTGAATAACGCCTGGACCAATCCCGATGAAGCCAATGGCACTGCCGGTGTGGACGACGACGGCAACGGGTATGTCGACGACATCTACGGCTGGGACTTTTATTCCAATGACAATACGCCCTATGACGGGACGAGCGATGACCACGGGACGCACGTGGCGGGCACGGTCGGCGGTCAAGGCGGCAACGGTCTCGGTGTGGCCGGTGTCAACTGGGATGTCACCATGATCTCGGCCAAGTTTCTAGGTCCCTCCGGAGGATACACGTCGGGTGCCATTCAAGCCGTGGATTACATCACGGATTTGAAGATTCTTCATAACATTGACATCATCGCGACGAACAACTCCTGGGGTGGTGGCGGATTCTCAAGCCTGCTGGAAGCCGCCATCATCCGCGGTGCCAACGAAGATATCCTGTTTGTCGCCGCAGCCGGCAATAACTCGAGCAACATCGACGCTGGCAGCTATTACCCGGCCAGCTACAGCACCAGCTCGCCCCAGGATGCCAACAACACCCCGTCGTCTTATGAAGCGGTCATCGCCGTGGCCTCGATCACGTCCACGGGCGGACTCTCCAGCTTTTCCAATTACGGTGCGACCCGAGTGGATCTGGGGGCACCAGGCACCAGCATTTACTCGACCCTCCCGACCGATAGCTACGGTACCTACAGCGGTACGTCGATGGCCACGCCCCACGTCACCGGAGCGGCGGCCCTGTTCGCCTCGCAGTACGCCGAGGGCTCCCGCCCGACGGGTGAAGAAATCCGGAATGCCCTGCTGCAAAGCGCCGTACCCACCACGTCGCTCAGCGGCATCACCGTCACCGGCGGCCGGTTGGACGTGAACGCCGCCTTGGCCTTGGCCAACCCGCCCGGTCTGGATGTCAGCATCACACCGACCGTTCTGTCCGATCAGGCGGAAGGCGATTCGGGAACCACAGCCTTTACCTTTGAGATCAGCCTGGATCAGGTGGCCACAGACCCAACGCCGATTGAGGTCAATTACGAAGTCCAGTATACCGGCGCTGCCACAGCAGATGACCTCAGCTTCGTGACCTATCCTGCCAGCGGAATGGTCACCTTTTCCAACCCGACCGATGCCAACTCGCTGGTCCAAACCGTCACCTTCGAGGTTCAAGGGGATTTATCCGTTGAGCCGGACGAAAAGTTCGAAGTCGTAATTCCCCAGGCCCCTCTCAACGCCGGACTGTGGCAGGATCGAGCCACGGGCACGATCCGCGGTGATGACGCCAGCATCCAGGGTACGGTCTGGTATGACGCCAACCATAACGGGTCCGTGGACGCGGGTGAATCCGGCCAGGCCGGGGTGACCGTGTTTGTAGACGCCGATGAAGATGGCATTCTGGATGGCGGGGAAATGTCGGTCGTGTCCGCTGCCGACGGCACTTACCAGTTCCACGTGGCTCCCGGCAGCTACCTGGTGCGACTCGAACCTGGCGGCAACCAGCAGCAGACCTTTCCGACAAATATCAGCGGTTCGCTGGAACCGGACAATTTCGCCAACGGAACCGTGCTCAACAGCGTCCTGGCGCCGGACGTCACCCTGACGGCCGTCGGGAACAGCATTGCCAATGCCAATGTTTACGCCCAGACGGAGACCTACAGTTCGACAGGCGCAAACGTTTTTGCCAGCACCTGGAATACGGGATTGTGGAATACTGTCGACGCCGAACTGCGCATCGATTTCGCCTCCGATGTCAATAGCGTCAGCGTTGATGCCATTTCCGACGACTCCTCGGATTACGCTCACCTGCGTGCTTACGATAGCGCCGGCAATCTGTTGCAAGAATACGTCACCGGCAACCTCGGCACGGGGGTCGCCGAGACGATGACGATCACTCGAGCCAGCAACGAGATCAGCTATGTGCTGGCCTCGGGACGCACCGGGCAGTTTACCTGGCTGGACAATCTGGGTTACTCGTCTATCGACGATGGAAGCAACGTGCCCCTGCGGGTGAACGTCGGCCCAGAGACTTCCCCTAACAACGACTTCGGGGTGACCTCCGATGCTGTGCTGGATCTGGCGATCAATCCCGGTAGTTTTGAGGAGTCAGCTGGCAGCGGGGCCGCCCTCGCCACGGTCACGCGCAGTTCCGATACCACCGACGCTTTGACCGTCACCATCGTCAGTAGCGACACAAGCGAAGCCGGGGCTGCTAGCCAAATAACGATTGCCGCTGGTGACGCACAGGCCACGTTCCCCATCGATGCCGTGGACGACCTGCTGCTGGACGGTACCCAAACGGTCACCTTTACCGTTTCCGCGGCCGGACATGCCGAGGGGACAGCGACCGTCGATGTCACCGACAACGATCAGCCGATCTTCGATTATTTCTACGCGGACACCAGCTTCGATGGTTTTGCCGGCGGCCAACCGGGCGTCATCGCCGGCGGCAGCATCGGAGCCACTCACCTGGACGAGAGCTCCACTCCGCCTCAACCCACTGCCGACGAGCTGGTTTTGGAAGAACAGGAGGTGCAAGTCGCGGGAAATACAAAGAAACCGAAAATGGGCAGCGCCCTGGAATACCACTTTTCGTTTCCAAACCTCGATAATGTCTCTTCGTTTCACGCCATCGCATCCCGGCCCGCGGGCGACGATGACTTTCGGATCGAATACAGCACCGACGCAGGGGCCAGCTGGACGCTGCTGGGCACCATCAATCAAGCATCCGACCAGTCGATTGACGTCGACGGGCTATCGCTGAGCGGAGATCTGCTGGTCCGCATCCTGGATACCGATCGCTCTCCAAGCAACGGAAATTCAGCTCCGCTGCTGGACAGCGTTTTCGTCAAGGCCTTGCATTTCGAGCAGGCTATTTACGATCTCCGCGAGCCGGTCACGGTGACGGCAACTGCCAATGCCCAGGAGCACCCCACGGCGCCCACCAACGGGGCGTTCACTTTCTCGCGAAACAGCAGCCAGGGCGATCTGACCGTGTACTACACGGTCAACGGCAGCGCCACCCCAGGCCAGGACCCCGACACCGATGACGACTATGTAACCTTGAGCGGTTCGGTGGTGATTCCCGATGGTGCCACCGACACGGTGCTCGATGTCGTGCCCCTGAATAACAACCTTGGGGAACAGACGGAAACGGTCATCGTCACGCTGGACGAAGATGGCTCTTATGGTTATCGAGCCGCCATGCCGAACAGTGCCACGGTGGACATCCTGGACGATGACCTGCAGACATTTACCGCCGATGCCGAGATTACGTACGCGGGAGAAGTCACCGTGGGGAGCTACACCGCCACCAAGGCCGAGGGGGGAGCGGTGGAAACCATCGAGGAATACCGCACAGGCGGGAAGCCCAGCGGTCGCATCACCTACCTGGACCACCGCTGGAAATTCAACGCGGTTGAAGGTGCCCAAAGCTTCTACGTGTTGGCGTCTCGTAGCGATAACACCGAATCGGATGACTTCGAGCTGATGTATGGCCTTGACGCCGATGGCGATTGGGAGCCGGATAGTGGTTGGGCCCCGCTGATCGGGCCCATCAACTCGTCTTCCCTCCAACTGTATGGAGTTTCCCTAACTGGGCTGTCCGGGGATGTGGTCGTCAAAATACAGGATACGGGCCCAAACGAAGGTGGCCAGACTTCCCAGGAGACGGTCACCATCGACCACATGTATTTCAGTACCACCGCATATACACCGCTGCAGCTTGCGCCCCAGCATGCCATGCCCATTTCGGCCACGCATCCTGCGACGCTGGCCGAACCGGCGCTTGCGAACTTTGTACAGCAAGCGATTGCCCACTGGAATCTGCGAGAGCCTCACGCCGAAGTCACCCAGCGAATTGCCGAGACACGGTTCGAGCTGATGCCGCTGGGCGGCAGCACCGTGGGACTGGCATTCCCGCAGGAACGCCGGATCCTGATCGATACCGACGCGGGCGGCTACGGCTGGCATCGCGTCAGTCTGGTCGATACCCTGATCCACGAGATCGGACATCTGTACGGGTACGAACATGAAGTGTTGGGAGAATTCATCACGCCCAACCTTGGGCTCGGCCTGGCCCATCGGGACGACCTGTGGACCCGCAGTAGCGGCGACCTGCTGACCGGAACCGGGACCTATGGCCTGTTCGCAGGCCGCGCGGAAGACAACTGGCTGAGCCATTCCAGCGATCACGACGACAGCCGATCCGCACAGGAAATCATGACCGAATCGACTTCCACCCGTCCCGAGCCCCCGCGGATGGTGGAGCTTTACGACAAAATGAGGAGTGCGGGCAGCGTGTACGATGACGAATTCTTCCTGTTCGAACGCGAAAACGGGGTCGAATTAAAGGCACTCGACCTGGTTTTCACCGACGATGACACCTGGCCGCTGGGAAGAAAACTCCCTCTCTACTAAGTGCCTCGCTGCACGAGGCTTACCCCCAGCGACGCGTCCCGGCTGGTCTTCATCCGCTGGGTGGACAAGCAACGGATGTCCTTGCCACAAAGGCAACAACTCGTAGTTGCCATCGTTGCCAGACCTGCGGGTGTCGGCCATGGTGAGCGGCAAGGCGCTAGCCGCCGGTGGTCCTTCAAGTAGCGCGTCTGATTTCTCCTGCCTGATTTCTCTTCCGATTTGTTCTTTCCCCAGAAGCACCCCGGCTGCTCAAGCCCGACCCCAGGCGGAAACGCCGTCCCCGCGCGGCAAGATGGCACTCAGCAGCCGGGGTGCTGACAGATGCCAGCGTTGCCATCCTTGCGGGTGTCGTCCATGGTGAGCGGCAAGGCGCTAGCCGCCGGTGGTCCTTTAAGTAGCGCATCTGATTTCTGTTCCGATTTGTTCTTTCC
>CAYFZZ010000132.1:0-2511 GCA_964347545.1 uncultured Planctomycetaceae bacterium | reverse complement strand
ACAACATAGCCGCAAAGTTCGCTGCGCGAATCGCCTTCGCACTTTGATCAACTGGCGTCGGCATCGTAAAATGTAATCGCAATTCAACGTCGCTCGCTTCGTTTACGGCGGCGACGGCCATGCAACCCGTTGGGCGCGCGATTAGGCGGGTAGGCGTTGGAGACATGCAATGCAATGGGAGTATAAAACCATAAAACTGGCCACAAGTGGCTTTTGGGTGGGTGGACACCTCGACGAAACCAAGTTCAGCGACATGCTAAATGAACTTGGTCGGGATCGGTGGGAATTGGTGTCTGCCTTCGACACAAACCAAGCCTATGGGGCCACGCGCGATGTTGTGGCCGTCTTTAAACGGCCCGCCCAGAAATAATCGTCGTCCAACAAGCTGACATCGCTGGCCAAAGGGGTGACCACGCCATTTGTCGTCCAACCCTCGGACTCTATTGGAAGCACATCCAGCGATTCGACCAATTGGAATCGCTGTGGCCCAACAAGGCACGGCCGCAGAGCGGAGTCACCTTCGCTGTTTTGCCACGGGCGGCGGCGTAATAGATCAATTACAGTTCAACCGTTTACTCCTTCGGCACCGGCGGTGACGGCCGTGCCAACCGTTGGCGGTGCTTCAGCCTGCTTTGAATGAGAGCGGGAACCCAACGCAAGTCTGCGTTTCAATCTGCGATCTGTTTTTGCCACGACCACGCAGCGCTACGTCAAGATGGCCAGCCAGCTGGATAAAGCGGTTGAAGAGCTTCACGTTCCTGATGTGCTGCGAAGGGCCAATTGAGTGTTTATTGAGTGTCATGCATCGCAGCAAATTCCTAATTCGACGCAAGTCAATGGCCGAGGCGGGGATCGAACCCGCACGAGCCTTACGGCTCACGGGATTTTAAGTCTGCCATCGTCATGTTGGAGACGTGTTGCATTCGTTGTGCGGCTGCGTTGTAAGTCCCTTCCTGGTTGAATATTGAAACGAATTTTGCGTTGGTTTCGAATTGTACTCGGGTTGGCTTTCCATTGCCAATGTTGTCCCCATTTTGTCCCCACTTTGGCATCGATTTACCCGTTGGAATATGCGGATCGTGAGTGTACCACATTCGTTTTCTCTGGCTCCGGCACGAGAGTCGAGCTAACCCGCTGCGAACCCCTGCGAACCCTGTGGACCGGCGTCGCGACACCCGCTGGGAGAGTACCCGAGGGACGATCCGATACCTGCTAATGTCTGGCCCTGCCTGGCCCTGCGGGCAGGAAATCCCCCGCGCTGGCAGGAAGACAAAGAGAGGCGATTTCGGCCCGTGACGGCAAATGCCGCCGTCCTACGCCGTCCCTGGCAGATCGGTCATGTGCCTCTGGTGATTGGCGCCTGAGAGTTGAATTCTAGGCGGCCGCGGCATCCGAAACGATCCTGGCAGCCGGCGGGAAATCCGACGAACCGCCATAAGGCTATCTCAGATGAATCCCGAATCCCCAGCCTGACCCCGGCGAAGCCTCCCCCGGCTACAGAAGGCAGACTCCAGCGCTCTGGCAGTGGTGAGTGGTGAATGGGGGGCGCCGGGATTGGTACCCGGATCGCGGATCCCGCTGGGGGACCGCTTGCTGAATTCGATTTCATCAGCGGTCCCGACGCGCCGGGACCGCTCACTGGCCACCGGCCACTAGTCACTGCCATGGATCTCATCTGGACGAAAAGTTTGGACCCCGGGAACAACGGACTTTGTGCAGGAGCCTTGGAAAACGCTGACCGGCTGTCGAAATCACAGGACGAATCAAAAAGGCAAGTGCTCAACCGCTCCCAGCCATTCCTCCGGCTCGGATGCCCGGGCGATCATTTCCAAATCTTTGACGTACTGACCAATCGTACCACGTAACTGATGACCAAATACGAGATCCGAAAACGGGCGTCCGGCGGCTTGCCATTGATAAGCGAACGCTTTGAAGCGGATGTCCTGTGTAAATATCAGCCGCGAGAGTTCGTGGGCCCGCTCGAGCAGCGCGTCGTCGACAAGCTCCGCGGCCTCATCTTCGATTGCCGTCAGCACGTCCACACCACGCCGCCGCAGTCCCTCCGTAATCGCCGCAGGGACATGCACATCCATGTACAGAGCGACGGACATTTACAGCAGCCCTTTGGCGTGCAGCCGCGTAAAGAAGGGCGAGCGTGTCTGGATCGCCCGCAGGCGATCGACTTCGTCAAGCTCGTTGCGAATCTCTTCGTCGAGCTGCTCCTGATGGTCAAAGTAGTAGGCCATCGCCACATGCACCTCGGCCGGTGTCAAATGAGGATGCTGGCGACACATCTCGTCGGCAGACCAACCGTAGGCAAGGTAATCCATCACGATTTGCGCCACGCGTACACGCGGCAACCGTGCCAGTCGCGCTGGCTGACCAGCAGGCTGTTCGACATGTGGATAGGTTAATTCCATCGCCATAAATCAATCATACCACAGATACGAAGGGCAGAGAATGGAGATACCATGCCAGCCACCTGAACGCGATGCCAGACAGCCCGCCAAC
>CAYFZZ010000131.1:0-2565 GCA_964347545.1 uncultured Planctomycetaceae bacterium | reverse complement strand
TTCGTAACGATTGGGGAATTGGAACGAAAACGAGGGCGACGGTTGGCCTGAAACCAGAGCAATTGAGGACAATTGCTCTACAATCTTGCTCTACAATCTTCTGCGACACTCCTCGGCGCTCGCGCTGTCTGTTTCTGACATTCGTGCTTTGAATTTGTTTCGAATTTCGGATTTCGGATTTCGGATTTCGGATTTTCCATCGCCCGTCGTCAGGCTCCGGCCTCAAAGAGGCCGGCTACAGGCTCCGGCCTCACAGAGGCCGGCTACAGCAGCCAACGCTCGCCTATCCCGTATCCCTAACCCCTAACCCCTAGCCCCTAGCCCCTAGCCCCTCACTCCTCCAACGAATAAGGTCTCGCATCCGGCGAGGTGCCCCAGGCCGACGGCTGGGGGCCCATGGTAAATTCGATCTCCCCGCCGCCGACCAGGGCGGCGTGCGGCAGCCAGTTTTTGTCCCACGCCTGGCCGTTGATCGTGACCCGCTGGACATACTTGTTGGCCGCCGAATTATTTTTGGCTCGGATCACCAGCTCACCGCCAGGAAGGTGCAGGGTGACCTGGTCGAACAGCGGGCTGCCGATGGTGTACTGGGGGACCGCGTGCAGGTAGGGATAGAATCCCAGCGCACTAAAGATGTACCAGGCGGACATCTGGCCGGCGTCCTCGTTGCCGCTGATCCCCCACGGGTCGTTCCGATACTCGGTCGCCAGGCACAGCCGCACTTTTTCCGCCGTCTTGGCCGGGGCGCCGACATAGTTGAAGGCGTACAGGGCATGCTGATCCGGTTCATTGCCGTGCCAGTACTGGCCGAATTGTTTCGAGCTGTTGTGTCCGCCCTGCACGGTCAGAAACTCGTCCAGGCGAGCTTCAAAAGCGGCGTCGCCACCCATCAACTCGATCAGGCCCTGCGTGTCCTGCATCACGTGCCACAGCCACTGCCAGGCATTGCCTTCGCAATAGTCGTTGTTCCCCTGGCCGGTGTACGCCAGCGGGTCAAAGTTGTCCGGATAGGACCAGTTGCCGTTTTTGTCCTTGCCGCGGAAGAAACGGGTTGCGGGATCCCACAGGTGGCGGTAGTTACGAGCTCGAGCGTCGAAGACGGCCGCCTGCTTTTTTTTACCCAGCGCCTGGGCAAAACGAGCGATAGTGAAATCGCAGTAGGCGTGTTCCAGCGTCCGGGAGACGTTGATGTAGTGCGGGGAAGGGACGTAGCCCAAGGCCAGGTATTCCTGCAGGTGCTGCCGCCTCCCGGGAACGTTGGCGTTCTTGGTGACCAGCTGCCAGGCCGCTTCGGTGTCAAAGTCGGTAATCCCCTTCGCATAGCTGTCCGGAATAATCACGTCGGCCCAGGTCCCCGGCATGATCGCCGTCTCGGTGTGGGCCAGTTTCCATTTGGGGCCCCACCCGCTGTCGCGGAAGTCGTCCAACATGGTCTTGATCACATCCCGCTGCAGATCGGGTGCCACCAGGGTGTACAGCGGATGGGCGGCTCGGAAGGTGTCCCAGGTGGACAGGACGCTGTAATGGGTATGCCCGTCGGCCTGGTGCACCTGGCCGTCCATGCCCCGGTACTGCCCGTTCACGTCGCTGAACGTCTGAGGATGGAAAAAGGCGTGATAGACCGCGGTGTAAAAGTTGACCCGCTGGTCTTTCGTCCCCCCCTGCACCTCGAACTGGCGCAGCAGCTGGTTCCACTCGTCCCGCGCGTCCTGGCGGACCTGGTCAAAGTCCCAGCCGGGCAGTTCTGTTTCCAGGTTCCGCCGGGCGTTTTCTTCGCTCACATAAGAAATCCCCACCTTCACCTGAACCTGCTCGTCCTCGTCGGTGCCGAACGCCACATACCCGCCCCGTTCTCCCAGGTTGGTGAAGTCGACCTCCTTGCTGAACTCCAGACAGAAATAGGTGCTGTGCGGTCGCCAGGCGGTGGTGTCCGCCCGACCGCTGAACCGCGTGGGGCTCAGCTGCCGAATCGCTCCCGACATCTCACCCGGCCGGGAAGAGGCCCACTTGATCCCCTGGCTGAGGTCGATCAGCACCCGAGCCGAATCGGAGGCGGGAAAGGTGTACCGATGAATCGCCGCTCGCCGCGTACACGTCATCTCGGCCGTAATCTGCATCGGGTCGATCTCGGCTCGGTAGTAGCCTGGCTCAGCCGCCTGGCGGGCGGGGGGCACGTCCACGACCGTTCCCAGCGGTTGGTCGCCCGTGGTGGGCAACAGGACCAGCACGCCGTACGAGCCGCAACCGGTGCCTTGCAAATGGGTGTGGTTGAACCCGATCAGCTCCCGTTCCCGCCGCTGATAGCCGCAGGGGACCTGAGCGTTGAAGGGTCCGGGCGAGATCATCCCGCAGGGCCGGATCGCCGCGGGACTGCACTGAGCGCTAGAGTCGGTGCCCAGGAAGACGTTGACGCGTTGCGTGTAATCTTCGGCCGCGCCCGCCGCGGGCGCGAGGCCAAGGACCAGCCCCAGGCAGACCAGGAGGCAGACAAGACGGGGTGGTTTAATCATCGGGTGGTTAGGGGTTAGGGGTTAGGGGCTAGGGGTTAGGGGGGAGGGTTTTGGG
>CAYFZZ010000130.1:0-13476 GCA_964347545.1 uncultured Planctomycetaceae bacterium | reverse complement strand
TTTTTCGGCCCCCGACCGCTGGCCCTCGCGCAAACCCATTCCCGAAAAAGGTGCCTGACTCCCTGGGAGCGCTACCGGCGGCTAGCGCCTTGCCGCTCAGAAAACCAAGGGGGCCATCTTTTAAGGCCCAAAAAAGGCCCGAAGGCCCAAAAAAGGACAGGCATTATCCGCCCGGTCGATTGAGGATTCACGAATGTTGATTCTTGATTGTGAAGGGGTGAATCATGCCTGTCCTTTTTTGGGATTGTGAAGGGGTGAATCATGCCTGTCCTTTTTTGGGGTGGGGGGGTGCTGAGAGGCGCGACGAGGGGTGCTTAGAAAGTGGGCAGGGGGGTGGGGCCAGGGGTGGGGGGGGCGGGGGGGCGGATAAGCGTAAGGCTTTACGTAATCGCTGTCTTCGTTCAGCTCAGCCCCGACGGCGGCTATTGGCACAGGGAATGCTTCGCGGAGGGCCTGCCGAGCACGCCTCCTGGGGGATCTGGGTGCGGTTGGAGCCGCACGGTGGGGGATGTGCCCCGATCCTGCCGGGACGAGGCAGAGGGAAACCGAGAGAGGAACCGAGCGATGGAGACGCGGAGTTGGCGAGAGGTGGGTGGGCTGCTGGGCTTCTGCTGCGGGCTGCTGCTTTACACGGCGATCCCGCTGGGGGCGGTATCCGCCGAGGAAGTGGCAAAGATCGCGGCGGAGATCGAAGTGGCGCAGATCGGGGACCTGGCCGAAGGGGGAGATGTGGCGGTGGTGGCCCCGCCGGCGGGGGAGGAGTCCGAGGAGGGCTTGTCGGTGGCCAGCGTGCTGGCCGACGTGGACGTCCTCTGGACCTGCCTAGCCGCCTTCCTGGTGTTCTTCATGCAGGCCGGGTTTGCGATGGTCGAGTCCGGATTTACGCGCGCCAAAAATGCCTGCAACATCATGATGAAAAACCTGATGGACTTTTCTATTGGCTCGATCGCCTTCTGGATGGTCGGGTTTGGGCTGATGTTTGGATTGACCCAGGGGTGGTATGGGACCAGCTGGTTCTTTTTTGACCCGTCCCAAGCCGGCACGTCGTTTGACGCGGCAGATCCCCAAGGATCGGCGGGGGCCTTTGGCTGGGCTTTCCTCATCTTCCAGACGGTGTTCGCGGCCACGGCGGCGACGATCGTGTCGGGGGCGATGGCCGAACGGACAAAGTTCGTGTCGTACTTATGCTACTCGGTGGGGATCACCGTCCTGGTCTATCCCATCTTCGGCAGCTGGTGTTGGAACGGGCTGGTCACCAGCACGGGCAGCGGCTGGCTGGAAGGAAAAGGCTTCCTCGACTTCGCCGGCTCGACCGTGGTCCACTCGGTGGGTGGCTGGGCCGCTCTGGCCGGGGCGATCGTCCTGGGAGCTCGGAAAGGCAAGTACACCCCCGACGGCCAGCCGGTGGCCATCCCCGGTCACAACATTCCTCTGGCGGCGCTGGGGGTGTTCATCCTCTGGCTGGGCTGGTTCGGCTTTAACCCCGGCAGCACGACGGCCGTGGGGGGAGGCGATCTGGCTCGGATTGCCGTGACCACCAACCTGGCCGCGGCTGGGGGCGCCGTGTTGGCCATGATTAGTTCGTGGATCATGTTTAAAAGGCCAGACACCTCCTTTGCGCTGAACGGGGCCCTGGCGGGCCTGGTGGCGATCACGGCCGGCTGCGACATCATGTCGCCCGGCATGGCCCTGTTGACCGGGGCGATCGCGGGGGTGATCGTGGTGATCTCCTGTCTGGCCTTCGAGAAGATCCGCGTTGACGATCCCGTGGGCGCCATCTCGGTGCACGGCGTGTGCGGTGCCTGGGGGACGCTGGCGATCGGCGTGTTCAGCAGCGAGGCGGGTTGGGGCCAGCTGGGCATCCAGGCTCTGGGGGTCGCCGCCGCGTTCCTGTGGGCCTTCCCGGTCAGCCTGGCGATCTTCCTGGCGATTAAGGCGACGATTGGCCTGCGGGCCTCGGAGGCGCACGAAGCGATCGGGCTGGATGCCAGCGAACACGGCATGCACGCTTATCCCCCCAGCATGGTGGTGGACGAAACCTTTGCCCCGGGAGCTCAACCCGTCCCCGTCGGCTAACCGTCTTCTCGGCCTTTGCCTGGGCCGGAAGGATACCCCCGAAGGCTCGAGCGGACGCTCCGCCTGGTCCGCTCGAGCCGGGGTGTCATGACCGCGAGGCGAACCCCGGCTTCCCTCGGACCACGCCGGCGGCCGCGGTCGAGTGCGGATGCCGTCCCGCGGGGAGGGGATGCGGGGATGAGCGGGGTTGCCGGCGGGCCACGGCCGCAGACTTGGGAAACGAATGCGCGGACTTGCTGAGCGAGCAGGGGCGGATTACGATCTAACCTTCCCCTGAGGCAAAATCCTTCGCTGTTGATCACCCCCAGGAATCGTCTTGATGAAACTGATCATTGCCATCATTCAGCCCAGCAAATTGGAAGCGGTCAAATCGGCTCTCACGGAAGTGGAAGTTTTCCGCTTGACGGTCATGGACGTGCAGGGGTTTGGCCGGCAAAAGGGGCACACGGAGGTCTATCGGGGGCACGAATTTTCCGTGAACCTGTTACGGAAAGTCCGCCTGGAAATCGCGGTCAACGAGGAATTCGTGGAACCGACGGTCAACGCCATCATCCAAGGGGGGCGGACGGGGGAAACGGGCGAGATCGGGGATGGCAAGATTTTTGTCCTGCCCATGGAAGACTGCATCCGGATCCGGACGGGCGAGCGGGGCAGCGAGGCGATCTAGGCGGCCTGGTAGCGGATGCGGGGTCCGGGGTGCGGGTTCCGCGATGCGGGATCCGGGGTGCGGGATGCGGGGTGCGGGTTCCGCGATGCGGGCCGGTGCCTTCTGTAGCCGGCCTCTTTGAGGCCGGTGCCTGACTTCAGCCTTCGACATTCGGCATTCGATATTCTGCGGTTCTGGTCGTCGCGATTCGCAAACGGCGGGTAAGGGATCATGTGGACAGCCGGGACAACTGCCTTTTACCCCCCACCTGACCAAAGCATCCTGTCGATCCTGTGCATCCTGTCAAAAATAAACAGACTCCCTGGCGGAGGAAAATCCGAAATCCGAAACAAATGGGAGGAAGGGGCTAGGGGCTAGGAGTTAGGGGCTAGGGGGCGAGCGCTTGCCACCGGCGGCTAGCGCCTCGCCGCTCAGCAAACCCATGTCGCGCCTGGCCTTCTGTTCCAATTTGTGTTTTCACAGAAGGTCGCGCGCTGTTTTCCTGGGGCTGACGCCCCAGGATGGCGCATGGCGCCGCGTTGCGGCTCGGTTTTTATTCTGGGCGTCTTCCCTGGGGCTGGCGCTCCAGGCTATACCATGCCACCGCTTCGCGGTTCGGTCCCAAAAACGGCACCCCTCACCCCACCCCCCACCCCCCTCACCCCTCACCCCTCCCCCCTCACCCCTCACCCCCCTCACCCCTCACCACTCACCACCCACCACCGCGCTCGGGCCGGACCGGGATCGGCTGACCTAGCTTTCTGCCGAGCCCCGGTGGTCAGGCGGCGTGAACACAAAGTTGCGGCTCTGGCTGAAGAACTGCAGCGGGTTGTCGTAGACGACCTGGCGAATCGTGCTTTCTGGGTGTCCCCGCTTTCGCATGGCGAGGATAAAGTCGGGGACGGCGGTGGGCCGGGAGGGTCCCCAGTCTCCGGCCGAGTTGACCAGCAGGCGCTGGGGGCCGTACATCTCCACCATATCCACGGCTCGTGCGGGGGTGCACTTGCTGACCGGGTACAGCGTCATCCCGGCCCAGAATCCTGCTTCGATCACCATCCGCACGGTATGTTCTTCGACGTGATCGACGCAGACCCGAGCTCGGTCGATGCGGCTATCGCCGCTCAGCATGTCCAGGATCATCCTCGTCCCCTGGTATTTGTCTTCCAGGTGGGGCGTGTGTATCAGGATTTGTTCGTTGGTCTGCATGGCCAGGTCGACGTGTTCCAGGAAGATGGTGGCTTCGTTCCGGGAGTTTTTGTTCAGCCCGATCTCGCCGATGCCCAGGACGCCTGGTTTGTCGAGGTAGGTGGGGATGAGGGCGATCACTTCTCGAGCGAGCCGCACATTTTCGGCTTCCTTGGCGTTGATACACAGCCAGGTGTAGTGTTGGATTCCGTACCAACTCGCCCGCGTGGGCTCGAATTCGGTCAGCTGCCGAAAGTAATCCTCAAAACCTGCGGCACTGCCCCGGTCGAATCCGGGCCAGAAGGCCGGTTCACTGACGGCGACGCACCCCATTTTGGCGAGGGTTTCATAGTCATCGGTAACCCGGGAGACCATATGAATGTGGGGATCGAGGTAGTCCATGGGCTTTCAGCATTCCCGCGGGCCCGGGGTTCGAGCGTTCTGATCGTCCATGATCCCACGGGGCTGGTCGAGCACAACCCCTCACCGCTGGACACCTCACCCGGCTGGGCCACCGTGGCTCGGCCACGCCGGCTTGGCCGCTTTCCCTAACGGGGCTGCATCCCCAGCTCGGTTTGCCAGTTTTCCTGGTAGGTTCGGGAAAAGACCAGCTGGATTTGTTCGGCTCGGTCCGGTCTTGCCTCTTGCAGCAACTGCAGGGCCTGGCCGATTTGCTGAAGGCGGGGATCGTGGCCGACGTCTCCGGGAGCTCGCTGGAGGCGGTCGAGGGCGGCGGCCACTTCCAGCAAGCGGGCTCGGATTTCCAGAAATTCCTGCTGGAGGACTTCTTCGGCCGCCATGGAGAGGTTCATGGTGGAGGCTCCGAGCAGTTCCTTAGTTCGCACCCGGCCCGGCGGCGGGGCCGGCCCCGGGTCGGCGGCGGAAGGGCGAGCCGGCTGGGCGGTTCTGGCCACTTGTTTCGCCCCGTCCGCCAGCTCCCGGCCGGCCGCGGTAGCCGATGTATTCGAGGAAATCGCCCAGCGGCATGATGCCGACGGCGGACTCGTCGGCGTCCTCCCGCATTTTTCGGTAGGCGTCCAGCAGTTTGGGATCGCTTCTTTCGTCCGGCGGCTCGCCCTGGATCACGAATTTGGTGGCCGCCGTTACCAGACCCACGGGCAGTCCGTTCTCATCCACGTAGGCATCGACGATCCCGCCGTTGCGGCGGATCAGGGCCAGCAGCTGCTCCAGGTCGGATTGGCCGTCGCCGTTCAAGTCGACCGTGCCGGCCACGGCAAACCGTTCGGGCCTTCCGGCGTTAAAGATGGGGGAGATGATGCGGTCTCCGGGAATGATGGGGTTGACCAGCGTATCCTCGGTAATCCGCGCCTCGGCCAGATGTGGCCCCACAATCCGGACCACTTCCAGAGCCCCTTTGGGATCGAGGTTCAATGCGTTTTTCACATCGTGTGGCACGACGCTGAACGAGGTCTGGCGGCGCAAGCCATCGTTGCTGCCCAAATCGATAAACACCGTCCCGGCGGCGTGGTTCAGGCTGACCACCGTCCCGTCCGGCGGTTCCGTTTCCCAATTGCGATACGGCCGCAGTTCTTCCTTGAGTCCCACAACCTCTCTCGCTTTGTCCCGCAACTGTTCTTTCAGCCCCGCCTGGTCTTGCTTGGCTTCCTCGCGAATGGCGAGCACTTCCTGGTTTTTTTGGTCAACTTGTTGAGCGACGCTCTCCTGAATCTGTTTGTAATTCTTATCCTGCTCGTTGAAATCTTCGTGAATTTTACGGATTTCGTCTGCCTGGGCCGTGAAATCCTTCTGGAGGGCTGCGACTTTGGTCTGTTCTTGTTTGATCGCCTGATCGAATTGAGTTTTTTGGGCCTTGATTGCGTCCTGGAAGGAAATAATGTCTTCTTGCAGCTTGCGAATCTGGTCCTGCTGGTTCTCCAGCATGGTGGGATACACCCGTGCCGCCTCATCGGGGAGGGTCCCTCCGTAGGCATCTTGGTGGCGTTTAAAGGCACCCATGATTTCGGTCACGCCCGCGGCGGGCCCTTTTCCCACCAGCTGTTTCAGCTCGTCCCGTTCCTCCTTGGCCTTGTTCGCCTCCTTGGTCGCGGCTTCGGTTGCCTGCACAGCGGCGACCCGGATATCGATCTCGGTGCGATATTTGTCGTAAAAAATGTAGCTGGTCACGCTGACCCCAATCGTCAACAGCACGAACAGGATCAGGGCGATCTGCAGGGCGAGATCTTTTCTGCCTTTGGCCATAGCGAAAGCACTCCTCGGTCGGCGATCCAGACCACGCTCGTCCCCCACCACGCCGGATTTCGGCGGGCGGTATTCCGGTGGGGGGGGTCGGTCTCGAGCGGGGACGCTGTCAGGTCGGCCGGTTTCCGCTCGGCAACCCCGAGGCGGGGCACCCGCCGCAACGTCCTAACCCCAGTTCTTGATTGTAAATGCGCCAAAAGCGCCTGTCAAATCTGACTGAGCCGCTGAGGGGTGGGTCGCCGAGCGGTCGGGGTACTGGAAGGAGCGGTTTTGGTGGCGGATCTGGGAGCGGGTCGGGTGGCGGCGTGGTGTCCTGGGGGGCTTGCCGGCAGTGCTGCCGTCGCGGGCAGGCCGGGGGACCTTTCCGGGGGGGGGCAATGATCTGGACATCCCCCGAGCGAACCGGTACTGTCCGCCCCCTCTTCTTTTCTACCTTTCACGCTTGTCTTGTTGTCTAGGGAATCCTGGTCAGGGCACGGTCGTTGCCCGTTGACGCGTTGACGGAGTCTGCATGGCATCTTCGGCCGCACCGCAAAAAGGTGGGCAGCCGCCCCTCTTGTTGATCCGCGATCTGGTCCTGCCGCTGGGCATCATCGCGGCGGTGCTGGTCATTCTGATCCCCCTGCCAGCGGTGCTGATCGATCTGTTGCTGGTCATCAGCATGACGCTGGCGGTGGTGATCCTGCTGACCTCGACCTACGTCCGTACGCCGTTGGAATTCAGCGTCTTTCCCTCGCTGCTGCTGGCCGCCACCTTGGGCCGGCTGGTCTTGAACGTGGCCACGACGCGTCTGATTCTGACGCAGGCGGGCGTGGACGGACCGCGGGCATCGGGGAGTGTGATTCAAACGTTTGGCGAGTTCGTGACGGGGGGCAACCTGGTCGTGGGTTTGATCCTGTTCACGATCATCGTCTTGATCCAGTTTGTGGTGATCACGCGGGGGGCGTCGCGGATCAGCGAAGTCGCCGCTCGCTTTGCCCTGGACGGCATGCCGGGCGGCCAGATGGCGATCGACGCTGACCTGGGCGCCGGGGCCATTGACGCCGCCGAAGCTCAACACCGCCGCCTCGCGTTGCAACAGAAGGCAGAATTCCTGGCGGCCATGGACGGGGCCAGCAAATTTGTGCGGGGGGACGCCTTGGCGGGGATCGTGATCACGTTGATCAACATCGTGGGCGGGATGGTGATCGGGATCTTTCAGTTGGGGATGGGGCCCGGGGAGGCGAGTGCCGTCTTTACGCGGTTGACAATCGGCGACGGGCTGGCCAGCCAGATTCCCGCCTTGCTGATTTCCCTGGCGGCGGCCTTTTTGGTCACTCGGAACAATCAGCAGACGAACCTCCCCCAAGAGATGTTGGGCCAGGTTTTCTCTTCCGCCCCCGCCATGTTCGTGGCCGCCGGCTTTCTGGGACTGCTGGTCTTCACCGATCTGCCCTTCCTCCCCCTGGTGCTAGTGGCCGCGACCTGCTGCGGACTGGCCTGCCTGCGGCAGCGCGAGGATGCCGCTCGCGGCGCGGCGGCCGAGCCGAACCCGGGGGGGGACTCGCCCCGCGCGCAGGCGGTGGCGGACGAGCAGGTCGAGCAGTTATTGAAGGTGGACCCGTTGGAAATCGAGCTGGGTCTGCAACTGGTGCGGCTGGCCGACCGCCAGCGGGGAGGTGATTTGCTGCAGCAGATCCACCAGGTGCGGCATGGCATCGCCCGCCAGCTGGGGATCGTGATGCCCAAGGTCCGCGTGCACGACCATCTGGGGCTGCGACCGAACCGCTACCGAATCAAGATCGCGGGCATGCCGGTCGCCGAGGGACAAGCGTCTTCCAGCCAGGAACTGGCCCGCCACCTCGCCGCCTGCGTGCGGCAGCAGGCAGACGAACTTCTGACCCGGGATGCCACCAAGTACTTGATCGATCGTTTGCGGCTGACACACCCGGTCGTGGTGGACGAGCTGATTCCGGGGGAGTTGAGCCTGGGGCAGGTCCAGCAGGTCTTGCAGATGCTGTTGCGCGAGCAGGTCCCGATTCGCCAGCTGGCCTTGATCCTGGAGGCCCTGGGGGATTACGCGGCCCGGATCAAGGATCCGGCCTTGTTGACCGAATATGTCCGCCAGCGGCTGGCGCGCACGATTTGTGACGCCTACCGCGATCCCCAGCAGGTCCTGAGGGTGATGACGCTGGAGCCTTCCCTGGAGGACCAGATTCGGGCCGGCGTGGACGAGACCGACCACGGCTTCACCCTCCGCCTGGCCCCCCACATTGGCGAGGCCCTGTCTGCTCAGCTGGCCGCCGTCAGCGACCAGCAGGGGGGGGCGGACAGTCCCCTGGTCCTGTTGGTCAATCCGCACGTCCGCGCCGCCGTCAAGCAGCTGGTCGCCAGTCGTCTCCCCCAACTCCCCGTGCTCAGCTTCCACGAAGTCACCAACGACACTCAGCTGGATTGCGTGGCCACCCTCGGGGGCCACGGCAGTCCGCCGGCGCTGGCCGCCACCTGAGGGCCAGGGGGCAGGTGGGGGGCAAATCGTAGCCATCTTGAGAAAACCGGATGACCGTCAAAACCTTTACCGCCCGGGACATGAACGACGCCTTGCGGCTCGTTCGCCAGCAGCTGGGGCCGGATGCCTTGATCACCCAATCGCGGATCCAACCCCGCTCGGGACTGTGGCGCTGGCTGGGCCGGGGCCGGCGGATCGAGGTCACGGCGACCGACCAGCCCTCCCCGAGCGGCGGCTCGGCAGATGTCACTCGGCGGCAGAGCGCAGCCACCCCCTCCCGCTCGTCCACCCCGGCTCCTGCCTCTGCGGCGGGGTCGAAGACCCCGGCGGATCGGCGTCGGCGGCAGCCGCGGCCGGGAAAGGCCCGCGCCGCGCGACCACCGGCCGACGACCTGCGGCAACAACTGTTGGGACTGCAGGCGGTCGTGCAGAGGCTGAGCGACCAGGACGGCATGCCGGCAGGTGGCCCCCCCAGCGGTCCGTTGGGGTGGCTGGCCGCCGAACTGGCGGCCGCGGAAGTGCCGCATCGTTTTGCCGAGCGCCTGCTGGCCGATCTGTGTGCGGTCCAGCCGGAGGGGGAGGCAATCCCGACGCATGATCAGGACTCGCTTCGCGAGCAGCTGGTCCAGCAGCTGGCCCGGCGGCTGCCGACTTGCGGCGGGATCCAGCTGACGGCGGGCCAGCGCCGCATGGTGGCCCTGGTCGGTCCCGCTGGTGTCGGCAAGACGACGATGCTGGCCAAACTGGCGGCCGAATTCCAGCTGCGGCGGAAACAGCGGGTGGGTCTGATCACCACCGACAATTTCCGCATCGCGGCGGTCGACCAGCTGAGGACTTTTGCCGATATCATTGACGCCCCCTTACACGTCGTGACCACGCCCCGCGAAATGCGGACGGCGATCGAGCAGTTGCACGCGTGTTCGGTCGTGTTGATCGACACGCCCGGCCGCAGTCCGCACGACACCGTCCAGTTGCAGGAGCTGAGGTCGATCCTGGCGGAGGGCCATCCGGAGGAAGTGCACCTGGTGCAAAGTTCCGCGGCGGCGGCGGGGCACTGGCGTCAATGTTTCCAGCACTTCGCACCCCTGAGACTGACCGCCCTGATCCTAACGAAATTGGACGAGACGGTGCCGGCGGGCCACCTCCTGCCGATCCTCAGCACCGCTCCGCTTCCGCTCAGCTACATCTCCCAGGGCCAGCAGGTCCCTGATGACCTCCAGCGGGCCGAACCCCTGACGTTGGCGGGTCGCCTGCTGGCGCCCCCTCCGAGGTAAACATGTCCGACCAGGCAACCACTTTGTACCAGCTGGCCCTTCAAGCCGAGCCGCGGCCACACGCTCGGCCCCGGCCCGGGCTGCCCCCCCAGGGCCCCCGTCTGATGGTGGTCACCGGCGTGGAGGCTGGTGTGGGCACGACCACGATCGCGGTCCAGCTGGCCCGGGGCCTGGCCCAGGCCGGCCAGACCGTGGTGTTCCTGGACGCGGACCCACGGCAAGCGGCGGCCAGCCGTCAGTTTGGCGTAAGCGGTCGTGGCCAGCTGGGGGCGTGGTTGGCCGGTGGGCGGGAGGTGGAACCGCTGCTGGTCGATGTGTCGTCGCAGCTGAGCGTGATGGGGGGAGGACCGCTGGGGCATCTGTCCCCCGACGAGGTGGGCGGGGGGGGGAGGTTGAGCGACGTGTTGGGGCAGCTGCGGGGCCGGAGTGAGAGCACCGTGGTGGATGCCGGACCCTGCCAGGGCGCGTGGGCGGCGGCCTTCAGCCACCTGGCCGACGTCACCCTGTTGGTCGCCGACCATCGTGACAGCGCGGCGGATGTGTACGCGGCCGTCAAGAAACTGGCTTGTCCTGCGGCGCGTTCCGGCAGGGCGAAGCCGCCTTGGCTGTTTTTCAACCGGGTCGTTCCGCCCGGCCGCAGCGAATCGACTCAGCAGGCCGTCATCCACACGGCTCGGCGCTATCTCGAGATCGATCCCCCGCCGGCCGGCTGTCTGTACGAGCACGAGGATCCCGCCGGGGGGCTGGCGGTGCTGGTGCAAACGCTGGCCGCCGCCGGGATCGCCGCAAAGACCCAAAAAAACGATTTATGCACTCAACTCGTCGCGGCCGAGGGCCGATAACCAGATGGGAAACCGGCGCGCCCCGGCACGTTAAGCTGCGGTAGCTAGGTCAAGTTTAATGACGATCAGGGAGGATCGAATGGCAACCCCAATCAAGGTGGCAGAGGACATCCTGGAGGTTTGGCAGGCCTACAAGGCCGACATGTCAAACAAGGAGCTCCGCAACCGGCTGGTCGAACGCTATCTGCCGCTGGTCAAGTACAACGGCGAACGGATTTGGTCTCGTTTGCCGGAGGGGGTCGAGCTGGACGATCTGATTTCGGCTGGCGTCTTTGGGTTGATGGACGCCATCGACGCGTTTGATCTGCAGCGGGGTGTCAAATTTGAAACGTATTGCGTGCCGCGGATCCGCGGGGCGATGTTGGACGAGTTGCGGACGATGGACTGGGTACCGCGGCTGGTCCGTTCCAAGGCCAGCAAGCTGGCCGAGGCGGTCAAGCAGTGCGAGGCGCGTTTTGGTCGTCCGCCTTCCCCGCAGGAGCTGGCCGAGCAGATGTCGATCAGCATTCAGGAGCTGGAAAAGCTGATGATGGACGCCAACGCGGTGAACCTGGTCAGCTTGAACAAGAAGTGGTACGAGACGGACAGCTACAAGGACGTGCGGGAGATTGACATCCTGGAAGACAAGAAGGGAGAAGACCCCACTCGGCGAATTCAAAAAAACGATCTGATGCGGTTGGTGACCAAGGGTCTGAACCGCAACGAGCGGCTGATTATTATCCTTTACTACTACGAAGAGCTGACGATGAAGGAAATCGGCGCGACGTTGGACCTTTCGGAGAGCCGTGTCAGCCAGATGCACAGTTCGATTGTCCAGCGGCTGCAATCGCAGTTGGGCCGCCGTCGTCCCGAGTTCAGCACCGCGTGAGGGGGCGTCTTTCGATCGTCCTGCCCTGGCCAAAACAAAAACCCCGTTCCCTTTCGGGAGACGGGGTTTTCTCATGGAGAGACAACGCATCACACGCTGTCGGTGGGTGTTTTCTTAGGCGTCAACCGGGCTACCTCGGTTTGGGGGGTGACCCTTTCCGGATGCTCCATGCCGGCGGACGCCTCCCGCGTGCGGCGGGGGCGGCGTACGGCGCCCAGCGGGCGACCAGCCGGCGGAGGTCGTGTCGGAACTGTTCCTGGAACCGGGCGAAGGCCGCCGAGCGGTAGAGGTTTGGCGGGGGGGAATCCACGGGCAGGCCGTGGTCGTCGGGCAAAATAAAATTTTTCATCTCGATTGGATCCCTGATTCCCCTGCCGTAACCCCCTCTACGCACGACACGCGGGGCTGGTTCGAGGTTCGCTGGGCAAATTCCCGATTCGCCGGGCAAGTCCCCGATTCGCCGGGCAAGTCCCCGATTCTTCCCGATTCGCTCGGCGGGCCGGCCGTTCTGGCGCCGGGGCGGCCTGCGGGGGGCTCGCCGGTTGGCCCTCTCTGGGCCGGGTTGCCGGGCCGCCCCGCGGCGGTGCCGCGCGGCTGCCAGTAGTGCCGTCACTGCTGGGATGGTCGCCTTCCCGGTGGCCGGTGCGATGGCGGCAGTCTGTGTTGCCGCTGTTCGCGCCAACTCCTATAATTCGCCAACGCTGAGGCAGGCGGTGCAATCCACCCAGAGTGTCGTGTCGGGGCAACCGTCACGGGGGTGGTTGCCGGCGGCGGCGAAGAGGCCGCAGGGGTGTTGTCCCCGGGCGGCACGTGGGGTTGGCCGGCGGTAGCCCAAACCGGACAACTCGTGCAGGCCGTGCCTGCGGCAGGACGCGGCTCGCCCCAGCCGCTACAAATGCACCAGGACTTATTCGCATTGCAAGGAGGCGCAGCCCAGAATTGATCAAAAGTCGGTGAGGCGCTTGTCGAAGGAGATCGTACTTCCCCGCCGTGCTCGCAAGGTCAAACGATTTGACAGGGAAAGCGGCGCCGGCAACGACAAGTTCAGGAGAATCCCGCTCGACAGAAACCCACTCGGCACGCACGACGTTCGTTCGACAATTCCCTTCCTTCCCAGCGACCATCCTGGTCTGGTCGAGCGAACAAGCGAGCCGAATCTGCGGCGGTGAGGTTTTCCGGCACATCGACAACGCCCTCGGCGTCGGGTACGCTGAACGTAGGGGGCGGACACCCGTCAACTTTCGCTTACGGCGAGCCGCTGTGGGCTGGCTTTGCGGCCACCCCCACCATGCTCGCGGGGAGAAGCACCATGCAGATCAATGGCCCTTCGCACGTCCACGGTCCTCAAGCCATCACGCCTTCGCACGCGCCCCAATCGGCTCAGCCACCCAGTCCTGCCGAGGTCTCTGGCAGCGACGAAGTTTCGATCTCGCGCGAAGCGGACATTTTGTCGCGGATCGGCGAATTGCCAGACGTCCGTCAGGAGCGGATTGACCAGATTCGAGCGGAAATTGCCAACGGCACTTACGAGACGCAAGAAAAGCTGGACCTGGCCCTGGCTCGTCTTTTGGAAGAGATCGCCTAGCGCGTCCTGGGGCTGGCGCCCCAGGCTGGCGCATGCCGCCGCTTCGCGGCTCGGGTTTGGGTAACGGTCCACGTCCTGGGGCTGGCGCCCCAGCTGATCGCCTGTCGCCGCTTCGCGGCTGGGGGGCAACATCCGCAATGCGGGGAGGGGGTCGGGACTCTTTTTCGCGAACGCCGCATGGCACGTCCATCGACTCGGCCGCGGTCGCGAAAAAAACTCCCGACCGGCTCTGTAGAAAACCCCTCTTAGAGGATATCGTCTGCCTGTCACTCGTGCTCAGCAAAGCGGTGCT
>CAYFZZ010000129.1:0-4954 GCA_964347545.1 uncultured Planctomycetaceae bacterium | reverse complement strand
CGCCTTCGCATGGTTGCAGACCTGTTCAGGGGATGGACGATCGCGTTCGGCTGGCGGTAAAATTTCAACCAGCGCGGGACCGGCCCGCTGGCGGGCGAGACAGAGCGTGCCGCGCACGTTTTCCGACGCGGGCCTTTCCCCAACCACCCATCAGGGAGTCCAGCAATGAAAAAGCTAGTGTACGCAGTCGTGGCGATGGCCCTCTTAACCGGCACCTCGTTGGCGGACGAAAAACGGAAAAAACATTTCCAAAACATCGATGCCGACAACAACGGCAAAATAACGGCTGCAGAACATGCTGAGTTTTGGGGCCGGTGGTTCAAGCATAAAGATAAAAACAAGGATGGAGCCCTCAGCTTTGAAGAGTATGATAACTCGGCCGTGTTCCGAGCCTGTGACAAAAATGAAGACAATAAAATTGATACGGCCGAGCATGACGCTTTTCGCAAGCGGCAATTCAAAGGTTACGATGCCAACCAGGATGGTCATGTGACCTGGGAAGAATTTTCCTAGGAGAAATGCATCGACGCTGCGTTGGCCGCAACGCAACCGGTCCCGTTCGTGACATCAGGGCAGGGCGGGTTCGATTCAAAGATGTCCTCACGGTGCGAGCAACCCGCGGGGGCACTCAACGAGTTCCATCCGAACGCGTTACCACGAAGGACACGAAGAGCACGAAGATCAAGTGTGACCGATCCGTTGCGGATAGTGGGGCACAAAAAAAGAGACACGAAAAGGGGGCTGGTACCTGGCCGACCGTTATCGGGGCGGGTCCCCGGTTGGTTCGCGCACGAAGATCCCGCTGTGGGGGCGAAAGGGCAGCAAGCCCGGGTCCGCCTGTGGGGGCAGCGGTTCCTGCTTGCCAATCACCAAAAAGCCGGTGGGGTGCAGTTCTGCCAGCAGGCGGTGCAACACATCCTGCTGGCCGAGCGGGTCCAAGTAGGTAAAGGCCAGGTGCCGGCAGAGGATCAGGTCGAACGGCCCGGGGGGCGCCTCCCGCCGCACGTCGCCCAGTTGAAAATCGATGCCCGTGCGAAATCGCTGGCGTACCGAGTGCTGGCCGTCGATGGGTGCGAAGGCCCGCGGCAGCCAGTCGGCGGGAAAATCCTTCACGCTGCTGGACGGATAACAGCCGCAGCGGGCTCGTTCTAACAAATGCGGTTCGACATCCGTGGCGATGATCTCCAGTTCGACACGGGGAAACTGGGGCTGGACACCCAGCTGCCACACCATGTTCAGCGTGTAGGGCTCTTCACCCGACGCACATCCGGCGCTCCAGGCTCGGATCCGATGCCCGCCGCGGGTCTGCACGGTGGCGGCCAGTCGGGGCAGCACCTCGGCCCGCACCAGGTCGAACACCCCCCGATCGCGATAGAAGCGGGAGATGGAGATGCGGCACATGGCGTCCAGCACCGGCCACTCGTCGGGATGACCCTCCAGGTAGGCTCGATACGCCAGCAGGTCTTCCAGATCGAGTGCTCGTAAGCGGCGGGCGACCCGCTTGGCGACCTGCCGCCGCACCTTGCGAAACCCGGGCCAGCGCATGCCCAGCTGGGGGAGGGCCCACTGCAAAAACGCCACACAATCCTCGTCCCGCATGACCATCAGAACCTGGGAGGCACCAACACAGACAGGTACCTCTTCGCCGATTATCCGTGCCTCAGTTTTTTTATTCCGCGTCCCCCGGTGGTTCGGCAAATTCCCGGATGACTTGCTGGAACTCGGACGCCAGCTGGGGCATGGCGCCGGCGTGACTGGCGACCAGGGCCCCGATCCGGTTGGCGAACTGGGCCGTGGTCGGCAAGCTCCACCCGTGCAGCCGCGCCAGGATCAGGGCGGCCGTGAAGGCGTCGCCGGCGCCGACGGGGTCGGCCGCGGCGACGGAAATCCCGGGGGCCGTCACCTGCTGGGTGGTCCCCAGCAGGAGGCAGCCTTGCGAGCCGCGGGTGAGGCACACCAGGTCGACCCCAAACCGGCGGAAGAGGCATTCGGCAAACCCTGCCGGCTGGGCAGTTTCCAGTTCCAGCAGCGATGCGACCCGTCCCAGCTCGTCGTCGTTCAGTTTCACCACGTGGGCGGCGTCGAGCGAGGTTTCCAGCCAGGAACGCTGGTACCAGGGAGCCCGCAGGTTGACGTCGTAGACCAGGAGGCAGGTGGGCCGCGCGGCGCCCAGCAGCCCCTGCAGAGCTTCCCGGGAGGCCGTGCTGCGCTGAGCGAGTGTTCCGAAGCAGATGGCCGAGGCCTCGGCGGCCAGCGCTTGGGTAGAGGGATCCAGCACCAGGTGATCCCAGGCCGCATTCTCGTGGATCGTAAACGCGGGGTGTTCCTGGTTTGTGAGGTCCACCGTGACGCGTCCCGTTTCGTGATCGGCGTCCCGCTGGACATAGCGGGTGCTGAGCCCATGCTGGTCCAGAAACGCGAGCAGATCGTCGCCCGGGGCGTCTTGTCCCACCCGGGAGTAGACGATGCCGTTCAGCCCCAGTTGTTCCGCGTGGAAGGCGACGTTGGCCGGTGCGCCGCCGGGCCGGCGGCCGTCGGGAAAGCAATCCCATAAAAGTTCGCCGGCGCCAATCATGATCGGGCGATCAGGCATAGGTGGGTTCGCTGTCGGGCAGGGCAGGCCGAGCCGCGGGGGTTTCGCTGGCGACCCCAGCCGGCTGGGCACGGAATTTCACCACGATTGTGCTTGGTGAAGGCCGCATTCCCGTTAAAATAAGGCGGATCGCGTGCAAAGTTGCTCACTTTCGATCTGAGGAGGCATCCAACCGTGGCGGTATCTGCTCAGCGACGTCCACGCACCTATCGTAGCAAATCCCGGTTTGGGCCGAACCATCTGAATCGGCTCTCGGACGAAAAATTATTGGATATGCGGGTGTGTGACCTCAAGGTGCGAATTGAGGGGACTCCGCTGCAGCAGCGTATTGAGCGGCTGTATGAGGAATTGGAGCGGAAGAAAATCCGTTTCCGACCCCACTTTTGGCTCTCGGACGAATGGTTCACGCCGGACGGCGTCCCGGGCGTGGCGATCCCCTTCTATTTGGCTCATCCCCGCCTGATGGAACTCGAGCGGAAACTGATGTTGGAGGTCGAGGGTGGTACGGAAGACTGGTGCATGAAGATTCTGCGGCACGAAGCGGGGCATGCCATCGACAACGCCTACCGACTCCGCCGCCGCCGCCGCTGGCGAGAAATGTTTGGCAAAGCCTCGGCACCTTACCCGGATTACTACCAGCCCAAGCCGTACAGCAAAAAATTCGTCCTGCATCTGGATGCCTGGTATGCGCAAAGCCATCCCGTAGAAGACTTTGCGGAAACGTTCGCCGTGTGGCTGAAGCCCCGGTCCCGCTGGCGTACCCAGTATCGTGACTGGCCTGCCATAAAAAAGCTGCGCTACGTCAGCGAGGTGATCGCCGAGGTGCGGGGGGAAAAGCCCAGGGTCACCTCGCGGGCCCGATTCGAACCAGTCCGTTCGATCCGCAAAACGCTGCGCCAGCACTACCAGCGCAAGCGGTCCCATTATGGGGTCGAGCATCCGGATTTCTACGATCGGGACCTGCGGCGGCTGTTCTCGGACGCTCCTGAACATGCCAAGTGCCCATCGGCCGCGTCGTTCCTGCGGCGAATTCGGCCCTCGTTGCGCCGGTCGGTGGCGCAATGGACGGGCGAGTACCAGTACACGATCGATCAGGTCCTGGCAGAAATGGTCGCACGTTGCCGAGAACTCGACTTGCGGCTGCATCGTCCCGCCGCGGATGTCGAACGCGACGCGCTGATCATGCTGACCATCCAAACCATGAACTACCTGCACGACGGACATCATCGCGTCGCGTTATAGCCATGAAAAAAATGCGTATCCTGGTCCTCGTCCGCGAAGGTCTCGTGCCTCCGGAATCGATAGAAGGCCGCGACGACAAGGAGATCGCCCCGTGGAAAATGGAATTCGATGTCATCAGCACTCTGCAGGACCTGGGCCACCAGGTCCAGGCCCTGGGCGTGTTCGATGATTTGGGGCCCATCCGGCAGGCGATTCTCGAGTGGAAACCCCATATCGCCTTCATGCTGCTGGAAGAATTTCACGGCGTGGGCACCTACGACCAGGCCATCGTCAGCTACCTGGAACTGATGCGGCAACATTACACCGGCTGCAATCCCCGCGGCTTGATGCTGACCCACGACAAAGCCCTGGCCAAAAAAATCCTGACCTACCACCACATTCCCACCCCCCGATTCGCCGTTTTTCCCGTCGGAAGAAAAGTGCGGCCACCACGTCGCCTGGCATATCCGGTCTTCGTGAAATCAATCAGCGAAGATGCTTCCCTCGGGATCGCGCAGGCCTCCATCGTCGGAGACGACGAGGCGCTGGTCCAGCGGGTGCGGTTTATCCACGAAAGCACCCATTCGGACGCGATTGCCGAACAATATATCGAAGGCCGCGAACTGTACGTGGGCGTCCTGGGCAACACCCGCCTCCAGACATTTCCCGTCTGGGAAATGCTGTTTAGCAAAATGCCCGAAGATGTCGCGCCCATCGCCACCGCCAAGGTGAAATGGGACGTGGCCTACCAAAAGAAATACGGGATCAAAACCCAGGCGGCCCAGGACTTGCCCGAGAAAGTGAACAAAGGGATCGCGAAATTGTGCAAAAACGTCTATCGCCGGCTGAACATGAGCGGCTATGGGCGGATGGACCTCAGGCTGCGCCCTGATGGCCGAGTGTTTGTGATCGAAGCCAACGCCAATCCCAACCTCGAGTTCGGTGAAGATTTCGCCGAATCGGCCGAGTCGGTCGGGATCAACTACGAAACGCTGCTCCAGCGGATCGTCAACCTGGGCCTGAGGTATCAAGCCTCCTGGAAGGGGTGAGGGGGGAGGAGGGAAGAGTGAATCCCGGCGCGCCGGGAGAGGGAGGGAAGCCGGATTCCCGATGCGGGTGGCGGGGTGCGCGATGCGGGTT
>CAYFZZ010000128.1:0-21820 GCA_964347545.1 uncultured Planctomycetaceae bacterium | reverse complement strand
CGCCTGTAGCCGGCCTCTTTGAGGCCGGAGCGTGCGCCTGTAGCCGGCCTCTTTGAGGCCGGAGCGTGCGCCTGTAGCCGGCCTCTTTGAGGCCGGAGCGTGCGGGCTCACAGAGCCCGCCTACAGGTTTTTTGAGGGGATCGCGAGGACAACTGACTTTCAGGGGGATCAGCTGAGAGAAATAGCCTCCAGCCGCGGCACACCAAGTTGCCTGGATAAGTAACCTGGCTGATTGCAAATGGCTGAGCGGTCCCGGCGCGCCGGGACCGGTCAGGGAAAATACTGACCAAAACCAGCTTCGCCATACGAAGTGGCAGGAGCGATAAAGCACCATTATACTGACGGAACGGAGTTTCCCGACGTGGCCGTTTCGCTCGCCCAATTCGTCGACCGCCTTGCCGACAGCGGTCTGCTGGCGCGGGGCGATGTGCAGAGCCTGCTCGACGCCTTGCCCGCCGCCAAGCGGCCAAAGGATGTTCAGCAGCTGGCCCGGCTGCTGGTCAAACAGAAGAAGCTCACGGCCTACCAGGCCCAGCAGATCTACGGCGGCCAGGGCCAGTCGCTGGTGCTGGGCAACTACGTCGTGCTCGACAAGCTCGGCCAGGGCGGCATGGGCATGGTGCTCAAGGCCGAGCACACACGGATGGAGCGGGTGGTCGCGCTGAAGGTGCTCTCGCCCAACGTCACGAAAACGCCGGAGGCGTTGGCTCGTTTCCAGCGCGAAGTGAAGGCCGCCGCCAAGCTGCGACACCAGAACATCGTTGCCGCCGACGATGCGGATGAGGCCAAGGGCATCCACTTCCTGGTCATGGAGTATGTCGACGGGACGGATCTCTCGCAGCTGGTCAAAGAAAAAGGCCCGCTGCCGGTCAATCACGCCGTCCACTGCATCGTGCAGGCGGCTCGCGGTCTGGAATACGCCCACGGTCGCGGCGTGGTGCACCGCGACATCAAGCCGTCGAACCTGCTGCTGGACCAGGAAGGTACGGTCAAGGTCCTCGACATGGGGCTCGCGCGGCTGGAATCGGCCCGTGCGGATCAGGATCAGCTGACCGGCACGGGCGAGATCATGGGCACGATCGACTACATGGCTCCCGAACAGGCGCTCGACACAAAACACGCCGACGCACGGGCCGACATCTACGCGCTGGGGATCACGCTCTGGTACCTGTTGACCGGCCGTGGAGCCTACCAGGGTGAATCGCCGATGGCCAAACTGCTGGCCCACCGCGAGTCGCCGATCCCCTCGCTGTCGGCCGCCTGCCCCGACGTGCCGCCGCAGTTGGACGAGATCTTCGCCCGCATGGTGGCCAAGGAGCCGGAAGATCGTTACCAGACGATGAGCGAGGTGATCGCCAACCTGGAAAACTGCCTGGCCGGTCCTGACTCCGCGCCGTTGCTGGCGACGACGCCGAGCGACGACAGCCGGCTGGACGCCTTTTTGAACAAGCTGCAGCAGACCGGCGGTTCGCCGGGGGCGACCAGGGCGGTTGCCGCCAAGCCAAGGAAGCCTTCGCGGACCGCTGCGGGGCTCGACACCACCGTGGCGCTGCAATCGAGCCAGGTGGAAACCGACCCGCAGACACAGCATTCGATCGCCGCTTGCGGCATGGGAACTCGCAGCGTCCGCGCGGCCGCCACGCCCGCCGGCCGCTGGTCGACGATCATCTCGCGCATCCCTCGCTCACCCGTCGGGTTACTCTGCGCGGCCGGCGGGGGGGCCGTGTTGCTGCTGGCCACGATCATCTTCTTCGTAGAGACCGGCAGCGACGAGCCCGCTGGGGCCTCGCAGCGGGACGATGCAAGTGATGATAAAGCTGGTGACGGGGGGGCAACCGAGGGAGGCGGGACTTTGCCGCCGGGTCCGTTGGCAAGCATGGGCGACGAATTCGACAATCCCCGTGCGCTGTCCGATTGGAAAATGCTGCCCGACTGTCAAGCCAAGACTCGGTTATTGGAAATTGCCAATTCGAAGTTGGTGATTGAACCTCATCCCAAGACAGGCTGGTTCATGAACGGACGCGGACCGATGGTATATAAGGAAATTACGGGGGATTTTATCGTCGCCACACACATCAGCTCGCTTAACCGAAGTGCGACGACGCAACCAGCGACTCAAAACTTTAATCTGGGTGGACTCGTCGCACGCAATCCGGCTTCCCAAAATGATTCGGAAAACTGGATTGCCGTTCAACTTGGACGCGTGTCTCCAGAGCTTGGTTCGAAAATCGAGACGACGACAAACTCCCGGTCCGCCTGGTGGCACCTGGCTGGTTCGCATTCGGGTGAATTGCGTCTATGCCGGATTGGCTCGAAGTTTTACGCCTTTCGAAAGCTGGACGACAACCGAGAATGGGAGATGCTGCGCTGGGGAAAAGGGGTCGAGGCGCCGACGGAATTGGACCGTCCCGACATGCCCTCCAGGCTTCAAGTTGGCCTATGTGCGGGGGCCTTTGACGCTGCCGATCTTCGCGCAGAATACGAATTCATTCGCTTTGCCGTACCAAAGTCAATCGGCGACTGCACAAAGCCACTGCCTCCTTCTCGATAGTCCATTTGTCTCGTCCGGATCCCGTGTCCCTGTCTGTAGGCGGGCTCTGCGAGCCCGCCTACAGGTTTTTTGAGGGGATCGCGAAGACAACTGACTTTCAGGGGGATCAGCTAAGAGAAATAGCCTCCAGCCGCGGCACACCAAGTTGCCCAATAAAGTAGCCTGGCTGATTTCGGATGCCCCAGAAGCACCCCGGCTGCTCAAGCCCGACCCCAGACGGAAACGCCATCCACTCGCGCAAGGATGGCAACCAGCAGCCGGGGTGCTGAATACAACCGCCGCCCGCGCCAAGCACCCCGGCTGCTGACGCCCGACCCCAGGCGGAAGCGGCCGTTTTTCTCGCGGGAAATGCCCCATTTTGCTTTTTCGCCGCGACTTTTCGGCAGCGTTGGGGTTAAACTGATAAGCCCTGGAGGACACCTGACGACGAGCTGGTTTTCACTTTTTTTGACGAGCCTTTGATGCCTTGGACGCCACGCTGGGCAATCCCGATCGTCCTGTTGGCCTGGTCCGCCAGCCCCCTGGGGACTGCTGCGGAAAGTGCCTCCCCGGGCGGGGTCCCTGCGGCCACGACGGCCACCGGCGGGGAGAACCTCGCGGCGATCAGCCGGCGGATCGACCAGTTGGTGCGGGAAGGGTTGGCGGGGGTCGGCTCGCTGAATTCACCTGCGACCGACGAGATTTTCTTGCGGCGTGTCTATCTGAGTATCGCCGGTCGCATCCCGACGCTGGACGAGGCCCGGATGTTCCTCGCATCACCGGCTGAGGACAAGCGGGCGGCCTTGATCGATCAGCTCTTAGAATCCCCGGCCTACGTCAGCGGCCAGTTTGCTTTTTGGGCGGATCTGTTGCGGGCCAAGAGCCGCCTGCCGGGGGAGATTCCCGGCGGACCGTACGTCGAGTTCATCAAGGGCGCGTTGCGGGCCAATCAGCCGTATGACACCTGGGTGCGGGAAATGTTGACGGCCGAAGGCGCGGCCGTCGAGAACGGGGCCACGGGCTATTTCCTGCGTGACTTCAACATGCCCGAAGACAACATGGCCAACACGGTCCGCGTCTTTCTGGGAACGCGGCTCGAATGCGCCCAATGCCACAACCACCCGTTCGACAAATGGACTCAGCGCGAATTCTTCCAGATGGTGGCCTTTACCGGCGGCCTGCAGATGCGGATCAACCCGGGGGACACAACGGCAGGGCCTCGCGGGCTGCCGCAACAGATCCGCCAGGCGGATGTGGCGCCGGAAGTGCGGCAAGCGGCCCTGCGAATCCTCCGCCCCTTGTCGTACGGGCTGGCCGGGGGCGGCACGGCGGTGACTCGGCTTCCCCAAAACTACCAATACGACGATGCTCAGCCGCACGAAATCGTCGCCGCCCAAACGATGTTCGATCATCTGGCCCTGGTCGATCCCCAGGTGCCCGCATTCGCGTCGCGTCCGCCGGCAGGGCCCCGAAAAAATCGTCGCGGGCAACCGGTCGTCGGGGGTGCTCAGGATGTTGGATCCCGAGCAGCCTTTGCCCAATGGCTCACCTCCCCCGACAACCCCCGCTTCACACAGGTGATTGTGAATCGGCTCTGGAAACGCGTCTTTGGCGTGGGGCTGATCGAACCGGTCGACAACCTCCGGGACGACACCGTCGCCTCCCACCCTCCCCTGCTGGACTATCTTTGCCACCAGATGATCGCCGGCGGGTATGACATCCAGCGCTTTCTGCGGATCCTGTACAACACCGATACGTTCCAGCGGATGGCGACGACCAGCGACAGGGACGACCCGGCGGCGCGGGGGATGACCGGCCCGATGATGCTTCGACTCACGGCAGAACAACTGTGGGATTCGTACCTCACGCTGGCCGTTCCCCAGCTGGACACCAAGCAGAACCCGCGGGGCAGAATCCTGCCTGGGGCGATGGCCATGATGAACCGGGACGCGGGCGAATTGAGCAGCATGTCGGTCGACGAGATTCTGGTGCTCGCCCAAGAAGAAGCCTTCCAGCAGAAAGACCCTCAGCTCCGCAAACAGGCTCGTCTCCAGGTCATGCAAAACATGATGGCCGACGACCCCGACTGGAAAGCACTGCACGATGCGAAACAGCAGTTGCAATCGCTGCGGTCGCGGCTGCAGACAGCCCGGGACCGCGCAGATGACCAGGCGGCCATGCAACTCAAGCAACAGATCCGCAAGGTGGCTGCCGACCTGCCACGGCGATCGCTGCGGGCCGCTCCCGAACTGGTCCGAGCCAGCGAGCTGGCTTCCCCCGCTCCGCCAGGCCATTTCCTCCGAGCATTCGGGCAATCGGACCGAGAACAGATCGACAATGCCCACCACGACCCCGCCGTCACGCAGGTCCTGTCGTTGATGAACGGGGCCATCGAAAATCGCATCATCCGCAATCCTCACACGATGTTGATGCAGAATGTTCGAGCCGCGGAGGGGGTTCCGGCCAAGATCGAGGTCATCTATCTCTCCCTGCTCAGCCGCTACCCGACCAGCGCAGAAATCCAGGTCTGGCTGGAGGAAGCGGAGAGTCATCCCCAGGAGGCCATGCAGGACCTCCTCTGGACGCTGGCCAATAGCAACGAGTTCCTGTTTGTCCGCTGATGTGGTGCACCCCCGTTCGCAGGAGAATTCCCATGCATCCCGACACACGCGCTCTGGGTTACGCCTCCCGCCGCATGTTCCTGGCGCATGCCGCCCGCGTCTGCTTCGGGGTGGGCACCGCCCCCTGGCTGGCCCACACCCTCCGCGGTGCAGAACCGACGGCGGCCAGCGGGGGAACCGCACGCAGCGTGATTTATCTGTACATGTCGGGGGGGATGAGCCATCTGGATACGTTCGACACCAAGCCCGGCGCCGCCACCCAGGGGCCCGTCGAATCGATCCCGACCAACGTGCCAGGAATGCGGATCGCACACTATTTCCCCCAGCTGGCGACCCACATGGATAAGGTGGCCCTCATCCGGTCGATGCATTCCACGCAAGGGGCTCACGTCCAGGGGCGATATTACATGCACACCAGCTACTTCCTGCGGGGCACGATCCAGCACCCCGAACTGGGTGCCTACGCCTCCCACCTGCTGGGACGACACAACCCCCGGTTGCCCGCCCATGTCAAAATCGGCGGGGACAGCTCGGGGCTCGGCGCGGGATTTTTGGAGGCCCAGCACGCGGCGGTGCCCATTGGGGATCCCACCAAGGGATTGCAACATAGCCAGCGGCCTCAGCACATCCGCCCCGACCAATTCGCCCGTCGACTCGCTCACGTTCAGCGGATGAACGCCCTGTTTCAACAGCGACACGGCAACAGGCAGACCCGAGCCTACAGTCGGATGTACGACGAAGCGGTTCGCTTGATGAGCAGCAAGGATCTGGCCAGCTTTGATCTGAGCCAGGAGAGCGAGGCCACTCGTGAGGCCTACGGCGATACGCGTTTTGGTCAAGGCTGCCTGCTGGCTAGGCGCCTGATCGAAAGTCGCGTGCGGTTTGTGGAGGTCGATTACGGGGGGTGGGATACCCACAGCGACAATTTTGGACGCCTGGCACCGCTGGCCGGTACGCTGGATCAAGCGCTCAGCGCCCTCTTGGCCGACCTGGACCATCGGGGGCTGCTGTCGACGACGCTGGTCGCCGTGGCGACCGAATTCGGGCGGACGCCCGATATCGTCACGACGCAGGCAAACGGTCGCAACCACTACCCCCAAGCCTTCTCTTGCCTGTTGGCCGGCGGAGGCATTCGGGGCGGCCGCAGCTACGGGAAAACGGATGCCGAGGGGCGGCAGATCGTGGAATCCCCCGTGGCCGTGCCCGACTTCAACGCCACCATCGCCCATGCCATGGGCTTGCCCCTGCAGAAAGAGATCGTCTCCCCCTCCCAGCGGCCGTTCCAGGTGGCCGCAGACGGAAAACCCGTCCTCGAACTATTCCGCGGGTAGGCCAGTAGGGTTTGACCCTATGCTTGGTAGTGGGCTTGGGCCCGCTGCGGGCTGACCAGGCCGTTGGCCACGTCGGCCGCCACCGCCTCCGGCGGGCGCTCAGCCGGATCGCCCCACCCGCCACCGCCGGGGGTCTGAATCGTCAGCTCGTCCCCCGCCTCCAACACCGTCACCACCTTGGTCGGCAGCTCGCGCCGCGTACCGTCCGCCGCGCGGACGATCAGATGGGAACCGGCCGCCGGCCCGCCGCCGGCCAGGCCCCAGGGGGTGAACTTGCGGCGGTCCGCGCCGACGGTAACCGTGGTGCGGGGGGCCAGACAGCGGAGGACCCGCCGCAGGCCGCAACCTCCGCGAAAGCGACCCGGACCCTCGGTATCCGGCACCAGTTCATAGCGGACGACTTCCAACGGATACGTCCGCTCAATCACCTCCACCGGGGCGTTCCGGGTGTTGGTCAGGTGGGTGTGAATCCCATCCTGCCCATCCCGGTCGCTCATCGCCCCCTGCCCTCCCCCGTACGTCTCCACGTAGTTGAAATAGCAACCGCTGCGGGGATCGATACCCCCCAGATTGACCAGGTTCATCTCGCCGCTGCAGGCCGCACACACCCGCTCGGGAACGGCCTGGTACAGAGCGCCCAGCATCACGTCCACGACCCGCTGGTCAGTCAGAATGTTGGCGTTGCCGATCGCGGCGGGAAAACGAGCTTGCAGGATCGAACCCTCGACAGCCTGCACATGGATCGGCCGATAGGCCCCGGCCGAAGTCGGCAGGTCGGGATCGATAACCGCCTTGCAGGTGAAATAGACGGCCGCACAGGCGGCGCTCAGCCGCGCGTTGAGCGGTCCCAGCACCTGGTCGCTGGAACCCCCAAAGTCGGCCGTCAGTTCGTCACCGGCGATCGTAACGGTCACGGCGATCTTGACCGGCTGGTCGCTGACCCCGTCGTCGTCCAGAAAGTCTTCGAAAGCGTAGACGCCATCGGGCATCGCGCGGATCCCGGCCCGCATGCAGCGTTCCGCGTGGTCCAGCACGGCGGGCATGTACTGCATCACCTCGGCGGGTTGCTGGTCAGCGAACAGGTCGGCCACCCGCTGTTCGGCGATCCGGGCCGCCGCGTACTGGGCCAGCAGATCGCCCCGCACCTCGGCCTGCGTCCGCACATTCTGCTCGATCAACCGCAAGAGGACCTCGTCGATCTTCCCGTCCCGAATGATCGGCGTGGGGGGAATCTGCAGCCCTTCCTGGTAGATTTCCGTCACGCCAAAGGGCATGCTGCCGGGGGAAAAGCCCCCCATGTCGACGTGGTGCGCGGTGGTGGCCGCCAGGGCCACCGGCTGGCCGCGATGATGGATCACCGACACCATGGAAACGTCCGGCAAATGTCCCGGACCTTCCGGGTAGGGCAGATTCGTGATGTACATCGCGCCAGGTTCCATCTGGTCGGCAGGAAACTGGCTCAAAATCGACCGTAACACGGCGGGCATGATGCCCAGGTGCAGAGGGGTGCCGATTTCGGCCTGAGCCAGCACTTCGCCGTTGATCAAGGCGACCGCCGCCGAACAGTCGCGACGGTCCTTGATGTTGGTCGAATAGCTGGCCCGGACCAGGGCCATGCACATCTCCTCGGCAACCGCCCGCCAGCGGTTCCGCATGATCTCGAGCGTCACCGGATCGATGGGGTTCTTCATGGTATGGGTCCCAACACTAACTGACCGTACGGGTCAACGCGGACCGCCTGTCCGGGCCAGACCAGCGTGGTGGCGTCCAGCTGTTCGATAACGGCCGGCCCTTGGAGGCGGTCGCCGACTCCCAAGGCCTCCCGCCCGTAGATGGGGGTGGCAAAACCGCGGCCGGCAAAGTAGACGGTCCGTTCCGCGAAAGGCTGGGGCCCCCCCGTACTGGGATGACCGTCGGGCAAAATGACCGGTTGCAGCTGGGCTTCCACCGAAACCCACGCGCTGCAGATCTCTAGCGGCTGGTCGGGTCGCGTGTATCCGTACAGCCGTTGATGCTGGTCGGCAAAGCCCCGGGCCAGGGCCGCCACGTCCAGGCCCGCTTCGTCCACGGTGACCGGCAGTTCGTAGCGCTGGCCCAGGTAGCGGATCCCCAAACGTCGTACCACGCTTTCCGCCTGGGCAGCGAAGTCCAGCGGCCGGGCGGCGTCCCGTTCCAGATCGTCCAGCAGCGGCTGCAGCCGCGCCAGGGCCACCTCATCCAGCGGTTGGACGCAGGTCGCGATCCGGTCTTCCCGCAGGTTGGACATCAGCAGTCCCAGGGCCGAGGTGACGCCGGGGGCGAGCGGGACGAGGGTCTGGCCGATCCCCATCTCCTTGGCCAGCTCGGCGCCGTGCAGAGGCCCTGCCCCTCCAAAGGGGCACAACACGAACTGCCGCGGGTCCAATCCTCGTTCGACCGACAGGCGGCCGATGGCCCGCGTCATGGTAGCATTCACCACGCGAATCACCCCTTCGGCGGCGGCGATCAGGTCCAGCCCCAGGGGACCTGCGAGGTGGTCGTGGATGGCCGCTTGCGCGGCGTCGAGGTCCAGCGTGATTTCGCCCCCCAGGGGCGCGTCGGTAGAGAGCCGGCCCAGCACGAGGTTGGCGTCGGTGACGGTGGGCAGCGTCCCGCCCCGCCCATAGCTGGCCGGACCGGGCAGGGCCCCGGCCGATTGCGGCCCGACCCGCAACGATCCCCCCGCGTCAATCCAGGCGATGCTACCTCCTCCCGCACCGACCGTGTGGATATCCAGCATCGGCACGCCCACGGCCAGCCCGGCGATTTCGTTGTCACGAGCGAAAGCGGCGTGGCCGCCCGGTAACACCGCCACGTCGAAACTGGTGCCGCCCATGTCGGCCGTGATCAGGTGGGGATGGTCGTGCCCGCGGGCGATGGCCATCCCCGCCACCACCCCGCCGGCGGGACCGGACAGCAGGGTGTGGACCGCTTGCCGCCCGGCGACGGCGCCAGCCATCACCCCCCCGTTGCTTTTCATCACAAACAGGGGCGCCTCGACCTGCTGGTCCTGCAGAGCGGTCTCCAGGCGGCCCAGATAAGTCTGCATCCCCGGCTGCAGAAAGGCGTTCATGGCACAGGTACTGAACCGTTCGTACTCGCCATGCTCTCCCACCACCTCGTGCGACAGACAGACGGTCACCCCAGGCAGTTGCTGGGCCAGCACCTGTCCCACCTGCAATTCATGAGCGGGGTTGGCATAGCTGTGCAGCAGCCCCACAGCGACCGCCTCGACCTGAGCGTCCCGCAGCCGCTGGACCAGCTGGTCCAGTTCGGCGGGGTCGAGCGGCGTGCGGACGCGGCCGTCGTACAAGATGCGTTCCTCCAGCTCGAACCTCAGCCTCCGCGGCACCAACGGCTCGGCCCGCCGCGCCCGCAGGTCATACAGGCGTGGTCGGTCCTGCCGCTGAATCTGCAGCACGTCGCGGAATCCCCGGGTCGTCACCAGGGCCACCGCCGCCCCGCGGCGTTGGAGGACCGCATTGGTCGCCACGGTGGTGCCGTGGACCAGCAGGGCCACCCCCCCTTTCCGCTGGGCCGCCAGCCCGTCGATCCCACTGACCAGGGCCCGGGAGGGATCGGCCGGCGTACTGGCGGTCTTTCGCCACTGTAGCCTTCCCTCCTGCTGGTCGAACAAGACCAGGTCGGTGAAGGTTCCCCCCGTATCGGCCGAGATCCGCAACGACATACCAGCGACGCCCCCGCTTGTGTGTCAGGACCCTTGGATTCTTGCCCATCCGTGGGAAGGACCGCAAGGATAGTCGGCGGCCCGCTGGCGGGCGCGGATCCGCCCCACCGGCCAAGTTGGGATGGCCCGCGGGTTTCCCGCGACCTGGGTGACCGCTATGATGACCGGCAGGGATCCCCCTTGCTGGACAGGGCCTGCCGTTCGGGGCGTGCCGGTCGGGGGATGGGTCGTTACCGCGAAACCTGGTTGCGAGGGCTGGCCATGAAATCTTCAGAATTATCTCGACGCGAATTCAGCAAATTGACGATGGCGGCCTTCGGCGGAGTGGTGGCGGGGACGGCCTTCGGCCCGGCGAGGGCGGCGGCGGACGAGGCCGAGCTGTTGCGCGAGCCGCATGTCTGTCGCGGGTTGAACACCTGCCGTGGCCTGGGGGCCTGCAAGACCGCCAAAAACGACTGCAAAGGGCAAAACGACTGTGCGGGGACCGGGGCGTGTGCCTCGGCCAAGCACCACACTTGTGCCGGCGGCAACGACTGCCGCGGCCAGGGGGGTTGCGGAGCGAACCCGGGCGAAAATTCCTGCAAGGGCGAAGGCAAATGCGCCGTGCCCTTGATGGACGACGCCTGGAAGGCCGCGCGGGCCAACTTCGAGAAGGCCATGAAGGCCGCCGGCAAGAAATTCGGACCCGCCCCCAAAAAGTCCTGACGATCGGTTTCGGTTGCAGGCCGCCGCCAGCTGGAGGTATCGATAACCGCCGGCCGCGGACACGGTACCTCGTGGTTTCGCCGACCAGCTTCCCTCGCCGCGAGAACCCCACCATGACCCTCCCCCGACTCGGATACCAAAACCTGGGCCTGGGCGTCGGCCTGCGGACGGTGCACTACCAGCACATCCTCCACCAGCACCCGGAGGTCGACTGGTTCGAGATCATCTCGGAAAACTACATGGACTCCGGGGGCCGGCCCCGTTACGTGCTGCAGCAGATCGCCGAACGGTACCCGATCGTGATGCACGGCGTCTCCCTGTCGATCGGCAGCACCGATCCGCTCGACTTCGACTACCTGCGAAAACTGAAGCAGCTGGCGGAAATCACCCAAGCCCACTGGGTCTCGGACCACCTCTGTTGGACCGGCGTGGCCGGCCGGAATTCGCACGACCTCCTGCCGATCCCCTTCAACGAGGAAACTTTACGCCACGTGGTCGACCGGATCCGGACCGTGCAGGACTACCTGGAGCGACCCCTGGTGCTGGAAAACCCCTCCAGCTACGTCACCTTCGCCCAATCCACGCTCAGCGAATGGGACTTCCTCGCCCAGATGGCCGCCGAAGCTGACTGTGGCCTGCTGCTGGATGTGAACAATGTGTACGTCTCCAGCGTCAACCACGATTTTGATCCGGTGGAGTATTTGCGAGCGATCCCGCCGCGGCGGGTGGTGCAGTGCCACCTGGCCGGCCACACCAACTGCACGACCCACCTGATCGACACGCACGATTCGCACGTGTTGAGCAAGGTGTGGAACTTGTACGCCCTGGCCCACCAGTTGACCGGCGGGGTGTCTACCTTACTGGAGTGGGACGCCCATATTCCGCCCTTTGAAGTGGTGCACGCCGAGGTCTTGAAGGCGAAACAATACATGGGAGACACCTTGCCGGCCGCCGCGGACGCGGAACGCCCGGCCGATCCTCACGGGACGAGCGTGCCCCACCCCTTGCACTTGGTCCCCCCCGAAGTGGCCTGAAACCCCCAGCATGGCCAGGTCACCTGGCAGCATTTACGCTTTTCCTGCAAACATCCAACCCCAGCCGGCAGACCTCCCACGCCAGCTCACCCCCACGATGTTCAACAACCCCCCTCACCTGTCGTCGCTGCAGCGGTGGATGCAGTCGGTCATCACGCACCCCGAGGGTGTCTCGCGCGGCATCGATGCCCAGCCAGCCAGGCAACAAATCGAGATCACCGCCGCGGATGTCGAACAGGTGGTCTGTCGTTCCCAGGCCTTGACGGCCATCCAGCGGCTGGAGATCTACCACAACGCCTATTTCGCGCGACTCATGGAATGCCTCCGCGAGACCTTCCCCGCCCTGGTCTCTGCGACCGGCCCGGAGGTCTTCGATCAGTTTGCCCTGGGCTACCTGCAGGCCTATCCCTCGACCAGCTATACCCTGGGACACCTGGCGGACAAGTTTATGCAGTATCTGGCCCAGACCCGGCCGGATACCGAACCGCACCAGGCGGGGGTGGTCGACTGGCCCGATTTTCTGATCGACCTGGCCACGCTGGAGTGGACGATTGAGCAGGTGTTTGATGGTCCGGGTGTGGAAGACCAGCCGCTGCTGGACGCGGACCGCCTGCTGGCCATTGCCCCCGACCAGTGGCCCCAGGTCCGCCTGGTCCCGGTCCCTTGCCTGCGTCTGCTCGATTTCCGCTACCCGGTCAACGACTATTTCACCGAATTCCGCCAGCAGCGGCAGGAGGCGGACCAGGCGTGGCAACCGTCGCTGCCGCAGCCGCGGCCGCAGTACGTGGCGGTGACCCGTCGCGACTACGTCGTCCAGCGCCACGAACTGGAAGCCACCGAATTCGACCTGCTGGCGCCTCTGGTGGCAGGCCAGGCCATCGGCCGGGCCATCGAAGCGCTGGCGGCCGCCGCCAACCAACCCCTCGATGCTCTGGCGGTGCAGCTGCGGCGGTGGTTCACCCGCTGGACCGCTCACGGTTTCTTCGCGTCGGTCGAACTGCCGCGCGGCGAAAACGACCCGCCCCCGCCCTCCGACACCCCCCTCTAGGGCGGTGCCCGCACACCCGACCGGCTCGACCCTGCCCGCGTCAGGTGCGGGCCACGGCGGCCTTCACGCCAACGTGGGACTGATGAGCCTTCAGGCAGGTCTGGCGAAATGTTTCCGGTCGGGAAACCCCCGGCAACCGCAACGTCTCGACGGCCCCTTTGCGAAAGATCAAATCGCCGGCTGGGTACCAGTCCTGACCCTTGAGGACCTCGATGTCGATCGCGTCGAAATTGTCCAGCGACACCGAGGCATCCTCCACCCAGGGTGCCGCCAGGGGCAGCCAACCTCGGCCCAGCTGCAACACCAGCTTTTCGATCGTCACACGACGATTCGTCAGCCGGTAACGCCGGCAGATAAACGGGGCGAGGCTGCTGGCAAAGATCAGCAAGGCCAGCGGTATGGACAGCAAGGCCAGCAGGTTGCCCACCGTCAGGACAGGTCCGATGCCGTAGGGGATGCTGTACATACGACCCAGAGTACAGCCCAAACGGCCGAAGGGGGGCGTCTGCACGGCCGTGATCGTCGGCCAGACAATCATCACCGTCACTTCATCCAGCTCGCTGGGGGCGACGCCGGCAATCGCTTGTTTCATCTTCCCGTGTCCGCAGCCACCGGTTTTCCAGCCCGCCGGGGGGCTGGCAACAAAGGGCTGAAGCTACCATAGGTTCGCGGCCGCTGCCAGCCCTCCGGCGATAACCGAAGGGGGCAGGTCCCGGGCCTCGGGCCGCGCGCCAGCACGTCGTGAACCGGCACCGTGCCACGGCCCCCCGCGTTGCTTTCGCTCATCACCCGCCACGCCGCTGCGGTCCTGCCGGCCAAAAAAAGGCCCTGGCCAACTGTTTGCCTGCGCTACGCTTACGTCTTGCGCCCCCCTTCCCACCGAACCCCCACCCCCGCGCTCGGCATCCCCCTTGCGACGCTCTCGAGGACTCAGACCACCCGCTGCCCCTGCGGCAGCCCGGATCGCCGAGAGGACACCACGATGCCGACCCCTGCCCCGCCCGCCGAAACCCACGCCTTCGAAGTCGCTCAGCTGCCCGCACCGATCACGCTGACCCCGCGGGGCGACGCCCGCCACGAGTTCATGGCGTGCGTCTTGCCGGGCGTGTGGGAACGCAAGGTGCTCAACCTGATCCAGGAAACGCACGCCAAGCTGCAAAAATTTTCGGACGACCGCGTTCTCTTCCAGGTGGGCGACTCGCTGTTGTTTCTGCGTAACAAGCCGCTGGCCGCGGTCCAGGTCGAAGTCTCGCTGACGCTTCACCGCGACACCCCCTGTCCCATCTCGATGACGCACGTGGTGGTCGACATCCGTCCGCAGGATCCCGTCAGCTCGGCGGTGTTCCAGCAGCGTTGTCGGCACGTGGTGCGGGCCATCCATGCCTGCTTTATGGGGCATCCCCTGCGACAGGACATCTGAGGCCTCTCGGGCCGCGGGACGGCCGTTCGACCGTTGCGAAGAAACGGTGAGCGGGGTAGGCCGGAACAAGCAACGCGCAGTTCCGGCAAAAAACGCTTGGCAGTTGGATTCCGGCCACGCCAATCTGTCCCGGCACCGCCGCCGGTGCCGACGTGTCGAGCTCGCCTGTCCGCTGGTCTTGGCCCCCGAGCGAGAACATCGCGCCAGCCCCTCCAATGCCTCTGGACGCTACAAACCGCAGCCGCGGGCAAAACGTGGAATGGGTGCGGCAAGTTTTCCGATCCCAAAGACCAGTACGGTTCGGGAAAGTGCGCCGTCGGTTTACCGTAGTCCCAGGAGAGCGTTCCAGTGGATAGCGACAGGTTCGAAGAACATTTTGCGGTGGATCAACAAACGGTGGGCGAGGGCATCCCGGCTTGGGTGACCCCCTGCGTGGTGATGGTGGTCACGTTGCTGTTTGCTCACCTCCTCTTCATTCGCCCGGCCCGGAACGAAATGGCCCGCCTGCATCGGCAGGTGGGGGCCTTGCAGAAGAGTGTCGACCAGCTGGCCGGACACGGGGAAACCGCGGCCGCGACCAACCAGCTGCTGGGGCAACTGGCCCAACAAGCCTCCCGCGCCACCGATGCGGCCGCGGCCCTGACGGCCATCCAGACCCTGCATACCCAACTGCGCGACGAAGCCACCGTGCTGGACCAGGCCCAGGAGGCACTCGCCTCCCTGGCTCGGCTGCGGGACGAAGTTCAAAAAAATACGGTGCTCATCCAGGAGGCCCGTCAAGCCCTGGTCGCCCTGCACGAATTGCAGCAGCACCTGGTCAGCGGTGTGGATGGCACCTCCCAGGCCCGCGCGATTTCCTACGACCTGCTGGCGCTGAACAAGCAGCTGGTGGACGAAGGTCAACAAGTCGCCACTGCCCAGTCGGCGCTGGCGCAACTGGTCGAGATCCGTACCGAGCTGGACCAGCAGGGTGACCAGATCGGGCTGGCCGACCAGCGAGCGGAGGCCCTCATCGCGCTAAAAAACAAGGTCCTGGCGACGACCGACGATCTGGCCAGCTCGATCGAAACCTTCGAACGCGCCCTCGATCTGCAGCACCAGTTTGCCGAGGCCTCGGAATCGTTCCGGGAAATTCGCCAGCTGCTGGCCGAAATGGTCATGCTCCGCTCCGGCGTGGGCCAGATCGTGGAACACCTCAAGCCGCTGACGGACCTGGTGAATTTGCGACGGTTGACCGCCGCAGAGATCCGCCACATGGCCCAAACCGTCGTCGATCAACGGCAGGAGCAGATCGCGGCCAGCCGCGAGGCCCAGGCTGGGGGCAACTCGGGAGCGGGGCCGGTGGCGAGCAAGGCTGAGCTGACCAGCGTGCGGTCCGACGAGCGGTAAGGGGGGGAGCCCTCTGGTGGGCGGCAGGCGACGGCTCAGGTGTTGAGCCACCTGACGATCTTGCGGACCACCACGCGGGGGACGAAACGGACCGACAGCGCGCCCAGCTGGTTCAGCGGGCCGGGGATGACGATCGTCCGACGACGACGAAATCCGCGCACGCCGGCCCGGGCCACCGCTGCGGCGTCCATGGCCCCCAGCCGGAAGAGCCGCGCGGACTCGATACCCGAAACCGCCCCGAACTCGGTGTAGGTCGGACCCGGGGCCAGGCAGGTGGCCGTGACCCCCGTCCCCCGCAATTCCTCCGCCAGGGCTTCGGTAAAGGCCAGCACATACGCCTTGGAGGCGTAGTAGACCGCCATGCCCGGGCCGGGTTGAAAGGCGGCGGTCGAGCCCACGTTCAGGATGCCCCCCCGCCCCCGCCGGATCATGCCGGGTAAAAAAAGCCGCGTCAGATGCGTCACCGCGGTCACGTTGACCTGGACCATCTCCAGCTGCCGCTCCAGCGAAATTTCCGCCACCGTCCCGACCTCGCCAAACCCGGCGTTGTTGACCACCACGTCCACGGCCATCTGCCGCTGGTCCAGCACCTGGCGAATTTCCTCCGCCGCGCCGGCCACGGTCAGATCCTTTACGACCACCGTGACCTCCACACCGTACCGCTCCTCCAGCTGCCGCGCCAGCTGGCGCAGCTTTTCCTCACGCCGCGCGACCAGGATCAGATGGGATTGGTCGCCCGCAAAGCATGCGGCCAGCGACTGGCCAATCCCAGCCGAAGCGCCGGTGATCAAAACGGTTTCTGGTGCGCTGTCCATGAAATTTACGGAAGAGTGTACCCGATTACTGTCCAGCGAGAGAGACCGCTGTGGAAAATTGGGGTTCTTTCGGGAATTTCGTGGGTCGTCCGTCGCTCTGCAAGGGCCATCCCCTGTCACCAGTGGCGGCGGACCGTCGCGGCCAGAGAGAACCGCAGAATGTCCGATGACCAACCGCAGAATGTCAAAGGAGTGTTTCGCCAACTCGATCGGGGGAGGAACCTCGGTTCGCCCACCCGTCACCGTGACCAGCCGCAACGACTTCTGCATTCGACATTCGACATTCGATATTCTGCGGTTCCTGCCGTGGCGATCGGTAAACGCCGGCACGGCTATTGCGTGGCAGGGCGGATTGCTACGAAATTTTTGGCTGAACCCTCTTTCGGTTTCCCCTTTTCGTCATCCTCCTCCTGGCCGCCGCCGGGGGTCGCGGCCCACTGGGCGGGCGGGGTGGGGCTTGGATCGCCGTTCAGCAGACCCGCCGTTTCGGTTATTCTGGGGGCCAGCCAGCCAACGGACGGCCGAAGAACAGAACCCGCGAGACGACCATGTTCGACATATTCACGACCGAAGCCCTGGTGGCCCTGGTGGCCCTGACCGCCATGGAAATCGTGCTGGGCATCGACAACATCGTGTTCATCGCCATTCTGACCGGCAAGTTGCCCGAACGGCAACAGCCCTCCGCCCGCTTCTGGGGGCTGGCCCTCGCCATGCTGATGCGGGTCCTCCTCCTGTTTTCGCTGTCCTGGATCCTGCGGCTGACCGACCCCATTTTCTCGCTGGCCCAGCTCGGGCCGCTCTACGAAGCAGCCGCGCGGGTCTTTGGCGTGATCCCGCAGGAGGTCGTCGAGGTTTCCGTGCGGGACCTGATCCTGTTGGGCGGCGGCCTGTTCCTGATCGCCAAAAGTGTCCACGAAATCCACGTCAAGCTGGAGGGGAGTGCCGCCCAGCGGCAAGCCCAGGCCGGAGCCAGTTTGGGCAGCGTCCTCTTCCAGATCGCCCTCCTGGACATCATCTTTTCCCTGGACTCGGTGATCACGGCCGTGGGGATGGCCAAAGACATCTGGGTGATGGTCACCGCCGTGATCGTGGCAATTGTGGTGATGATGATCTTTGCCGGCCGGATCAGCGATTTCGTGACCCGCCACCCGACCGTGAAAATGCTGGCGCTCAGCTTCCTGATCCTGATCGGCGTGATGCTGATCGCCGAAGGCGTAGGGACGCACGTCAACAAGGGCTATATCTATTTTGCGATGGCGTTTTCCCTGGTGGTGGAACTGCTGAACCTGAAGATCCGCCCGCATCCGCCGGCGATCATGCCGACGGCCAGGTAGCGCGGCGGGCCATCGGGAGGGGGCGACGGGTTGGGGCCACCGCGAGCTGGGGCCACTGCGAGCTGGGGCCACTGCGGCTCAGCACAGAAACTTCACCGGCCGCAGGTCGGCGGCGGTAAAGCGGCGAGGGATCCGCATCCCGTGCTGGCGGACCTGGTACACGATCGCCCCGGCGGCCGCCTGCCAGGTCATCTCGCAAATCACCGCCAGGCCAGGCAGGTTTTTCCCCAGGCGCGAACGAATTTCGACCTGGTCGCCCAGGTCAAAACCCTCGGAGGGCACCTGCAGCCACAGCGTGGGCCGGATGCGGAATCGCGTCTGACCGTACGACATCACCACGTACCGAGCCAGTCGCCGCTCGCGGCGAAAGACCCGGGGACCGGGGATCAGTCCCGCGACAACGTCGATGTCTTCGGGGTGGATCCACTGGCAGCCGTTTTCAGGCCACCAGGGATAGACGCCATAAGCAGGTGGTGGACGCATAGTCTCGTGCGGTCGCCAGCAGGAACCTTGCTCTCCCCTCCCGGTATTCTGGTCCAGAGCTCTGCCGATGACAACCTTGATGGGGTCTTCAGAGGAATCTGTGGGTAAGCAGCGACTGACATAGAAAAGGGAATATTCCATGGAAGTGGGGAATGGAGCAGGATGGCTACCAGTCATGGGTGAAATTTTTTCACTCAGCGAGATGCTTTGGCCCGTCAAGAACGGTTAAGCAGGTCGGTGAATCGTATCCGATTAAGGGTGGCGGTTAAGACTGCGATGAAATGAACTCTTCTAACCCCCACTCTTAACCGCCCACTCTTAACCGAACACTCTTAACCGAACACTCTTCAACGACCTGCTGATCCCCATCCTCCCCGCTGCTCACACTTCTTCGACGGTCGAATTTGACCTTCGTGCTCTTCGTGTCCTTCGTGGTGAATTTCCCCTTTGCCGGGGGCCCCCCAAGGCAGTTGTCCCCGGCTGCCTGCAGGGGAGGCTGAGAAGGACCACGAAGAGCGCGAAGAGCACGAAGGGGGAAAAGTGAAAGGCAACAGGGGGCGTAAAAGTGAGTTGCCCTTGGCATGCTGGAGACGATATTGATGATTGACGATTGTTGATTGATGATTGTTGAAGTGCGAAGTAAAAGCAGCGCACCGCCTGACTTTGCACTTCAAAGATCAACGTTCGTCAATCATCCATCGACCGCAAAGGCCGAGGATGCCTCTTTTTTTTCGACTTGCCCTTACCCACCCTTAACCGAACACTCTTAACCGAACACTCTTAACCGAACACTCTTAACCGAACACCCTTCAACGACCTGCTGATCCCCATCCTCCCCGCTGCCTGCACTTCTTCCCCAGCCGGACGGACTATCGCTGTGGCCACCCTTGCCAAACAGCAATCCACCCCCAGATTTTGGAGTGGAACCCCTTGATGATCGTCCTCGCTGCGGCGCCACCCGTCGTGCGGCTCGACCCGTCGGGCGGCCGCAGACCCTGGCGTTCGACGGCAGCCTGGCTATCATGGGGCTCAAGTTCCTGGGGCGTCCGTCAGGCCGCGTGACGCCCCCCCCCGCAACCCGGTTTTCCCCAGCGCCATGTCCCAGCCGCTTACCGTTCCTCCCGGCCAAAGGGTCCGCCTGGCCGACTTCGATCCGGCCTTCCGCGACCCCGACCTGGACAAGGGATCGGCCCGCGAGGAAATCCAGGAGAATGCCCGCCAGATGGCCGATCTGGCTTATCGGCTGTACGCCGAAAATCGCCGAGCGTTGTTGTTGGTCCTGCAGGGCATGGATACGGCGGGCAAGGATGGCACGATTCGCACCGTGATGCGCGGCATCAATCCGCAAAGCTGCCAGGTGGTGCCGTTCAAGCAGCCCAGCCACGAAGAGCTGGATCATGACTTTTTGTGGCGGATTCACAAAGCCGTTCCCCGCCGCGGCAACATCGGCATTTTCAACCGCTCGCACTACGAAGATGTGCTGGTTGTCCGTGTCCACAACCTGGTCCCCGCCGCCGAATGGCAAACGCGGTATGCACGGATTAATGAATTCGAACGGTTGTTGAGCGACGGGGGGATGACCATCGTCAAGTGCTTTCTGCACATCAGTCACGACGAACAGCGGCAACGCCTGCAGGCTCGACTGGACAACCCCCACAAGCGTTGGAAGTTCAGCCGGGGGGATTTGGACGAGCGGAAGTTGTGGGACGACTACCAGGCCGCTTATGAAGAGGCGCTGACGCGGTGCAACACGGAACCTGCCCCCTGGCACATCATCCCCTCGGACCGCAAGTGGTATCGCAATCTCACGGTCAGCCGCCTCCTCTTGCAGACGCTGGTCGTCATGGATCCCCAATTCCCCCCGGCCGAACCCGGTCTGGAGGAGGTGGTGGTCGCCTGAGAGGGCCAGCTCAACCCCCGCCCCCTCACCGGGGTGCGGGCGGCCGCAGAACCCACCCCCCGCCCGCTGCGTAGATACGCTGCTGCGTCGATGGGATGGCCTGGCCGAGCGGGCTGGTGGGGGGCCGAGCGGGCTGGTGGGGTGGGGGCCGAGCGGGGTGGGGGCCTGCGGGCGGCCGGGGGCGGGCCCCAGGACGCCTCGAAAACGAATCAGTTGAAATTGATGCGAATCGGCCCTTGACGACTGCGCTTGGGTCGGTAGAATGATGAGTCTCTGATGCGCAGGAGCCTAAGCGCTTGCGTGTTGGCAGTTTAAGAATCGACCGTGGAACGTTCAGGCTGAACGGGTTTGAGCGGCCGCGGAAGGTTTTTGTTCTTTGGCAATTTGGGAGTATGTCCTCGCAATAACCTGAGACTGTACATGTAGGTAGGCGCTGGTCGGATTTCGATCTGGCGGGCGAGCTATCTACGGCAAACTTTTTGATTGGCTAGTCATGCCGGGTTCGTGCTATGGCGCGAGTTTGGCTAAGCAATTTCAATTGAAGGGTTTGATCCTGGCTCAGAATGAACGTTGGCGGCGTGGATTAGGCATGCAAGTCGAGCGAGAAACTTTGGATGGAAGCTTCGGCCGATATCCAGGGTGGAAAGCGGCGAAAGGGAGAGTAACGCGTGGAAACGTACCCTCAGGTCTGGGATAGCTGCGGGAAACTGCAGGTAATACCGGATAATGTCCCCGGACCAAAGGTGAGATTCCGCCTGAGGAGCGGTCCGCGTCCTATTAGCTTGTTGGTGGGGTAAAGGCCTACCAAGGCGATGATGGGTACCGGGTGTGAGAGCATGGCCCGGCTCACTGGGACTGAGACACTGCCCAGACACCTACGGGTGGCTGCAGTCGAGAATCTTCCGCAATGGGCGAAAGCCTGACGGAGCGACGCCGCGTGTGGGATGAAGGCCTTCGGGTTGTAAACCGCTGTCAGAGGGGAGTAAGTGAAGGGGGCTATCCCCCGGATCTGAACTATCCTCAGAGGAAGGACGGGCTAAGTTCGTGCCAGCAGCCGCGGTAAGACGAACCGTCCAAACGTTATTCGGAATCACTGGGCTTAAAGGGTGCGTAGGCGGCTCTGCAAGTTGGGTGTGAAAGCCCTCGGCTCAACCGAGGAATTGCGCTCAAAACTGCAGGGCTTGAGGGAGATAGAGGTGAGCGGAACTTATGGTGGAGCGGTGAAATGCGTTGATATCATAAGGAACACCGGTGGCGAAAGCGGCTCACTGGGTCTCTTCTGACGCTGAGGCACGAAAGCTAGGGTAGCGAACGGGATTAGATACCCCGGTAGTCCTAGCTGTAAACGATGAGCACTGGGCTGGAGAGTCCTCCATAGCTTTCCGGCCGAAGCGAAAGTGTTAAGTGCTCCGCCTGGGGAGTATGGTCGCAAGGCTGAAACTCAAAGGAATTGACGGGGGCTCACACAAGCGGTGGAGGATGTGGCTTAATTCGAGGCTACGCG
>CAYFZZ010000127.1:0-3725 GCA_964347545.1 uncultured Planctomycetaceae bacterium | reverse complement strand
GGCCCCACGGCGAGCGGGCCGGACAGCGGCGGGGCAGGCCCGCCACCCCCAGCACGGGCCGGATCCCCGCGGGGCGTGCAGGAGGAGCCAACTGTCCATGAGCCGTGCGGAGGGAACCGGGGAACCGATCTCGGACCGGCTGATTGCTGAGGTCCGAGCTCGTTTGAGCCAAGGCAAGCAGGTCCGTCGGACATTGCCGGGGGGACGGCTGCACATGGACCGCCCCCTCCCGTTCCTCTGCGTCTACCGCGCTCCCCACGACCGTCGGGACTTGGGCACGCGGCAACTGGTGCTGGGCGAAGCTTCCTTCCTGTTTCTCCCCGCCACGACTCCGCTGCGCAGCAGCCTCGCGAAAATGGTGGCCACGATTGTGGAGCTCATGTCGGCGCGGTTCGGGGCGTTCCTGATCATCGAGGTCTGGTCCACTCCCGAGGCGGAGGTGGTCGAGGCGCATTTGGAGAGCCCCATTGAGCCGACGGAATTGAGGCCTGCCTTCCGGATTGCGGCTCGTGGTCCGCACACGCCTCAGCGGACGGTGGCCACCTTGCGGGGCAACTTGGAACGGATCCAGTACCTGAGGCAGCGGGCCGAGGTGGTGGTGGACTACGCGGCGGATGGCCATCCGCCCGGCCTGCCCCCCTTGTTGTCGGCCAAACGGTGCCGCCAGTGGAACTGCTTGACCATCGGCTTGGCCGTGCGGCCCATCTATCGCGATCCGGCCAGCGGCGAGGTCTTTCCGGCCGTGTTACGGATGTTGCGGCGGGGTGTGGGCAAAGCGTTGAAGCAGTCGTTCTTCAAGTTCACGCTGACGCGGACCAATGCCAAGCCGCGCCATTTTTACTCGCTGGGTCGGCGAGCGATGGTGAAGGCCGTGTGGAACGTCGACCGCCGCCTGGCCGAAATCAGCGACAGTTTTGATTTCCTCCTGCAGGTCACGCCGGTCAATGCGGCTGCTGCCTGGAGCGAGTTTCGCCAGTCGCGGTTCGAGCGGATCCCCCGCTTCTATTATCGGCCATTGGCCGTGGAACCGGCGTTGTTGAAGCGGCGGCTGTATGAGGTCCCCATCGAAAACATCGAGGATCCCACACTGGCCCACCTCTTTCGGCAGCGCCAGGACGAGCTGGACCGAAAAATCACCATGCTGGCCGATATCGGCTCGCCCCGCTTTCTGCTGGGCAGCCTCCAGGTTTACGGCAAGGTCCCGCCTTCGTTGCTGAACGTGGCCAGCGAGCTGTTACAGGTCATCCCCCCCCACGTCCGCGACGATTATCGGGAGGGCCAGATCGAGGCGACCGCCTTCGCCGCTCGGGCCGCCGAGGAAATCGCCGCTTACCAGCGGCAATATCCCGCCTTTGCCGCGCGGGCCATCGTCCGCGATGACATGTTCTCCGGGATGCTGTGCAGCGGTGGCGATCTGCTGATCGGGCGACAGACCAAAATCCCCGCCAATCGGGTGCGGGCCCTGCTGCAGCACGAGGTGGGAACCCACCTGTTGACCTACTACAACGGCCTGGCCGAACCGTTTCAACAGCTGCACGGCGGCTTCGCCGGCTATGACGCCTTGCAGGAGGGCCTGGCGGTCCTGGCCGAATACCTCGTGGGGGGGCTCAGCCGGCCACGCATCCGACTGCTGGCCGCCCGCGTGGTCGCCGCAGCTCAGCTGGTCAGCGGAGCGACCTTTATCGAGACCTTTCGCCTGCTGGACCGCCATTACCAGTTCTCGCAAAAAACGGCCTACACCGTGACCATGCGGACGTTTCGCGGCGGCGGGTTGACCAAGGACATGGTCTACCTCAGCGGGCTGATCGAAATGCTGGACTACCTGGCCGGCGGCGGCGCTCTGGAACCGCTCTTCGTGGGCAAGATTGCCACCGACCACATTCCCTTCATCCAGGAACTGCAACACCGCCAGGTGCTCAAGCCGCCCCCCCTGTTGCCGCTCTACCTGCAGGATCCCGCCGCGGTAGGGCGGCTGGCCCAGCTGCGCCAAAGACACACCGTGCGAGATCTGGTCGCCGGACGGTTGAAATAGGTTCTTCTGCAGAATCTGGGGGTGGATTGCTGTTTCCCAAGGGTGGCCACCGCGACAGTCCGTTCGCCTGGGAAAGAAGGTCGAGCAGTGGGGAGGGTGAAGATCAGCGGGTCGTTGAAGGGTATTCGGTTAAGAGTGTGCGGTTAAGAGTGGCGGTTAAGACTGCGATGAAATGTACTCTTAACCCCCACTCTTATCCGGATACTTTTAACCGACCTGCTTAACCGCGCTGCGTGGGCCAAACCAAATCGCTGAGTGAAAAAACTGCACCCCTGGTGACCGCCACGGGGTCGGGAGTCTTTTTCGAGAAAAATCCACCCCCCGCGGGTCGACCATCGATCGAAAAAGACTCCCGACCCCTTCCAGGCCACCCGCGGATGACAGGCGGACCTGGGCTCCCCCCAAAGTTCCCTCTCCCCCGCCGTCCCGGCGTGCCGGGATGGTGGGGGAGAGGGTGAGGGTGAGGGGGCAGCCGCGGAGGGCACCTCTCACCCTGGCTCTCTCCCCGACTCGCGACGCGTCGGGAATCCCCCCCACGGGCCGAGACTCGGGGCGAGTTTTTCGCTCAGCGAAAAAAGCCCCGCGCCCCAAGCCCTGCCGGGTGCCGGACTCCCGGTTTTCCCCGCCGGGCCTAACGAATGTGGCCGGGGCCTCCGGGCGGACCGCGTCGCTGAAAATCTTTGGAAGGGGTGCCCCGATAGTGGCGCGGGATCACCGGCCACTGTTCGGTCAGGAAATAGGCGTACGTCCCTTTCGGAAAATCGGGGGTCGCGCCGAAGCGGCCTTGACATTCGTCCAGGTCGCCCTCTCCGGGGACGTAAACGTAATCGGTCAGGAACGTGCCGTCGTAGTTGCCACCCGGCCCGCCCGGCCGGTTGCCTTGCTGAAGGCGGTAGCTGGACTTCAGCTTGCGGATGTCCGAGCCCGGGTCGTTTGGATCCGCATGACCGTAGAGGGCATAGATTGGGAAGCCGTCGGCGGCCCAGCCGACGATCGGCGAGTGCCTGCCGGCCTGGACCCCCAGTTCGTTTAACAGATCCCGCGGCAGGCCGTGGTAATGATAGGCGCCGCTGGGCTGAACGTGCCCGTGGTTCGCGTCCAGCCCCAAGGGGACCGCGCCGGAGAGGGGTTCGTAACGCCAGCCGCCCTGCGGGTCGCCCTGATACCATTCCGCCGCGCCGGGGTCGAAGGGGACGCCATTGACGGCGATGCCAAAGCTGTGTCTGCCCAGTGGCGTGATCGACTCGGCAGGGCGGGGCCGAGCGGGGAGGCGGTAATGGTACGACTGGGCCCCCAGCCGGTGCGGGTTGCCCGGATTGGGGAACGGACCGGTGTGGTGGTCTGGGACCCCGTTGGCACGGATGACGCGGTGGTCCCCTTCGATCGCAATCGAAACGCGGTTGCGGATCTGCGGCCGTTCGCTGGCCGGGACCAGCTGCAGCTGCCCAGCTTGGGTGGCCTCGTGACGCCGTAAGGGAGGCCGGCGGGTCGGGGCTTGCTGGGCCAGCACCCAGCCGGCCAGCGAGACGATGGCCCCCCAAAAGATCAACAGCCCAATGCGTCGTTTCTTCATCGATGATTTGCTGCAGCAAGTTGTCCCCGTCTGCAGCCCCGGTGAAGAGTTTGCGGTTAAGCGTGTTCGGTTAAGAGTGGCGGTTAAGCGTGTTCGGTTAAGAGTGGGGGTGAGGGTTAA
>CAYFZZ010000126.1:0-4850 GCA_964347545.1 uncultured Planctomycetaceae bacterium | reverse complement strand
TTGGGGGGGAAAGCGGAATTGAAGGGTATGCCGGGTTGGGGACCCCCCCCCCCCCCCCCGTCGCCGCGCTTTGCTGGCCCCAGGTCCTGCGTTATGCACATCATCGGTATCGTCGGTGGGGTGGCCAGCGGGAAGAGCCTGGCTGCCGAGTACCTCCGCCAGCTGGGGGCAGTGGTCCTGGACGGCGATCGGGCGGGGCACGAGGTGTTGCGCCAGCCGGAGGTGATTGCGGCGTGCCGCCAGAGGTGGGGAGCGACGATTCTGGATGGGGCGGGGCAGATCGAGCGGGGGAAGGTGGCCGCGATGGTGTTTGGCGGCAGTGCGGAGGCGGCGGCCGAGCTGAAATTTTTGGAAGACCTGACGCATCCACACATCCGCGCGCGACTGGCCGACCAGGTCGCTCAACTGGCCGCCGCCGGCGGGGCCGCCGTCGCCGTGCTGGACGCCCCCGTCCTGCTGAAGGCAGGCTGGCAGGACTTCTGCGACACGATCCTCTTCATCGACGCGCCGGAACCGCTGCGGTGGCAGCGGGCCGCCGCCCGGGGCTGGACTGCCGACGAGGCCCGCCGCCGCGAGGCCGCCCAGGTGCCGCTGGAACAGAAACGCGAGGCAGCCGACCTGGTGCTGGATAACTCCGGTTCGCCAGCCGAACTTTATCGACAAATTCGCGATTTTTGGGATTCCCATTCGCGCAGATTCATGGCAAACTGAAAGGAGTTGGGGTTGTGGGCCGCCGAGCTGCCACGAGGCACCAGGTGCCGCGTTCGCAGTTCGCGAACTCCAGCTGCCCCACGCTCGCTCGATCCTGCCTGTCCGCGGTAACGCGTCCCTGCGTTCCCTTTGACCCTCCTACCTTTCCCTTGCTTTCCCTGCCACCTTTCCTTTTTTCCCGCCAACCTTTCCCTTCACCGTTCGCAGCATCCCTCCGCGTCTGCCGTTCGCGCAGCGCAATATGCTAACTCATCTTAGGAGCACCTCATGGGCAACGCACGAAGCACCGCCAGCCGTAATGTAGAACCGTCTACGACCGAAAAACGGTCGGCGGGCGAGTGCACGTTGGATCCCTCCGATCCGACCTACCGCCAGCTGGAAGAAGAAGAACCGCTGTCGCTGGCCGAAGAGCTGGTGGACGAAGTCGCTGTCGGGACGCGACCCCGCGATCGCTTGGGGGAGGACAAGCAAAACGAGCTGCACCTTGCCGAACTGCAGCGGCTGTCGATGGGGGATTTGATTGAGCAGGCGAAGAAGGAAGAGATCGCCGACATCACGGGGCTGACAAAGCAGGAACTGATCTTCAAGATCCTCAAAGAGCGGGTCAAGCTGAACGGGCTGATGTTCGGCGAAGGGACCTTGGAGATTTTGCCCGACGGGTTTGGGTTTCTGCGCAGCCCCGATTATCACTACCTCTCCTGCCCCGACGACATTTACGTCTCGCCCAGCCAGATCCGTCGGTTTGGCTTGCGGACCGGCAGCACGGTTGCCGGCCAGATTCGTCCGCCCAAAGAAAACGAACGTTATTTTGCGTTGTTGCGGGTGGAAGCGATCAACTATCAGGATCCGAATCTAAGCGCGGACAAGGTGGACTTCGACGAACTGACGCCGCTGCACCCCGACCAGCGGATCGTGTTCGAGACGAAGGCGGACGAGCTGGCGATGCGGGTCTGCGACCTGATGACCCCCGTGGGGTTCGGACAGCGGGGGTTAATTGTCAGCCCGCCCCGGGCCGGCAAGACGATCCTGCTGCAGAAGATGGCCCAGTCGGTCCTGACCAACTACCCCCAAGTCTACGTGATCATGTTGCTGATCGACGAACGGCCGGAGGAGGTCACCGATATGGAACGGCAGGTCAAAGGGGACCATTGCGAGGTGATCAGTTCCACCTTTGACGAGTCCTCGGCCCGCCACGTGCAGGTGGCGGAAATGGTGCTGGAAAAAGCCAAACGCATGGTCGAATGCGGCCATGACGTGGTGATTTTCCTGGACTCCATCACGCGGATGGCCCGCGCCTGGAACGCCGAATGCCCCAACTCGGGCAAAATCCTCTCGGGCGGGATCGACGCCAACGCCATGCAACAGCCAAAACGCTTCTTCGGCTCCGCTCGTAAAGTCGAAGAAGGCGGCTCGCTGACCATCCTGGCCACCGCCCTGGTCGATACCGGCAGTCGCATGGACGAGGTTATCTTCGAAGAGTTCAAGGGGACCGGCAACCTGGAAATCGTGCTGGACCGACAACTGGTCGACAAACGGATCTGGCCGGCGATCGATATCAACCGCAGCGGCACCCGCCGCGAGGAAATGTTGATGGACCCGGAGGAACACCGGCGCGTGTGTATCCTGCGGCGGGTGTTGAGCGAAATGAGTCCGCCGGAAGCGATGGAACTGCTGCTGACGCGGCTGAAAAAGACGCAGAGCAATGCGGAGCTGTTGATGAGCTTGAAAGCGACTTAGTCGAACAGGCCCAGCGGCGGTCTGTGGCACCGCCCGCCGGCCGCACCGGGCGGGTTCTGCTTTCCCACCTCATCCTCCCCATCCCAGCGGGTCCCCATTTCCCCACCCCTTTTTTCCCAAACCCGGTTTTCAACCCCTGGATCTTTGTGCCGCCCGGCCGGGCGGCATACCTCAGCAGCAACGGCTCGCGGACACCCCCCCCCATGGCTAACCAGTACGCCGGTGAACGAAAAGCGGTCTCCGGTGCCCGCTACGGCATCGTCGTGTCGCGTTATCACGAGTCGATTACGGCCGGGTTGCTGGAGGGCGCCCTGCGGACCCTGGCCGAGGCGGGGGTTCCCGAGGACCACGTCGATGTGGCCTGGGTCCCCGGCACGTTCGAAATCCCCCTCGCCGCCTGGCACCTCGCCACGGGGCAGGAGTACGCCGCCGTGTTGTGCCTGGGGGCAGTGATTCGAGGTGAAACGACGCACGACCAACACATCAACCGAGCTGTAAGCATGGGTATCAGCGAGGTGGGCTTGCGCAGCGGGGTGCCGGTCTTGTTTGGGGTCCTCACCTGCGATACGCTCGAACAAGCGATCCACCGTGCCGGAGGCAGCGTAGGAAACAAAGGCGTCGAGTGCGCTGCAGCGGCGCTGGAGATGGCCAGCCTGCTGAGCCAGCTGGACGCGTCGCCGCCCCACCCGCCTGGCGGCGAGTTGTCCTCGTAACGCGGCCCTCCCTTTTTCCCCACCAGGCGCCCATGTCCCGTCGCAGTCGAGCTCGTGAAGTGGCTTTGCAGGTCCTGTACCAGGATGACCTGAATCCGGCCCCGCAAGCCATCGATCCGGCCCCCTTCCTGGAGGCGCGGCTGGGTTCGGAGGAACTGGCGGAATTTGCCACCTCGCTGGTGGAAGGCGTCCGCCGCAACCGGGGCGAGCTGGACCAGCTGTTGACCAGCACCGCCGACAACTGGGCTCTGGAACGGATGGCGGCCACCGATCGTAACGTGCTGAGGATCGGGGCCTTCGAAATCCTGTATACGGCCACGCCCGACCGGGTCGCCATCAACGAGGCGGTGGAACTGGCCAAACGGTTCGGCACCGCCCAGTCCGCTCAATTCGTCAACGGCGTGCTGGACCGGATTCTGGCCGAATATGGGAAACCGTAAAGCACCCCGCCGCTGCCTGCCAGCTGGCCGAGGACCAAAGACGCATGGGAATCTTTGACAAGTTCAAGCAAGGGCTGCAAAAGACGTCGCGGCTGTTTAAAACGGATGTCCGCGACCTGTTCAAAGCGGAAGGCCGGCTGGTCGATAACGATTTTCTGGAGGAACTGGTCGAGGCGCTGGTCAAAACCGACATGGGCATCAAGCCCGCTCAGGCCATCGCAGGACGCGTGGGGGACGAATTCCGAGCTCGCGTCGTCCACTGGGACGATGTCCTGGCCACCATTAAGGCCCAGCTGAAACAACTCCTGGCTCAACCTGCCGAACCCATTCGCTATGCCGACTCGGGACCCACCGTGGTCCTGATCGCCGGCGTCAACGGGTCGGGGAAAACGACCTCCATCGCCAAGCTGGCCAAGATGTTTCAGGAGGCCGGCAAGAGCGTGGTGTTGGGAGCGGCGGATACGTTTCGAGCGGCCGCGGTCCAGCAACTGACGGTCTGGGCGGACCGCCTGGGGGTCCCGATTGTGACCGGACCGCCCGCTGCCGATCCGGCCAGCGTGGCCTATCAAGCGGTGGAAATGGCCATCCGCCAGGGGATCGACGTCTGTATCGTCGACACGGCCGGCCGCCTGCAGACCCAGCAGAACCTGATGCAGCAACTCTCCAAGATCCGCCGGATTATTGCCAAGCAAATTCCCGCGGCGCCGCACGAAGCCCTCCTGGTCCTGGACGCCACCACCGGACAAAACGGGATCAGCCAGGCGACCCACTTCACCGAGGCCATCGACTGCAGCGGGATCATCCTGGCCAAGCTGGACGGGACCGCCAAAGGGGGCGTGGTCGTGGCCATCCGCGAAAAAATCGGGCTGCCCGTCAAGTACGTCGGCGTGGGCGAGACCCTGGATGACCTGGCCCTGTTCGTCCCCGACGAATTCGTCGACGCCCTCTTCGCCGACGTCGCCGAACAGGCCGCGCCCCAGGCCTGACGCGGCCGGCACCCCCTCCACGCCACGCAGGCCACCTTCTCCCCTCGTCCCCAGAAAGACGGGGACAAACGATTTTTGAGCCCTTTTTTTCCTTTCGCCTTCGTTTTGCTGAGCGGCAAGGCGCTAGCCGCCGGTCTGTTTTAGGTGGCCCAAAAAAGGACAGGCATCATCCGGCCGGTCGATTGATGATTAACGAATGTTGATTTTTGAGTGTTTCAGTACGGATAGGCGGGGACAAACGATTTTTGAGCCCTTTTTTTCCT
>CAYFZZ010000125.1:0-11188 GCA_964347545.1 uncultured Planctomycetaceae bacterium | reverse complement strand
CCGCCCCGTGGCCCGCATTCTCGGTCGACCTAGCGTATCTCGCCTTGCCTGGCTGGCGTGTGGCATGGAACGTTCGTCCTCGCAGCGAATCTAGGCTTCCAGACGCTCGACGGCTTGCCGCAACTGACACAAGCGGGCCAGCAGCGGGGGGAATTCGTCCAGGGGGATCATGTTGGGACCGTCGCTGGGCGACTCGTCGGGCTGGGGATGCGTTTCAAAGAACAGGCCATCGATGCCGACCGCCACCGCGGCTCGCGCCAGCGGTTCCACCAGCGCCCGGTTACCCCCCGTCGCTCCGCCCCGTCCTCCCGGCTCCTGCACACTGTGCGTCGCGTCAAAAATCACCGGCGGACCCAGCTGGCGCATCTGCACCAGGCCCTTGAAGTCCGTCGTCAACTGTCCATACCCGAAAAAGGTTCCTCGTTCGCAGAGGAGCATGTCTTGGCACCCAGCGGCCGACAGTTTTTCGATCACGTAACGCATGTCGGCGGGGGCCAGAAACTGGCCTTTTTTGACATTCACCGCCTTCCCCGTCGCCGCCGCCGCCACCAGCAAATCGGTCTGGCGACAGAGAAAGGCGGGGATTTGCAACAGATCGCAAACCGCTCCGGCCGCCTCCGCTTGCCAGGCCTCGTGGATGTCCGTGGTGACCGGGACGCCATACGCCGAGCGGACCTTGGCCAGAATCTCCAAGCCCCGCTCAAGACCCGGCCCCCGGTACGCCGTCACACTGGTGCGATTCGCCTTGTCAAACGACGCCTTGAAAACCAGTTGCAGCGGCAGGTCCGCCGCCAAACCCACCAGCCGCTCGGCAATCTCCAGCGTCAACGGCTCGCTTTCCATCACGCACGGACCCGCAATCACCGTCAGCGGCTGGCCTCGACCGCAGCGATAAGGCCCAATGGTGACCGGGTTGTGAACCATCAAAGCAAATACGTCCGGGGAAGCGGAGGGTTAAAACCGCGGGAGCACCCAACCAATTTTCGGTCGAGCAGGCGGTAAGCTGCCAGAGCAAAAAAAAATGACGGAGCGAAAAGACGGTCCTATCGAAAAATCACCAAACTGCCTAGGGACCCGCCGCCTCGAGGTCTGCCCCCCACCAAACCACCCCCGCGGCCAAAGCTCCCCTCCGCCCCCACGTCCTTACGCGGCTCGCCACGCCCCAGTTTTCCCGCCCCATCACCGGCCAGTGTATCAAATCGAGACAAATTGCCGGCGGCGGCAGTGGCACGGGTCCCAAACCATCGATTTGTACGACCCCAATACGCCAGATTTGATCAACTGAGGCGATTCAGGACGGCCGATTTCCAGGGCCTAAGTCTTTATGTGAAAAAACTTTAGAATTTTTTTTCGAGCTAACTTGTTGTGGGGACTGCGAATTCGACGCATAGGGATTTCCCCCATCCCTCGGGCGGCCGCAGATGGCATGGGATCTGCAAACAGGAACGTTAGTTTTATTAATTTCGCTGGCCCGTAGGCCTCTGGTGTTTATCGGCGGGATGGTTGCCTTGCCCCTGGCCATCCAGCAAGCCAAATGGTTTGGCACATCAGAGGCCTTTTTTTGCGCACCGCGGCAGCTGCGGTCAGGCTCGGCCGGTGCCGCCCCCCCGTGACCGCGGCACCCGGAACTCGCCCTTTTACGGGTGGGAGTGCCATCTTCTTCCGCGGATGCTTGGAGGACGTCCTGCTGGGGGACGGGCAAGAGTGCCCGTCCATCCTGGAGGTAGCGGGATCGCGGCCTCGATGGTCGACCCAAGTCAACCGCAGCAATTAGCCGGGGGTAAGCAAAGCGCCACCCTGCGGCCGCCAGGCGCCTACCCACTCCCCTCCATCCGCTCGATCACCGCTCGGATCTCCTCCGGCACGCGGACCGGCTTCTGCCGGGCGTAATCGAAAAACACGATCACCGACTTGCCCTCGGCGGCCGTATCTTCGTGCAGCTCGCTGTAGACCAGGTGCTGGACCGTCACACTGGTGTTCCCCACGCGAACCACGCGGGCCCCCACGTGGACCGTATCGGGAAACGTCAGCTGCAACCGGTAGTTGCAATGAATGGCCACCAGAATCGGGCCCAAATCCTGCTCCATCTTCAGCATCGGCCAGCCGGTCTGTTGCAGGTAGTGGATCCGCGACGACTCGAACCAGCGGATGGGCACGGTGTTGTTCACGTGGCCAAACGCGTCCTGGTCACCCCATTGAATGGGCAACGTGATGACGGAGGGATATTCGCCCAGCTGGGGGATCTTGTCGGCAGCAGACATGAGGCACCATTGTTCACCCGCTGCCCCGCTCCGCAAGCCCCGCGCCTCTTCTGGTGGGGGGCAACCAGCTGTCCTCGACGGCGGGCCGCCGAGTTGGAACTGCGGGTGGGCCACCGCCGACTATGGATCCCCCCCGCGGTTGCGGTCTACAATGCGGGCTCGACCGACCGGAAGGGGACGATCCGCCACGACGGCCAGGGGTGTGACCAGCGACGATGGGCAGAATCGCAAATCCGGGATCCGCTGGGCGTGGGCTGCCGAGCTTGGCCCCCGCCGCACTGCGGGTGATCGGCCCCGCGCTGGGCGCGGCCATCCTGATCGGCCTGGGGCCGGCCGTCGTCCGCGGCGAGGAGGCCGCCCCCGCCGCAGGCCCCATTGAACAACAGCCCGTCCCGCCGGTCCCAGCCGCGGCACCTCCCCGGGAAATCCCCCCGCCGCAGCTGGATCCCGCCCTCCGGGACACGCTGGTCCCCGGCCTGATCGCCACCTACCGCTCGACCGCCGCACCCGACCGCACCGACGCAAGGCGGATCTCCGCGGCGGCGTTGTACGTCGCCGCTGGAAATGCCCCCAGCAGCTTTCTCCCCGGCGGACCGTTTGCCGTCACCATGGAAGGCTATCTCCAGCAGTCGGAAAACGAGCCAGCCACGATCAGCTGCGAGGGGCAGGGCCGTTGCGTGGTCAGCATCCATGGCCAGCCCGTCCTGGAGGGTGAGGGAGATCTGTCGGCCATCGCCCCGGTCGCGCTCAGCCTTAACGGCCTTACCCCACTGCAGATCCAGTATCACAGCCCCTCCTCCGGGCCCGCTCAACTGCGGCTCTTCTGGCAGCCGGCCGGCCAGCCCCGCCAGCCGCTGCCGACCGGGGCGTTATGGAGCGCCGGGGAGGACCCGCGGCTGGAATCCCCCACCCAGCGGCGCGAGGGCCGCGGGTTGTACGTCCAGCGGGGTTGTTACCACTGCCATGGCGGTGCCGAGGCGGCCGTCGCCGCGGAGGCACCCCTGGCGGAACTGGACCAGATCGCTCCTCAACTGGCCACCGCCGGCCAGCGTCTCCAGCGGGACTGGATCGTGCAGTGGATCCTGCAGCCGACCAGCCTTCGCCAGCAGGCCACCATGCCCGGCCTGTTTCCCGAACCGGAAACGGAGGCCGCCATCGGCCAGGCCGCCGACGTGGCCGCTTACCTGGCCGCCGTGGCCCAGCCGCGGGCAGCGCCGTCGCAGGCCCCGCCCAGCGACGAGGGCGCGTTGGTCGAGAAAGGCCGGAAATTGTTCAGCCAACTTTCCTGCCAGCGATGTCACGCGCTGACCGAAGAAGAACAAGCCCGCCGCGAGCAAACCATCTCCCTGCGGCATGTCGGCGTCAAATTCCAGCCGCTGGCGCTGGTGGAATACCTGCGGCACCCGCGGCAACATCACGCCTTCAGCAGCATGCCGGACTTTCGGCTGTCGCAGGAAGAAGCCCGCCAACTGGCGGCCTATCTGCAAGCCACGGTCGATGGCCAGTTGAAACAACTCGCTGCGGACACCGAAGGGGACCGCTGGCGGGGCGAACTGATTTTTACGATCCGCGGCTGTGCCAACTGCCACCTCGACCTGGGCGATCCCAACGTCGCCCCGCTGCACTTTCCCCCCCTGGGCCACCAAAACGCCACCAAGGGTTGTCTGGCCAGCGACGCCATCGCTCGCGGGGACGCCCCCCGCTATGACCTGACCGACCACCAACGGTCCGACCTGGCCGCGTTCATCGCCCATGACCAGGACTCCCTGGGTCGTCACGTCCCGGCCGAGGAAGCAGAGATGGTGGTCCAGCAGCTGAACTGCCGGGCCTGCCACCCCTCGGGAGGCGGCGCGGCAGGGTTCGACACCGAACAAGACTCCGCCGCGGGAGGGATTCCCGATCTGCGGGACGCCGGCCTGCGGCTGCAGTCGGATTGGCTGCGGCAGTTTGTCGGCGGCCAGGCCCCGCAAAAGGTCCGCCCCTGGCTGGCCGGCCGCATGCCCGCCTTTCCCGCCCGCGCCGATGTGCTGGCCACCGGTCTGGCCGCCACCCACGGCCTCCCCCCCGCGGCGGCCGATCCGTTTCAGGTCGATCTCGCCCGGGCCGAACTGGGCCAGGAGCTGGTCGGCAAAGCCGCTGGGTTCGACTGCGTTGCCTGCCACCAGCTGGGTCCCCACCAACCGGCCGCCCAACCCAACGCCCACGCCATCGACCTGTCCCTCACCCCGCGACGTCTGCGGCACGAATATTTCGAGTGGCTGATGTCCAGCCCCTCGCAGCACCCCGCCGGGACCCGGCTGCCGCCGCTGGCCGGTGGCGGGGACTGGGCCGCCGAGGCCGCTCGGCAACGCGACGCCCTCTGGCATTACCTGCAAGCCCGCGAGGGGAAGGCCCGCGGCAGCGAGCAACCTGCCGAACCGGGCGGCGAGGACCCCCCAGCCGCTTCCCCCTGAACCGTCGCTAGCACCTACCGCAACTGCCGCTCACCCCTCGCGCGGCCCCGCCGGGACCGCCACAGGCGGCGGCAGTTCCTCGGGTTGGGACGGCCGCTGGGCCGGCGGGCGGGGGGCGGGGAGTTTTGGCAGAGCGGGCCAGGCGAAACCACCTACCGGCTGACGGGCCACCAGCAGGTCGGCGCGGATCGTGAGGTGATCGGGCTGCAGTTGAGCGTCCAGGTCCAGCCCCCGCAGCCACTGCAGGACGGGAAACCGGTAATCGGCCGGCAGTTCCCCCCCAGCCAGCGGATCGTCTTCCGCCCAGGCCGAAGACACCCAGAGAGCTCGACCGTCCCGCGTGGGCAAAAAGCGGTATTGGCCCCCCAGCGGGCACGCCAGCCGGGCCCCCACCAAACGTTCCGCCGTCTCCCGGCACCGCTCTGAGGGTACCCCCAGTTGGCGCTGGAGCTGTGTCAGCAACCCACAATTCCCCACCGAGACCTGGCGAGCGTGCTGATAGCCCAGAGCATGGATGCCGGCGGCCAGGCGGGTCTCCGTCAGATCGGCGGCGTGGAGGTGCAGTTGAGCGGGCGTGGCCAGCCGCTGGCTGGCCAGTCGAGATGACACCCAATCCAGCAGTTCCGGGCGGAACGCCAGCAAGGTCATTCCGTTGACCGAACGCTGCCACAACCCGAAGGGCCAGCGAAGATAACCCGCACCGTCCGGGACGCCGTTGCCGCCAAAGACCAGGGCCAACAGCGATTCGACCTGCCCCAGATCGGGCATGCCCCCCAGATAGGCCCGCACGGTGTCGTACGATTCCAAGGCCCAGCGGATGCGGCCGTTGCGGACCGTCAGGACCGGTTCGAAATCCTGGACTCCCAGAAACAGGTAACGTCCCTGCGGGTCGATGCCATCGATCCGCAGCAGGTCCCCGGGCACCATGGCCAGCCGGTCGGCCCGCGCCGCTCCCAGGTAACCGGACAGCCGTTGATATTGAGCGGCGCCTAGCGGAGCGACGCGGACCAGCACCTCCAAACGTTCGACCCCCTCTCGTTCGGTCGCCGAACGCCGCACGGCGCAGGTGAGCGGATCCATGGGGGAGGGGAGGGTTTGCATCGTCCGCACAAAAGCGGCGTACTGTTCCGCTTCGCTCGCCGACACGCCCGTCACGGGCATGTCGGGAATGGGCCGGAACGCCCCGGGCAGCCCTCGCACCAGGTCCGCCATCTGTCCGTCTTCTTCGACAATTTCGCTGCCGTCCGCCCGCTGGCCAAACCCGGCGGGCAACAGGTCGGCGGCCACCAGCTGGGGGATGGACGCCGCCGCGATGCCTTCACCAGCGGCGGCCAGCCTGGCCAGCTGCAGGGACTGCATCTCGGTCACCGATCGCAGCCGCCGCTGCATCTCGATCCGATAAGCCGGACTCGCCAGCCGCCGAAAGAAGGGTTCGGAAAGGTACAGAAACAGGGTGTCCTGGCGGTCCAGGGGGACCTCGCGGCGAGCGTGGCGAAAGCCAATCGACCGGCCCAGCGGCTGTTTCCCCTGGTCGCGGCCCAGCAGCAGAAAGTCGCGGACGAGGGCCCGGGAGGTCGTCACCAGGTGGTAGTTCCCCCGGACGGCGTAATACGACCGCACCGCGCCGGTCGGATCCGCAATGTACGACACGGCTTGCCCGGCGATTTCCACCGTCTCTTCCTCGGCGTCCTCCTGGCCCGCCAGTGCCTCGCCGCGCTGTTTGTTCAAACTCTGTTGCAACAGCAGATTGTTGCGAGCTTCGAACAACATGCCCATCGCCGCTCCCTCCCGGAAAAAGGGATCGGCACCGATGATGGCCACGTCCGAGATGATCGTCCCACCCAGGGCTCGAGCCAGGACGGTATCCTTCAGCCCCAACATTCGCTCGATACCCGCGTTGATCTGGTAGTCCACCCCCCGCCGGCTGATCATATTCCGCAGCTCGCCACCCCATTCGTCCATCAAGGCCTGCATCCAGGCGTAGTTGGCATAGCTGCCACAGCGAAGGTAAAAACAGTCTTCCGGGACCTGCCAGGCGATCGGTTCGATCGGCACCTCTTCGGCCACCGCCGGAAAGTTTGCCGCCGGCCAGCTGGGTTCCTCCGGCAAAGGACGGTCGGCGGCGGTGCCAATCCCCCCGTCGTTCAACAACCCTGCAACCTGCGTCCTCAGCGCCAGGGATTCCGTCCCCAACAACAGCTCGGTCCCTTCGTCCCAGTTCCAATCCAGTTGCAACAGACCGGGCGTGCCCAGGGGAGGAGGGGGCAAGCGGAGACGCCGAGCCAGCATGCTGGTCAGGTAGGCATCCACCTGCGGCGGATAGTCGCGGGATCGCGTGCGCAGTTCGGCAGCCCGCCCGTACGCTCGCCACCAGCCCGCCAACAGACGGCGGTACACCTGGGGCGGCATGGTGCGGGGCTGGATTTCGAAGGTGAGCGGCTGGGGCGCGTGCAGGGTGATTTTCAGCGGTTCGCTGCCCCGAAACAGAAAATGGACCTGCGTTCTGCCAGCAATGCCCGCGTAGTCCCGAATCAACTGCCGCACCGGCCCGTCCACGTAAGCGGGATACAACACCCGCCCCGTCGCCTCGCGGATGTCGATCCGGCCCTCGGCCCACGGATCCCCCCCCGGTTCCACGGCCCGCGGCAAGCGGATGCTGCCCACCCCAAACGGCACACCCGCGGCCACTTCGATGCGTGTTCCTTGAGCACCCCCTTGAGCCCCGGCCGGGGTGGGGATGCCTGCCAGCAGGACGGCGCCCAGCCACCCGCACCACAGGCCGCTTGGCCGCGGCCAAGCCCGCTGGCCGCCGCCGGCCCCCCCGTTCAACCTGCACCGATCACGATTCCCAGCAACCGACATCCCCATCCTCCTTCCAGGAAAGCCCACCGAGGGACGAAACCCCGGGGGCGAAACGCACATTGTCCGCCAGCGATGTGGGGCGTGCAACCTGCGGCGCCGGTACAACAAATCAGTCCGCGAGGATATGACCCGTGGGCTCGCGCGTCCCGCTCGCTTAAGGCCGCAAGCGTCGGTAGCGCAGCAGGAGGCTGTTGGCCACGACCGACACGCTGCTCAGCGCCATGGCGGCGGCCGCGGCGGCGGGGGGCAGCATCCCCACGGCGGCCAGGGGGATCAGCAGCGTGTTGTAACCGAAGGCCCAGCCCAGGTTCTGGCGGATTGTCCGCAACGCGGCGCGGGAGAGGGCGATTGTGTCGGGGACGCCCTCCAGGTCACTGCTGGCCAGCACCACATCCGCCGCTTCGATCGCCACGTCCGCGCCGGCGCCGATGGCGATTCCCAGGTCGGCCGCGGCCAACGCCGGCGCGTCGTTGATGCCGTCTCCCACCATGGCGACCACTTCCCCTTCCCCCCGCAACCGCTCGACCACCCGCTGCTTGTCCTCCGGCAAAACCTCCGAGACAACGTCCACGATCCCCAACGCCCGCCCGATCGCCTCGGCCGTAACGCGATGATCGCCGGTCAGCAGCATGATCTTCACGTTCAGCTGTTTCATTCTCAGGATGGCGGACTCCGCGTGCGGGGCCACTGCATCGGCGACGACGATCGCGCCCAGCAACCGTTCTCCCACGCTGACCAACAGGGGGGTTTCCCCCGCCTGGCGGAGGGTGGCGATCTGGTCGCTGAGCGGGCGGGTGTCGATGTCGTGAGCGACCATCAGGGCTTCGTTGCCGACCAGGATCGCTCCCCCGCGCGAGCGGGCCCGAATCCCCTGGCCAGGGACCACCTCCAAATCGTGCACGGCAGGCAGTTTCAACCGCCGGGCTTCGGCCGCGGCAACAATCGCCGCCGCCAACGGATGGCCGCTCAACCCCTCCGCCCCCGCCGCCGTCGCCAACAGCTCCTCCTCGGCTACCGTCTGCAGGGCGGCCGAATCGCTGAGCGCCACCAGGCGGCGGACCGTGGGGCGACCTTCGGTGACCGTGCCGGTCTTGTCCAGCACCACTGTCGTCACGCCGCCGGCGATCTCTAACGCGCGGGCTTCCTTGATCAAAATGCCCAGCCCCGCCCCCCGGCCGCTGGCCACCATCACCGCCGTGGGCGTGGCCAATCCCAGGGCGCAAGGACAAGCAACGACCAACACGGCGATGGTTGCCTTCACGGCGGTCGGCAGCTGGCCCCCCAACCCCCAACCCACCCCGGCGGTCACCGCGACCACCAACACGGCCGGCACGAAGTAGGCCACTACGCGGTCGGCCAGCCGCTGGACTTCCGCCTTCGACTCTTGCGCGTGGCGGACCAGTTCCACGACGCGGGCCAGAGCGGTCTGGCCGGCGGCCGCGGTGATCTCCACGGCCAGCGACGCCTGGCCATTAATCGTCCCCGCGTAAACCTCATCCCCAGGCTGCTTGGCCACCGGCAACGGCTCGCCAGTCAGCCAGCTCTGGTCCACATCCGCATGTCCCGACAGGACGCGGCCGTCCAGCGGAATGCGCTCGCCAGGCCGCACCAGAATGGTTTCGCCCACGACCACCTCGGCCGTCGGCACCCGTTCGCTTTTCCCCTCGTGGACCCGGGTTGCCTCGTCAGGCGCCAGCTGCAGCAGCTGGCGGATGGCCGACGACGCCCGCGATTTGGCTGCCGCTTCCAGGAATTTGCCCAGGGTGATGAAGGTCAAAATCATCCCCGCGTCCAGAAACGACATCGCGTGTCCCAGCGGGCTGGACGAGCCGGTGTAGTGGGCGGCCAGGGCCGCACAGCCGGCGGCGTAAGCGGCGGTGGTCCCCAAGGCCACCAGGGTGTCCATGTTGGCCGAGCCATGCCGCAGCCGTCTGGCCGCTCCGGCAAGGTACGGACCACCCACGTACAGCCACATCCCCGTGGCCGCCAGAAACTGCCACCCCTGCGTGGCCGGACCCCAGTGGAGGGGATCGAAGTACAGCCAGGCCAGGATCGCCAGCAGGGGTACCGCCACGACCAGGCGCCTGCCCCAAAACCAGTACTCCTCGTCCTGAACCTCCGCCGGCGGCCCCGCCCCTCCACTCAGCTCGGCCTCGTACCCGCTGCGTCGCACCGCGTCGATCAGCGGGCCCACCTCGCCAACCGGCTCTGTCCGTTCCACGGTCGCCTGGTTGGTCGCCAGATTGACCGCCGCCGAAACCACACCCGGTACGCTCCGCAGGGCCTCCTCCACGCGGGCCGTGCAACTTGCACAGTGCATGCCGCGGATGTTGAAACGAAGCAGAGCCATGGCAGCGCCATCGGAACGGGAAAAGGGCGAAGACCGGGCAAGCACAGGTTGACGCTCAGCGCCTCAAAATCAGTTTACCGGAAATCGATCCGCCCGCCTCCCACCACCCGCAGGACGACCCGGCTGGCAACACCGCCCGCTGCCCGCCGGCAAACCCGCTCTCCCAGACCGATCATCTGACATCCCCCCACTGACCACTGCCCACTGGCCACTGGCCACTAACCACTGCCCCTTGCCACTGGTCGCCCGGGCACCCCCTCGGCACAATGGGGTTACCATGCGCGGCGAAGTTTTGTCTATCGGTGACGAATTGACCAGCGGCCAGCGGCTGGATACGAACACCCAGTGGCTGAGCTTGCGGTTGGAGGAATTGGGGATCCCCGTGTTGCGTCACGCGACGGTCGCGGACGATCTGCCGGCCATCACCGAGGCCTTTCGCCACGCCGCCCAGCGGTGTGACGTGGCGGTGGTCAGCGGGGGCCTGGGTCCCACCGCAGACGATTTGACGCGGCAAGCGGTGGCGGCGGCGGCGGGTGTCCAGCTGGAGTTGGACGAGGAAGTGATGCGGCAGATCCAGCAGCGGTTTCAAAGTCGCGGGAGGGAGATGCCGGACCGGAATCGGGTCCAAGCGATGTTTCCGCAAGGGAGCCAACCGATTCCCAATCCGCACGGCACGGCCCCGGGGATCGAAATCGCCTTGCCGCGCCAGAGCGGGGGCGTCTGCCGGCTGTTTGCCCTGCCCGGCGTGCCGGCCGAAATGCAAGAGATGTGGTTCGCCACGGTCGCCCCGGCGCTGACCGACCTCCCTGGCCTAGGGAAGGTCATCCGCCACCGGCGCCTGAAGTGCTTTGGGACCGGCGAGAGCCATATCGAGGCCATGCTGCCCGACCTGATCCGCCGCGGTCGCCAACCGTCAGTAGGGATTACCGTCCATACGGCCACAATCACGTTGCGGATCACCGCTACAGGTCAGTCTTTGGAGGAATGCCAGGCCGCCATCGCCCCCACGGAAGCGACCATTCGCCAGTGCCTGGGCGAGATGGTGTTTGGGGAAGAGGACGACGAACTGCAACATGCGGTCGTGCGGTTGTTGCGAGCCCGGAAGCAGACGCTGGCCACCGCCGAATGCGGCACGGCCGGGCGGTTGGCGCATTGGTTGAGCGAGTTGGGGGAGTCGGCGGGGGTTTACCGCGGCGGGCTGGTGGCGGCAGCTGAGTTCGATGAGGATCTGATCCAGAACGCCCGCCAGCTGGCCAGCGGCG
>CAYFZZ010000124.1:0-7921 GCA_964347545.1 uncultured Planctomycetaceae bacterium | reverse complement strand
CGGATGCGGACGTAACCGGCCGAACGGATTTTTTTCCACAGCGCCGCGTAGCTCTCCCCCACCTGGATCGACAGCGGCGCCAGGAGATAAGCCTTGCTGCCCGCCGGCAAGGCCATCACCTTGTCGATAATCTCGTCCGCCGTCTGCGTGCCGATGGGGATCTCGCAGTCGGGACAGAAGGGGGTGCCCAGCCGGCAGAGGAGGATCCGCAGGTAGTCGTAAACTTCGGTGACCGTGCCCACCGTGGAACGGGGCGTGTGGCCGGCCTGTTTCTGTTCGATGGCGATCGCCGGCGAAAGGCCTTCGATGTGATCCAGCTGGGGCTTTTCCATCTGGGCGACGAACTGGCGAGCGTAGCTGCTGAGGCTCTCCACGTACCGCCGCTGGCCCTCGGCATAGATCGTGTCCATCGCCAGCGACGTCTTGCCACTGCCGCTGCTGCCGCAACAGACCGTCATCTGGTCCCGGGGGATTTCGACGTCGATGTCTTTAAGGTTGTGTTGCCGGGCTCCCTGGACGCGGATGGCCTGAGCGACCTGCCGCCGCGTGCCGCGGCGCGACGAACCGGGCTGCCGTCGGCGAGGGGCGTGTGCTCCGTTCAGCAGCGGGCGGAGGGCCTGGCCGGTGTGGGAGGAGGGATGGTCGGCGACGGCCTCGGGGGTACCGGCCGCGACCACCTTCCCCCCGGCCGCTCCCCCTTCGGGACCCAGGTCGATGATCCAATCGGCCGTTTTCACGACGTCCAGGTTGTGTTCCACGACCAGCACCGTGTTGCCCGCCGCGACGAAGCCGTGGAGGACGTCCAGCAGCATCTTGATGTCGGCAAAGTGCAGCCCGGTGGTCGGTTCGTCCAGGAGGTACAGCGTCCGTCCGGTGCTGCGTTTGACCAGTTCGCGAGCCAGCTTGATCCGCTGAGCTTCCCCGCCGGACAGGGTGGGGGAGGGCTGGCCCAGCTTCAGGTAGTCCAGCCCCACATCGTGCAAGGTTTGCAGTTTGTGGCGGACGAGGGGGACGTTTTCGAAATGGATCAGTGCCTCCTGGATGTCCATTTCCAGGACATCGGCGATCGATTTGCCCTTGTATTGGACCTGCAGCGTTTCGCGGTTAAAGCGATGTCCGCTGCACACCGGGCAGGTGACCCACACCGCGGCCAGGAAGTCCATCTCCAGTTTGTTCGCTCCGTTCCCCTCGCAGGCCTGGCAGCGTCCTCCTTTGACGTTGAAGCTGAAACGGCCCGGCGGGTAGCCCCGCCGCTTGGCGTCGGGCAGCTGAGCGTACAGTTTGCGAATCTCGTCAAAGACCTTGATGTACGTGGCCGGATTGGAACGGGGCGTGCGGCCAATCGGCGACTGGTCGATGGCGATCATTTTGTCCAGCTGCGACAGGCCCTCGATCTTTTCGTGAGCCCCCGGTTCGCCCTGGCCGCCGTTCAGGTCGCGGCGAAGCGCTTCGATGAGGATGTCGTTGACCAACGAGCTCTTCCCCGACCCCGAGACGCCGGTCACGCAGGTGAACGTGCCCAGGGGAATTTCGACGTCGATGTTCTGGAGGTTGTTGTGGCGGGCGCCGCGGATCTTGAGGAAGGGGTTGGCCGGCACCGGGTCGGGAGCCTTTTTCGGTGCTCGTTTGCTGCGTGGGGTAGGCCCCGTCGTGGGGGGGGTTGAGGAGAGGACTTCCGACCCCTTCGGTCCGCGTCGTTCCGTGGGGACGTCGATCTTTTTTTGCCCGCAAAGATACTGCCCGGTCACGCTGTGCGGGGCCCGGATCACGTCCTCGATCCGGCCCTCCGCCACGACCTGGCCCCCGCGGACGCCGGGGCCGGGTCCGAAGTCGATGATGTGATCGGCCGCCCGCATCGTCTCTTCGTCATGTTCCACGACGACCACCGTGTTGCCCGCGTCCCGCAGGCGGATCAGCGTCTGCAGCAAGCGGTCGTTGTCACGGGGATGCAGGCCGATGGACGGTTCGTCCAGGACGTACAGCACGCCGACCAGTCCGCAGCCGATCTGCCCGGCCAGGCGGATCCGTTGCGATTCGCCGCCGGACAGCGTGGGGGCGGTGCGACCCAGGGAGAGGTAATCCAGCCCGACGTTGATCAGAAAGCCCAGCCGGCCGCGGATTTCCTTCAGCACCTCGGCGGCAATCGTGGCCCGCGTCTCGTCCAGCCGCAGCTCGGAAAAGAACTCCACCGCCTCGCTGACCGGCAGCTGGCACACCTCGGGCAACGACAACCACGCTCGATCCGCGAAGGCCGGATTTGCGGTCTGGAGGCGGACCGCGCGGGCCTGCGGGTTCAACCGCTGACCCTCGCAATCGGGGCAGCGGATTTCGTTCATGTATTTTTCCAGCTGGCGAATCTGCGGTTTGCTGTGGCTGTTCCGATACTTGCTCAGCAGTTCCGGGATGATCCCTTCGAACTTGCCCCCGTATTTGCTGCCCCGCGGCCCGCTGCGCCAGGTAAACGTGACGTGCTGGTCCCCCGTCCCCCACAGCCAGAGAGACTGCAGCTGGGGGTCCAGTTCCTCCCAGGCCGTCTCCAGCATCGTCCCCGGCTCGAGCCCCAGGTTGCGTTCGATCGTGTCGGCCACCCCCTGATAGATGTGCCGCTTCCAGCGGCCCAGGGCCCGCCATTTTCCCAGCAATTCGATGCCACCCTGCTGGAAGTTCCGCGAAGGGTCGGGGACCAGCAGGGTGGGGTCGAAACTGAAGAACTGGCCCAGCCCGTCGCACTCCAGGCACATGCCTTGGGGGCTGTTGAAGCTGAAGAGTTGGGGGCTGAGCGGATCGAAGCTGGCCGCGCAGTGCGTGCAGGCATAGCGGGACGAGAAGGTAATGTCGCCGGTGTCTGTCGAGCGTGGGGTGCGGCGGCGAGCTGCCTTGCGGACCCCGCGCGAGCCCCCCTCGGCGTCGGCATCCGCCGGCCCGGCCGCCCCCGGGTCGCCGTCGTCCGCGCGGCCCACGATCAAGTTGCCCTCGCCGATCCGCAGGGCCGCGTCGACCGCCTCGGAAAGCCGACTGCGGATGCCGGGTCCGGCGACCAGCCGATCGACGACGACTTCGATGTCGTGCCGCATTTGACGATCGAGGCTCAACCTGTCCGTCAGCGACACCAGCTGGCCGTCGACCCGAGCGCGGACGAACCCTTGTTTGAGCAGGCCGGCGAACAGGTCACGATACTCGCCCTTCTGTCCGCGAATCAGAGGAGCCAGGACGTGGAACCGTGTCCCCTCGTCCAGGTGCATGATCCGCCCGATAATCTGTTCGCGGGTCTGAGCCGTCACGGGGCGATCGCAGGAGGGGCAATGCCCTTGCCCCACCCGGGCGTACAACACCCGCAGGTAATCGTAAATCTCCGTGATCGTGCCGACCGTCGACCGCGGATTGCGGCCGGACGTCTTCTGCGAAATGGAAATCGTGGGGCTCAGCCCCTCAATCACGTCCACTTCGGGCTTGGGCATCTGGCCCAGGAACTGCCGCGCAAAGCTGCTCAGACTTTCCACGTACCGCCGCTGGCCTTCGGCGTAGACGGTGTCGAAGGCCAACGAGCTCTTCCCCGAACCGGAAACGCCGGTCAGGCAGATCAGCTGATTCCGCGGCAGGACCAGATCGACACCGCAAAGATTGTGCTCGCGAGCACCTTTGATCACCAGGTCCGAGGCGGGCATGGAAGGCTTTGGCGGTGGGCGTGGGGAGGCGGCCCGGGGGCCGTCGGCCCGCGGACGCCGGGGGTCTGCAGGGCGGGTGGGGGGTCACCGAAAGGGGGCGCGTGACCCGACAAAGGTGGCATTGTACGCCAAGCGGGCGGGAAACAAAATCGCGGCCGCCAGCGGCGTCTTTCGCCAGGAAAGAGGGGGTAGGGGGGGCACGGCGGGCAGGCCGGCCCGCAGGGCCCGGCCGCAGCGACCAGGGCAGATCAGGGCCGCGGTTGAGCGGCCGCTTCCACCTCGGCCATCTCCGTCTTGCGGACCGCGGCCGCTGCCGCTTCCCGAGCCAGCGAGAATTCGGGACCCGGCGCGAAGTACTGAATGTCGTCGCTCAAATAGTAAGGGCTGGGAAGCGTTTGACCGCCCACATTCACCTGGCAGCCGGTGACCGCCAGGGCCACCGCCAACAAGCTGCCGCCCGCCAGGCGGTGCCAGAGGTATTGCCGCTTGTCGCAGGTCCCCATCTTGCTTCGCTCTCCCCGTCCCAGACGTTGGCGGGTTGCCGGGGCGGGAGTCTCCTCCCGCAGCCCGATCCCGGTAACCGTTCTTAATCGTTACTACCCTTATCGTCCGCCGAACCGGACAACTTTCACTCCTTTATCAAAAAGCCCGCGGATACCAGCAGCGGCAGCGGCAGGGGCCGCGGGGAAGGGGCCGGGCGGCCCTCAGCCGACCCGCCCCGCTCGGTTTTTCGGCCGCTGCCGATTCGCCCGCCTGGACGCAGCGGGATATGATAAAGGGAGGTGCGCCCGGGTCGCTGGCACTGCTGCCGCGAGCGGGCAGAGGGGGCGAGCGGGCAGAGTTTGCGAGCGGGCAGAGCAGAGGGAGAGCGTTGATGATCACGGCCCGTCGATGCACCTGGCGAACCCGGGTGGCGGGGTCCCTGCGGCCGCTGGCCGGGGTGCTGGTGCTGGGCACCCTCCTGGTCGGGCTGGGCCCCGGCCCCACGCCCGCTCAGAATCTGCGGCCAGAAAATTCGGTCCTCAGCCCGGAATACTTCGTCAGCCTCCCGCTGTTGTACCGGGGGGACTACCAGCGGGCCGAGCGGGGTTTGGACCAGGCCCGCCGCGGCGCCATCCGCTCGACCCAAAGTCGCTGGATCGACTCGATCTGCTACTTCACCATGCTGGGCGAACTGCACCGCCGCACGGGCGACTTGAAAACAGCTCACCAGCATTACGACGCGGCCGTGCGGCTGTACGTCCAGTACAGCGATTGGATGATCCGGGTGCAGTTTCCCGATCGGATCGAGCCGCTGGCCGCCGCCATCGCGGCGCCCCCCTGGGGGAACACCAACCGGCGTTTTCGCTTGGGCCGCTTCCCCGAACGCTTCCATATCATCCGCGGTGGACAGCGGGTGGTGGCCATCAATGGCCAGGCCGCGGTCGCCAATGTCAATCAGATGCAACCGGTGCACGTGGACGAAGTGGTGCGGTGCACCTGCCTGGCGATTCGGCGGCGAGCGGAGTTGTTGGGCCCGACCGCGGGGCACGACAAACTGCTGCAGGAGGTGGTCCAGCGGCTGTCGGCGGGGGCAGGACCGGTCAACCACTGGTCCCGCGCCTGGATCGACCTGCAGCTGGGCTTTGCCCTGGCCGCCACAAATCGCAAGGATCAAGCCAGCCAGGCCTTTGCCCGGTCCCTGCTGGTGTCCGGTGAATTCGATCATCCCCTCTCGTGCATGGCGATGCTGGAACTGGGACGGCTGGCGGTGGAACAAGCCCAGCATGCCGAGGCGCTCCGCTGGCTGCAGGAAGCCGCCTGTTCGGCCTTCTACTTCCAGCGCCCGGAAGTGCTGCAGGAAGCCTTTCAACTGGCCCACGCCGTCCATGTGGTGCAACAGGGCCCCGGGGTCTATCCCCCCCTGACCGCGGCCATTCGCTGGTCGAATGCCGAGCGGTTGTACGAGCTGCACGCGATCCTGTGGACCGCCGTGGCGGAAAGCCATGCCGTGGCGGGCGACACCAAGGCCGCCCTGGAGGCGCTGGGCCAGGCCCGGCGGGCGGTCAAACGACACGATATCGAACAGGGGGTGTTCGGGGCCGAGTTTCATCGGGTGGAGGCCCTGATCGGTTACCTCACAGGTGCCACGCACGAGGCCGACCAGGCCCTGGCCACCGCGCTCGACTTCATGCAACACGGCTCGACGCGTTTGTTTCAAATCGACATGGTCGACGCCGCCTTGACCAGTGGCCTGGTGCAGGAACGGGTCGCCCTGGAACTGTACCCCCAGGTGCTGGGCGATCCGACCCCCTTCGACTGGCGTTACCAGCCGCTGCAATCGCTGGTCCGGTTGATCAGCGAGCGGCCGGTCAGCATGCAGCACTGGTTCACTGCGGCCACCACCCGCAACGATGTCCTGGCCACCCTGGACGTGATGGACCAGGTCCGCGCCCGGCGGTTCACCAGCACGCTGCCCTGGGGCGGGCGGCTGCTGAACCTGCGGTGGATTCTGCAAGCGCCCGCCGCGGGGCTGCCCCCCGCGGCCATGTTGCAGCGGAACGAACTGGTCGGCCGCTTCCCCGCTTACGCCGCCCTGGAACGACAGGCGGAAGGGCTGAGGGACCAGCTGCGGCAACAGCCGCTGTTCCCCGACGACAACCCGCTGGCTCGCCAACAGGCAGAACGGATGCAGCAACTGGCCCACCTGGCCGCTCAACAGGAAACCGTGCTCAAACAAATCGCCGTCGGCCGCACGCCCGCCACGACCGTCTTTCCACCCCGGCCCGCAGCCGCCTCCGTCCAACAGGCCCTCCGCAAAGGCCAGACGGTGCTCTGCTTCCACGTCACCCCGGAAAAACAACACGCCTTCCTGCTGACCTACCAACGAGCCAGCCGCTGGACCATCCACTCGCCCGACGCCGTCCGTCAGCAGCTGGGCAAGTGGTTGCGGGCCATGGGGCATTACGACCAGCGACGACCGCTGGACGCCGGCCAGTTGGCCGATGACCGCTGGCGGGCCGCCGGCAGCCAGCTGTGGGCCGAAATCACGCGGGGGGCCAAGGTCCCGCTGGACCCAGACGTCCAGGAACTGGTGATCGTCCCCGATGGCCTCTACTGGTATCTTCCCTTCGAGGCGCTCCCCGTCGGCTCGGCACCAGACAGCCCCTCCTGGATCGCCAACCTGCGGATCCGCTATGCCCCCACCCTGGGCCTGACCCTGCCCCTGGGCCCGGCTCAACCCCAGCTGGACCAGTTCGCCGTGGTGGTCGGAAAACTGTTTCCGCGGGAGGACCCGCGTCTGGGGGAAGAGGCCTGGGACGGGCTGCGCGGACAACTGGCCCGCGCCACGGCCCTCTCGCGCGACCACCGCTTCCGCGGGGACGTGGCCGCCACCTTCCTGGACGGGATGGTGGTCTTGGAAGAAATCGAGCCGGTGCGGGAGGGACCTTACCGCCTGGCCCCGCTGCAGGTCGATCAAGGGCGTCCCGGGGCGTCGTTGGCCGAATGGCTGACCCTGCCCTGGGGAGCGCCCCACGTGGTCGTCCTGCCCGGCTTCCGCACCCCCGCCGAAGATGCGCTCAAACGCCTCCCCCCCTCCGCCGCCGGGGGCGAAGACCTGTTTCTGACCATCATGGGCTTGCAGGCCAGCGGCACGCGGACGATCCTCATCAGCCGCTGGCGGACGGGGGGACGAACCGCGAACCACCTGGTCCGGGAATTTCTGCAAGAACTGCCGCACGCGGCCGCCGACGACGCCTGGCAACGCAGCGTCCAGCTGGCCCAGGAAACCCAGCTCGACCCGGAACTGGAACCGCGGATCGAACCATCGGATGCCGTCAGTGCCACGGCCGCCCACCCGTTTTTGTGGAGCGGTTACCTGCTGGTCGACCCGGGCCGCTACGAGGACCTGCCTGCCGACCAGGACGCCCAGGCGGCCGGCGCCCCCTGATGGCCGGCAGACCCCGGCGGGCCGGGGAGGGGAGCGGGTGATGGGGAGAGGGAGAGGGGGAGAGGGGGAGAAAGGGCAGGCCCACCGCCGCAGGCAGAAGATTGATGATTGATGATTGGCGATTGTTGATTTGCGAAGTGGAAGGCACACGACACGTGCGGTTTCACTTCAAAAATCAACAAGGGGCTAGGGAGAGAGGTGATGGGGTGATGGGGTGATGGGTTTCGGGATGCGGGATGCGGGATGCGAGATGCAGATTGCGGGATGCGAGCTCCATGATGGCAAACCGCCAGCGGCAGAGGGCCGGAGTCTGGCTCCTTTTTCG
>CAYFZZ010000123.1:0-9368 GCA_964347545.1 uncultured Planctomycetaceae bacterium | reverse complement strand
TTCGGCGGTGGCGGAAGGAGGCGTGGTAAAGTTATTCACCTGGATGTGGGGCCCGTCAGTGATGCGGGCCTCTCGAATTTCCGCCATCTGCAAGGCCCAGCGGATCCGCCGTCGGATGGGGTCGGCAGCGGGGGAGGGAGAAATGTACCGCAGCACCGCCTCCTGGTCGTTGGCTACAAAAGCCTGCCGCGCACTTTCGATCGTCCCTTCGACCTCTTCCCGTGGGGTGACCACCAGGTGTTCGATCAGCACGCCGCCGCCGACCACTGCCGCCACAGGCACCGCCCACACGATCATCACGACCCGCCCCGTCTTGGCACACGCCACCACCAGGGCCGCGATCAGCAAGCCGCCGATGACCAGCAACAGCGTGGGATCTTCGGTGAACCAGGACATGATCAGCGGGATGATCCACCTTGACGAGTCAGGGCGGACAGGATTTCCTGCCGCCAAGTCTGGGGCGGGTCGGCCCGCGGGGTCTCCTCATGATTCCAGCACAGGAAAACGGTGGTGGCCGCAATCGGCATGCGGCCCACCCGGTCCGCCCGGCCGGCAAACGGCCCGGTCCGCTCCGTCACCGCGGGTCAGACCGGGTCGCGGTGGCCAGGTTGGTCCGGGGCGGGCCGTCGCGGCGGTTGCAGCCAGCGGACCACCAGCCAGGCGACCAGGGTCACGGCCGCCACCACGATCATCAGGGGGCGGAGGGTGATGATCAAGGGCCGCCCCTCGGGCGTCCGCAGGACCCGGGGCTGGCCCGCCCCCTCCCCGCCGGCGTCCCGTTGCATCTGCTGGATGCCATGAAACCGCTGTTCGATCTTGGCTTGCCGCCGCTCGTATTTTGTCGAGATGATAACCAGCCCCAGCAGCCCGCAGGCGGCGAACAGCAGCAGGTAGTGGGCCAGCGAGCCGGCGGGGGGATCCGCGGGGGGGGGATTGTCGGACGTCATCCGGGACCCGATCTGCCTGGGGCCGCGGCAGCGAGGCGGATCCCCGCCGCCGCTAATAGGGAAACAACGGCCCGCCGTAGAGGGCCGTCTCGCCCAGCTGTTCCTCGATCCGCAACAACTGATTGTACTTGGCCAGCCGGTCCGTCCGCGAGGCGCTGCCCGTCTTGATCTGGCAGGTCGAGAGGGCCACCGCCAGATCGGCAATCGTCGCATCCTCGCTCTCCCCGCTGCGGTGGCTGGTCACCGCCGAATACTTCGCGCGGTGCGCCAGCTGGATGGCTTCGATCGTCTCGGTCAGAGTGCCGATCTGGTTGACCTTGATCAGAATGCTGTTGGCGATCTGCTGGTCAATCCCTCGCTGTAACCTTTCGGTATTGGTCACGAACAGGTCGTCCCCGACCAGCTGGATCCGGTTGCCCAGACGTTGGGTCAGCAGTTTCCAGCCTTCCCAGTCGTCCTCGCTGCAGCCGTCTTCGATCGAACAGATGGGGTATTTGTCGACCCAACCGGCCAGCAGTTCGACCAGGGCGGCCGCGTCGAACTGCTGGTTTTCCAAGGTGTAGCTGCCCTGGTCCGGATCGTACAGTTCCGTGGCCGCCACATCCAAAGCGATCCGCACCTGTTCCCCCGGCTGGTACCCCGCCTGGTCGATGGCCTGCAGGATCAAGTCCAACGCCTCGGCATTGCTGCTGAGGTCGGGCGCGAACCCCCCCTCGTCACCGACAGCGGTGTTCAGGCCGCGGTCCTTGAGCACCTTTTTCAGGTGGTGAAAGACCTCCACGCCGCACCGCAAGGCGTCCCCAAAGCGGTCAAAGCCCAGCGGCATGACCATGAACTCCTGGACATCGACCGAATTGTCGGCGTGCTGGCCGCCGTTGACGATGTTCATCATGGGGGCCGGCAGGATGCGAGCGCCCACGCCGCCCAGGTAACGGTAGAGCGGCAATTCGCAGGTGGCGGCCGCGGCGTGGGCCACCGCCAGCGACGTGCCCAGCAACGCGTTGGCTCCCAGATTTTTCTTGTTGGGCGTGCCGTCCAGGGCGATCAACTTACGATCAATCTCGGCCTGGTCCAAGGCGCTCATCCCCGTCAGCTCGCCGTCAATCACGCTGTTCACATGGTCGACCGCCTTCAGCACTCCCTTGCCCAGGTAAACCTGCGGGTCGCCATCCCGCAACTCCCACGCCTCGTGAACCCCCGTGCTGGCCCCGCTGGGTACAATCGCCAGGGCCGTGGTGCCGTCGACCAACGTGACCTCGACCTCCACGGTCGGATTTCCTCGACTGTCCAACACCTGTCGACCATGGACTTCCGCAATCGTGCTCATCGCCGGTTCCTGCTTTCCTGCTGGGCTCCTGAGAAATTCCCGGCCGCTGACGATAGGCGGCCAGCAGCACGCGCCGGGATCGAGGTGGCCCATTGTGGCCTATCCCCCCCCGGAGGGCTAGGCGGTGCCACCGCGGCCGGGGTGGTCGGCGGCGGTGGCGGCGGGCCCGCGGCGGGGCGAGTCCCACCGGCAGGTGGGGGGCTGAACGGTTCTCAGCCGAGCGAAAAACGGCTAGCATGGTTGGTTTATCCGCCGGTCATCCCGGGCCCGCCGACCGCCGCGGCCGTAGGACGGTTTGTCACCTCATGAGCGATCGTGAAGTTTTTGTTGCCCGCAGCGAGCCCCGTCCGTTGCCGGCGAACGTGACCAGCGTCCAGCCCGGTGGCGGCTGGTGCTACGGGGTCGAGCTGGCTTGGGGAAGGCTGCGGCGGTGGTATCTAAAAACCTGTCGTCCTGCGTATGTTCGTCGGATGAGCCAGCGGCGGTGGGGCAGCGCCGAAGGGGCCCCGCACGAGATCCTGGATCCCCGCGACCTGAAATTCGCCCGCAACCAGTGCTCCTGCGACTGGGACGCCGCCGAGGATCGCTTCGGTTGGCGCCAGCGGATTCCTTTGGCGCGGTGGGGCCTGGCGGAGGTCCTTCTGCTGGGGCTGCTGCCGGCCGGGGCTGTGACCGCCCTGGCATTTGCCTGGCCCCTGCTGGGGTATCTGGCCGTCGTGGCCTGGGCCTGGCTGGGCTACGTGCTCTATTTCTTCCGCGATCCGCCCCGGCGGATTCCGACCGAAAGCGGGCTGCTGCTGGCCCCCGCCGACGGAACCGTCTCGGAAATCACGCACCTGGACGACGACCCGTTTGTGGACCAGCCGGCGGTGCGGATCGGCATTTTTCTGTCGATCTTTAACGTGCACATCAATCGAGCTCCGGTGGCGGCGCGGGTGATCGAACTGCGGTACGCGCCGGGGAAGTTTCTGAATGCCCTGGATCCGCAAAGTGCGGCTCAGAACGAGAACATGTGGATCGGCCTGGAAGAAGAAGCGCCCCCCCACCGGCGGCTGGTCGTCCGCCAAATTGCCGGCCTGATCGCTCGGCGGATCGTCTGCAACCTCCGCCCGGGAGAGTCATTATCCGCCGGACAGCAATTTGGTATGATCAAGCTTGGTTCGCGGACGGAACTGATCGTGGCCGACCACCCGGATTTGCAGATCGAGACCTACGTGGGTCAGAAAATCAAGGCCGGCGCGACCGTGCTGGCTCGCTACCGCCCAGGGCTGACCGATTAGTTCTCCTGCCCGCCACCCCGGGAGGTTTTCCCGACCTGTCGCTGCCACGGCCAACCTGACCGCCCACCCCCGCTGAGCCAAACCACCCCCCGCCCCATGCCTCGCATCCGCACGATTGCCGTTGTGCCCACGATGTTCACCCTGGGTAACCTGGTGTGTGGCTTCTTTGCCATCGTGGTTGCCTCGCGGATCGTGGCCCCTACGGAAGAGACAGACGTGACCCCGGCCACGAGCTCGATCACGATCCGTGATCTGGCGCAGGCCCCGCGGCGGTTTGATCGCGAGGATCCCACGCAGAATGTGATGTTGAGCAGCTGGCTGATTCTGCTGGCGATGGTCTTCGACGCCTTGGACGGCCGCGTGGCACGGATGGCTCGGCAGACCTCCGACTTCGGGGCTCAGCTGGACAGCCTCTGTGACGCGGTTTCCTTCGGGATTGCGCCGGGGTTCTTGATGGTCAAGATGTGTCCGGCGTTTACGTTCGAGCATCGGAATCTGGTCTGGATGATCGCCGCCACCTTTGCGGCCTGCGCCGCGCTGCGCCTGGCCCGCTTTAACGTGGAAACGACAGAAAAAGATGATCACGCCTGGTTCAGCGGGCTGCCCACGCCGGCGGCCGCAGGAGCCATCGCGGGGTTTGCCTTGTTGTTTTACAACCTGCGTTCGGCACCCGAACAGCGTCAGTTCGTGGACGAAATCGTGCAGTGGCTGCTGCCCGTTTTCGTGGTGATCCTCTCGCTGTTGATGGTTTCGCGGATCCCGTATCCCCACCCGATCAATCAGTTCATCCGCGGCCAGCGCAGCCTGGGCCACGTGGTGGGCCTGATCTTTGCCGCGATCCCGGTGCTGGTCATCCCCGGCTATTCCCTGCCGGCTCTGGCTGCCGTGTACGTCCTGGCACCACCCCTCCTCTTCTTCCGGCAGTGGCTGCATCAGCGGTGGGCCCAGCACGAGCCGATTTTTTGAGGCAGTCGCCGCCATGTTCACCGGGCTCGTGCAGGCGCTGGCAGAGGTCGTGGCCGTCACCATCGAAGGGGCCGGCCGGCGACTGGTGATCCGGGACCCGGCGACCGCCGCCGACGCCCCCTGCGGAGCCAGTATTGCCGTCAACGGGTGCTGCCTGACCGTCGTGGAGGTCGCCGGCCCGCAGCTGACGTTTGAGGCCGGCCCCGAGACGCTGGCCCGCACCAACCTGGGCCAGCTGGCCGTCGGCAGCCAAGTCAATCTGGAAGCGTCCCTGCGGGCCGGCGACCCCCTGGGCGGCCATTTCGTCACCGGCCACATCGATGGCGTGGGGACCCTCCAGGCCCGCCAGGACCAGGGCGAATGGTCGATGTTCACCTTCGCCGTCCCCCCCAACCTCACGCGATACATGGTCTCTAAAGGCTCCGTCGCCGTCGATGGCGTCAGCCTGACTTTGGTTGACGTCAGCGAAGAGTCTTTCAGCGTGCAACTGATTCCCCATACGCTGGCCGTCACCACGCTGGGCCAGCTGGCCATCGGCGATCCGGTCAACATCGAAACCGACCTGCTGGCCAAGTACGCGGCCAAGGCCGTCGGCGGGGGCTGAGCGAAGAACTGCCACGCAAGCTCGTTGCCGCTGGCGACCTGGCCCCGCAAAAGTCCCCTTCCCGTTCCTCCAACCCCCTAGCCCCATCGTGTCCACCCCCGGTCGACAAACCGTCTCCTACCTCAAGCGGCGTTTTCGCGAAGTGGGGCTGGAACCCCATGCCCGCCACGGACAGAATTTTCTGATCGACCTGAACCTGCTCCGGCTGCTGGTCGAGACGGCCGCGATCACCCCCGAGGACGTGATTCTGGAAGTCGGTACCGGCACGGGAGGGATGACCGGCATGCTGGCCGGCCGAGCGGCGGCGGTGGTGACGGTCGAATTGGATCGCCATCTGTTTCAGATGGCGGCGGAAGAGCTGGCGGGCTGCGAAAATGTCACCATGTTGTGTCAGGATGCCCTGCGGAACAAGAACACGATCGACAAGCGAGTTCTGGACGCTGTGGACCAGCAACGGGAGGCGGGCCCCGCAAGACATTTCAAGCTGGTGGCCAATCTGCCCTACAACATCGCCACGCCGTTGATCAGTAACCTGCTGGCCCAGCCCTCCCCGCCGCAGACCATGACCGTCACCATCCAGAAAGAGCTGGCCGACCGGCTGACCGCCCAGCCCGGGACCAAGGACTATGGGCACTTGAGCGTGTGGGTGCAGAGCCAGTGTGAGGTGAGCCTGATCCGCATCTTGCCCCCCACCGTCTTCTGGCCACGGCCCAAGGTTGAATCCGCGATTGTGCACATCGTCCTGGACCCGGAAAAACGCCGCCGCATCGCGGACCTCGACTTCTTTCATCGGTTCACCCGAGCTCTGTTCTTTCACCGCCGCAAATACTTACGCAGCGTGCTGGTCAGCGCCTTCAAGGGGCAACTGAAAAAGGCGGATGTGGACCAGGTGCTGGCCGACTGCCAGGCGAGCCCGGACCGGCGAGCGGAGCAGTTGACGGTGGCCGAGATCCTGGCGCTCAGCGACGCCTTCCGCGCTCGGCTGGACTAAAGAAAACCTCCCGACGATCGCACCGCGTTGGCTCGATCCCGGAAGGGAGAATCTATTTTTTTGACAGGATGAACAGGATGGACAGGATGGGTGGAGGAATTTTTTGTCGAGTTGATTTGTAGAAAGGAATGGGACCGATCAAAAAAATCTTGATCCTGTTAATCCTGTTGATCCTGTCTAAATTGAATCTGTTGATCCTGTCTAAATTCTTTCACCGCGTTTTATTTTTGACAGGATGAACAGGATGAACAGGATGGGTGGAGGAAGTATTATCGGACTGATTTGTGGAAAGGACTGGGACCGATCAAAAAAATTTGATCCTGTTAATCCTGTTGATCCTGTCTAATTTTTTTTGCCGGGATAAATGCCCGGGCCGGTTGCTCCCCCGGCCCGGGGCGGATCTCACTTGGGCACGCGGCGGGTACGTTGGCGCGGGGCCGCGGCCCGCTGGTCGACCAGCGGCATCAGTTCCTCCAGCGGGATCCGCAACTCGCCGCGGATCTGCACGAAGTTCAGCTTGCGGGTGCCCAGCCACCGGCGGATCAGCTTGGGCGTGACCTGCAACCGCCGGGCGGCCTCGCTAATCGAAACCGTCCCCTCGCGTTCGGGATGTGGCCGAGCCGGCCGCTTCATCGGCGCCATGGTCGCTCCTCAAGGCAGCTGCGGGTGATCATGGTGGCGGTTCCCCCGCGGGGGCGTAACGCAGCACGCGGACCTCTTCCATGGTGATCAGCCCTTCCCGCACGGTCTGGTCGATGTGCGGCATTACGCGGTCGATATTCTGCTGGCTGTCGACCACCTCGATCACCAGCGGCAAATCTTGGCTCAGCCGCAACAGGCGCGTGGTGTGCAGATGGCTCTTGGCCCCCAAGCCGATGATGCCCCGCAAGACGGTGGCCCCGGCCAGCTTTTCGCGCCGGAATAGCTCGATCAGCTCCTGGTACAACGGCTTCCCCTGATACTGGTCCCCTTCCCCGATAAAGATCCGCATCAACACCTGCTCGCCGTCCAACGTCCGCATTATCCACCTCCCATCCAGGCCCGCACCAGGGTGATTCCCGCCCAGACGGCGACCAGGCCCAGCAGCAGGTGAGCGGCGACGTTGGCCAGGGCCGGTCCCCAGCGGTTGTCGGCCAGCAGGCGGAAGGTTTCCCAGCCGAACGCGGAGTAGGTTGTAAAGGCCCCCAGAAAACCGATCGCCAGGACGATCCGCGTCTCGGGCGTGAACAGGTGGGTCTGTTCGCCCAGCTGCTGGACCGTCCCCAGCAGGAAACACCCCAGCAGATTGACGGCCAGGGTGCCATAGGGAAAGGCTTCTCCCAGCCAGCGATAGGTCCAGCCGCCCAGGACATAGCGTCCCACGGCCCCCGCCGCGCCGGCCATCGCGATCAAGACAATCAACCTCACCGGTTTCCTCCCTCCCGCCAGGCAGGCCACAGATCGCCCCGCGGCCTGCGGGGCGTCGTTTTTTTAGCTGGGCCCGTTCCTCGGGGAGCGGTCACCGGCCGGGAGTTATTCTGCCCCATGGCCGCCCGCGCGTGTAGGCCCTGGCGGTAGGAGCCCGGGTGGGGGGCTGTCCCAGCTGCGATCGAGCACCGGGTCGATCCCCCGCCGCCCGCCGCCAGGTGGCCTGTCGCCCTCCCCCCCCATGGGCTATGTTCGTGATCACCATGGCTGACCCGCTGGCCAAGTTGTTTGTCATCGCGACCGCCTGCGGTGTCGGAGGGGCGATGCTGGGGCTGTTCGCCTCGCTGGTCAGCCGCGGCCAGCCGCGGATCCGCACCGAATTGGCCGTAGGCATCGGATTTCTGGTCGGTGTATCGCTGGGCGCCCTGTTCGGGATCTTCGCCATTATGGCCGATCGCGTCTGAAAAACGGCGGAACGACAGGCTCGCGCCGCCGGGCCCTGTCGAGCGACCCGCAAGGTCGCGCTGTGTGATCCGCCAATCGTTGTATAATGACCCCGCCGCGACGGAGGGAAGTGTTCGCACACCTGGTGGTGGCCGCGGTCTTCAAAACCGTTGGGCGGCCGGTAAAGCCGGTCGCCAATGGGTTCGATTCCCATACACTTCCGCCATTTATGCGGGTGATGCGGGGCCTCCGCGAGCGGCAGACGGATACCAGCAGCGATGTCCGACGTCTTACTGGAAGTCAAAGACCTCAAGATCGGCTATCCCGTGTGGGGTGGCGTGCTGCGGCACAAAGTGGGCGAAGTCCGCGCTGTCGACGGGGTCTCGTTTCGGATCGACCGAGGGAAAACCCTGGGGCTGGTCGGGGAATCCGGCTGCGGCAAAACGACCATCGCCAAAGCAGTAGTCAATATCCTGGCCGCCACCGTCCCGGGTGTGCATCAAGAAGGCCAGATCCTGTTTCACACCGACAAAGGGGTCGTCAATCTGCTGGAACTGCCCCGGGCCCAGATGCGACCGCTGCGGTCCCAGATCCAGATGATCTTCCAGGATCCGTTCTCGTCGCTAAACCCGCGCATGACCGTGGGCAGCATCATCGAAGGACCCCTGCGGATCCATACCCCCCTGACCAAGAAACAACGCGTCCAGCGGGTGCACTGGCTGCTGGACCGAGTCGGCCTGCAGCCCGATCATGCCGGGCGCTATCCCCACGAGTTTTCGGGAGGCCAGCGGCAACGGATCGGGATCGCTCGAGCCCTGGCGGTGAACCCCCAGCTGATCGTTGCCGACGAGCCGGTCTCGGCGCTGGACGTCTCCGTCCAAGCTCAGGTGATCAACCTCTTGCAGGACCTGCAGGACGAACTGGGGCTGACCTATCTTTTCGTGGCCCATGACCTGTCGGTCGTATACCACATCAGTGACCAGATTGCCGTGATGTACCTGGGGAACCTGATCGAGATCGGTGCCAGCGATCCGGTCTATCGCCACCCGGCCCACCCCTACTCCCGCGCCCTGGTCTCGGCCGTGCCCCGTCCCGATCCCTCCAAAGATCGTCCCCCACGGCAACGTTTGGAAGGCGAGATTCCGACACCGCTGAACAAACCCAGCGGCTGTGCTTTCCGCACGCGGTGTCCCATCGCCCAGCCCGCCTGTGCCGACACCCTCCCGCCGCTGGAAGCGAAAGAAACCGGCCAGCAAGCCGCCTGCCCCTACACCTAAACGCCCCCTTCCCTCTTCCCCCGTCCCCCGTCCCTCTGCTCTTTTCCCTCTTCCCTCTTCTACCTTCTCCCTTCCCCCTTCCACCTTCCCCCTTCTACCTTCCACCTTCCACCTCCCCCTCCCCC
>CAYFZZ010000122.1:0-11341 GCA_964347545.1 uncultured Planctomycetaceae bacterium | reverse complement strand
TTGGCGTAGTCCAGGGTCAGCAAGTCATCCATCCAGCCGGCGGGAAGCGAGGCCAGTTGCATGCCGGGGCGCACGAGGGGTTGGGTCAGATCCCGGAAGATTCTGAACCGCTCTTGCGTGGCCAGAAAGATCGGGCAACGGTTCAAAAGCCAGGACTCCAGCTCGGTGAGCGGCGAGCCGTCGCTGCTGAGATGGGCGTCTGCCCCCCGGTCCGGGTGCATTAAGACGTAAGACGTCCAACGCCCATTCAGGCCCAGGTTTTCCAGCAAAAAGCGCCCCAGCTGGAACTGGGCGAGCGCCGCACGCAGGCGGGCAACCTCCGGATCCACTGCGGCGGGCCCGGAAGACATGTTGTGTCCATGGGAGATGATGCTCATGGTATTCACCCGTCGGCGATCGGGTTCAGCTGGCTCGCCAAACGCCCAGCGGGGGCGTCAGTCCGTGTAAATCAACGCTGGCCCTGGTCCGACCCCGATTTCCAAGCTGTTCCATCCCCAGCGACTATCGGGGGCTGCCTGCAAAAGGCATGTCTGAATACTTGATCCCTTTGCCTTCCAGATGTCCGTCATCGCCCTGCTGCTTCATCCAGTCGCTGATGGCCGTTTTCAACTCGTGTATCTTGGACTGGTGCTGCGGGTTGTTTCCAAGGTCATTCAGCTCCCACGGATCTTCCTGCAGATCGAACAGCTGGATCTCTGGATAATATCGAATCCGCCGCAGCAGGTCTTTGACCTGTGGGTCAGAGTCCGCGGCCGCCAGCCATGATTGATAGATCTTGGTGGCGCTGGAGCCTCGATTCACATCACCATAATCAACCCCGTTGATGTTCTTCGTGCCATACATGTTTCCAGGGGTCAGGTTCCAGATCAGCTTATAGCGCCCATCGGTTGCCGCCCGCAGGGAAATGTGCGGATCCTTCATCGGCTTCTTCTCCCTATTCGAGTTATCACGGTTATTGTGAATGAAGTAGGCGTATTGTCGATGCTTGGTTGTCTTTCCCTGGATCAGCGGCAACAGGCTTTTCCCATCCAGTGACCCCGGAACCGCTCCGCCGCCGGCCTCGATCAGCGTCGGCAGGATGTCGCAATACTGGGCGATGGCAGTGGTTGAAAAGTTGGCCTTGTACGATGCGGGCCATTTCATCACGCAGCCCGAACGGACACCCCAGTCAAACGTCGACCACTTGCCGCCGGGCATCCCTGTGCCGTTTTCGTCCAACACGATAAGGACGGTATTTTCATCCAGCCCGAGTTTTTTTAGCAGCTCTTCAGCCTTGCCTACCTGATCATCAAACACCCTCACCTCGGCCAGCAGTTCTCGATAGGAACGCCGCGTCACCTCCGTGTCGGCGAGATTCGGAGGAAGTTTCAGCTCCTCCAGTTTCCACCGGGAACTGTCCCCCGCGTCCCACGGAGCGTGGGCATGGATCGAGCAGATGAAGAGGCAGAACGGCTGGTCCGAATCCCGGCTCATAAATTTCCTGACGTGGGTCCAGTCGTCTGCCGGCGGCTGGGCCTGGGCGGCCTTCGGGCAGAATCCCTTCAGATATTCAAACGGGTAGACACTGGCAGGGCTGTAATGTTTTTTCCCGGCCAGGCCCACGCGGTAGCCGAGCTGGGAGAGGTAATGGGCAACGCTGCGTGTTCCCGAGATCGCGGGCTGATGGTTCCTGAACACGCCGTTGCGTTCCGGAAACAACCCGGTGTAAAGCTCTGCCCGCGCAGGCGCGCAGGTCGCCGCGGTCACGAACATGTTATCGAAACGAATCCCCTCTTTCGCCAACCGGTCGATGTTCGGACTCGTACCGGGATTCGGTGCACCGTAGCATCCCAGATGCGAGGCACTGATATCATCAGCGAACAGGATCAGAAAGTTGGGCCGCTGACGCGTTTCTGCACGGACCGACGGCAGCATCATTTCCAAAACAAGCAACGCGACCGCCCCCTTGATCGTTTTCTTCATCATTTTAATCGTTCCCATGATTGTTCTACGCCAAACCCGTTTGTTTCGCTGTTCTAAGCGGAGAAAAGTCTGAGAGGCGTTCGGTCTGCCGCTTACCAGTAGCCGGCGTCATGGCAGGCGATGCCCGTCTCACGGTCGAATTAGTAAGTCGCCCCGGCGGCACTCATTTTGCGCGGTCCTTCGTATCTTGTCGCGTTCTCCAGCGGTTCCCACACGATGGGTTTTTTAAAGATGATGTCCGTTGAGCGCACCCTTGGCTGGTAGCGTCCCACCGGAGAGCCTTGGCGTGCGGCGGTGATTTGTTCCTCGCTGTAGTCGACCCACGACGTCGGCTTGGCGGCACGCTCTTTGCGGTAGCGCTCCCAGACTCCTGCCAGGAACCTGTCGAAGGCCTCCGCCGAGATCCGGTAATGCGCCATGTGCTCGTTCCGATCACTGATCAGTCTGATGTCGGTGGCCTCCGCCGGCAGGTAGCGGATGATCCGGGGATCGGAGATTTCGGATCCTCTTTGGCAGTGTTGCATCCCGGCAAGGAATTTAGGCTGCTCAGTTTCTCAGGCTCAGCGGGCGCTTCGCCGGTACGGGTTGTCGCCAGGATACGCTCGACGATTGCGTGTCGTGGATTCTCGGCGGGCCAAGACCAGATCAGGTTCCAGCCCGATGCCAAGCCTCCTTGCGAGCCGCCCGTGGTCACGAGGTTGCCTGTCAGGGCGGTGGTGGTATCGCCAGCAACGGTCTTCGCCTCGAACGACCAGGTTCCGCGAGCTGCGTTGAGTCCCTGGAAGAGGGCGATCTGATCGGGGGAAAAGCTTTCGGGCAGTATCCATCCCAGGGCCTGCCAGTCGGCAGAGACTTGCGACTGCGGTATCTGGGCGGTGGCGTGCCGCGAAGAAGACAGGAGGACGGCGGTGCAGAGGCACAGCGCAGTAACATGAGGAACGAAAAAGCGGATTGTTGTGTTCATCTTGGTGTTGAAAGCTGGCGGGAAGTCTAAGGTAGTCGGAGATTTTATGCGGATTCAGAGCAAGCAACGCAGCATATATTTTGTATCACAAAGCGATTGGCGGCGCAAGGTACTTTTGCGTGTTGCCCGGACCCGCCAGGACCGCATTCGCAATGTGGCAGAAGCCCGCGGAGAGCTGCTGAACAACACCGCGATGCCTTAAGGGCGCCTTAACGGATTTCACGCTCCCTGAGCGCTTTTCTGTAGCGAAAGGTAAACCATGGCACCCCCAAGGGTAGCCAGTTGCACCGCCTGGTCCGCTGGTTGCGGGGGATGGTGGGTGTGGAGGTCGTCCTGAGGTTGGTCGGGTAACGATCGCGTTCCGGCGCGCTGGCAAGCGTCACCTGCAACGTTGGGTTCGATCTATTGCAACCTGCGGGCCTTCTTGTCCCATGGATTCTCAGCCCGTGGTTCGTACAAAGGCCGGGCATCCTTGTCCGGGAGGGTGTCGAGCACTTTTTGGAATTTTGCGAGAGCCTTTTTGTGGGCTTTCTCTCCGCTGTTGAGCAGGTTGATTTGCTCCCACGGGTCCTCGGTGAGGTCGTGCAGGCGGATGATCTTTTTCTCGGTGGAGACCCAGACCTTGTAGCGCTTGTCCCTGAGAACCCGGGTCATGAAATCCTGCCTGCCTCTCACGCCCTTGTCGTCCAGCCTGGCCTTGCCAGATCCAAGGGCCATAATCCACTTGCGCTTGGAATCCTTTTCCTTGCCGAGGAGCAGCGAAGCGATCGACTTGCCGTCGACGATCAGGTCTCCGGGAACTTGCCCGCCACCGAGCTCGACAAAAGTCGGCAGAAGATCGGAGAAGTCGGTCAGGGCATTCGTTTCAACCCCGGCGGGCACCAGACCCGGACAGTTCACGATGAAAGGAGCGCAAATGCCGGCTTCGACCTGCTGCGATTTTGCCCCTTGGACTTTTTTCCCATCGCGGGTCCCGGTGATGCTTGCCGTGGAGCCGTTATCCGTGGTGAAAATGATGATGGTCCGTTCTCTAATCCCCAGCTCCTCGAGGGCCTTGACCAGGCGCCCGACGTTTTTGTCGAGGTAGCGCACCATGGCTTTTTGTCTGTCCAGTTTACTCTTGGCCTTGGGCTCGTCCGGGGTGGAAATCATGGGGGTGTGAGGCAGGGCCATCGGGAAGTAGAGGCACATGGGCTTCTCTTTATTTTTGCGCATGAACTCAATGAGTCTCTCGGTATAGATGTCCGGTCCGAACTTGCCCTTGTAGGTTTTGCTCCCCTCCGGGGTATTGATGTAGGGGTCCTGGTATCTTTCCCCGCTGGGAGGATTGCCGGTCTCATAGCCGGTCCACATCGCCCAGTCATCAAAGCCGTGCTTCTTCATGGCCTGGGGCTCGATGCGGAAGTCGTTGATCTGCCATTTGCCGGCCGCGAAGGTCGCATAACCCAGGTCTTTCATCAGCCGGGCAAAGATGGTGTTTTGCCTCTGCTTCCAGTCAAAGTAGCCAATACCCCAACGCGGCACGTCCCAGTGGTTGACGAAGCCGTTACGAAACGGGTACTTACCGGTGAGCAGTGTCGCGCGCGACGGCGTGCACTGCGGCATGGAGTAGGCGTTGTTGAACTTCATGCCACCGGCGGCCAGGGCGTCGATATGGGGTGTCTCGATGTCATCCGCCCCGTAGCAGCTGACCCATTCCTTGCCCAGGTCATCCAGCATAATGAACAGGATGTTGGGTTTTTTCGAGAGTGTCTCCGCATGGGCCTGGGCCATGGGTAAAGTGAATGCGATCGCTATGGCAAGTCTTGTAATTTGCATAATCACTTTCACTTCTTTGGCGCAGGGTTGATTTCTTTTCCGGGCAAGTGCTGGGCCAGTTGATTCTTTAGTCGCTCGTATTGTTTGTCGTTGGCGAGGTTCGTCCACTCGTACGGATCTTCGTCGTTATGATAGAGCTCCTCATCTCCATTCGCATAACGAATGTATCGATGAATCTCGGTTCGGACCGCGTGGTTACCTTTGCCATAGGTCGTGATTGCGGGGTGTTTCCATGACTGGTTGGGGTCCTTTAGTAAGGAGACAATGCTGTGCCCCTCGACGTGCCGGGGTCGTTCGATACCGGCCAGTTCACAGAGCGTGGGGTAAAGGCTCATCAGATCGACGGGACGGCTTGACCTGGTGCCTGGCTTGGTCATTCCCGGCACCACCCAAATGTAAGGAGTGCGTGTGGTTTCTTCCCAAAGAGCAAATTTCCGCCAATGCTGCTTTTCCCCCAGTGACCAACCGTGGTCAGTCCACAGAACGATGATTGTGTTGTCTTTCCTGGGACTGGTATCGAGCGCATCGAGCAGGCGGCCGACATTCATATCCGTATAGGCGATCGTAGCGAGGTAGGATTGGATGGCGGCTTTCCAACGACCGGATTTCAGGAATTTCCTGTGATCCCCACCCGGCCCAGCCATCTTGATACCGGCAGCGGGTATATCGTCCAGATCATCTTCACGATGGGGAGGCAGCTCGATGGATTCCAGTGGGAAACCCTTATAATATTTGCGTGGAGCAACGAAGGCGAGGTGAGGTTTGTACAGTCCGCAGGCAAGGAAGAATGGTTTTTCCTTATCGCCTCTGTTCCCTTTGATCCTATCGATACAATAATCGACACTATGCCAATCCACGATGTCCTGATCCTTCAGTTCAGGGTGCTTTTTATCGTCAAGATAACCATCGTATTTTTTCACTCCCGCTCCGTCGCGACTGTACCCTTTCATCGACATGTACTCGGTCCATTCCTCGGGGAAGAACTCCATGTTGTGATATATTTTTCCCGAGCCTGCCACATAATAACCCGCTTTAAGGAACTGGGCGCTAAGGCCATCGCCCACCGGTTGAATTTTTTTCCAATCGTGACGATTCAAGTAGCAACCTGAGTTCCATGGGCGCCTGCCTCCCATGATCGCGCAGCGGGATGGCTCACATGCAGGCACGGCGCAATGGGCATTGATGAAGGAGGTGCCCATAGCCGCGAGACGGTCGATATGCGGTGTTTTTGCCTGAGGATTTCGGCCTAGATGCCCGACCCAATGATTCAGGTCATCGATCGCAATGAAGAGCACATTCGGCTTTTCCGCTGCGAACGCACAGGTACTGACCAGTGTTAACAGCGCAATTCCAAATTTCTTCATTTTCGTTCGATCCTTTTGCTGATTGTCCTGAAGAATCTCCTCATAATCTGGCAACGACTTACCTCGTTGTCGAACGACCGCTCTTCTTGTACCTCTCGAGCGTTTCTGCCATCTCCTTGACAATCTCCGGATGAGACGCAGCGAGGTTCTGACTTTCCTTGGGGTCCGCGTCCAGATCGTAGAGCTGCACGCGTGGCTTGGGAACCAGTTTCCACTTGCCCTTGCGGATGGCAAAATGGCCACCCATGCTGTGGTTGACAATACTTGGATGGTTGGGGAGTTCAGTTGCTTCCCCAGTTAGAAGTTTGAGGATGCTGGTGCTGTCCTCGGCCGAATTTTCAGGCAACGATACATCGAGTAGGTCGGCCACGGTGGCCATGAAGTCATTCATGCAGATGGTCTGCTTGCAAGTCGACCCCGCCTTGATCCTTGCCGGCCATCTTGCCACAAAGGGAACCCGGTGACCGCCCTCGTGGATCTGGCGTTTTTCCCCCTTGAAATTATGCCGTAGGTCCACCCCTTTGGACTCCAGCTCTTCAAAGTTTGCCTGGGGCGAGGTTCCGTTGTCCGTGCTGAAGATGAGCAGCGTGTTCTCCGCTTGTCCGCTTTCCTTGAGCACTTGCATGACCTGCCCAACCACCCAGTCAGTTTCCAGGATGAAATCCCCGTAGGCACTGATCCCGCTCTTGCCCTGGAAGGCTTTGCTGGGAGCTATCGGCGTGTGCGGTGAGGTCAGTGGCAGATAGAGGAAGAAAGGCTTGTCCTGCTTGCTTTGCTCCGTGATCCAGGAGGATGCCTTGTTACCAAGTCCCACGAGAATGTCTTCCAGTTTCCATCCCGGCAACATGGGCCCGGGGGAACCATACATTTTTTTAGGTTTTGGAACGGATGGAATGCCTACGGTTTTATCGTTCTCGATCCAGAGGTAGGGTGGAAAGTTGGGCACATCCACGCCGAAGTAGTAATCAAAGCCATGATCAATGGGCCCTCCCCGCACCGCCTTGGTGAAATCGACACTACGTCCAACCTCGGCCACACGCTCCCTGCTATCTGTGCGGAATGAAGCGTCTGTCAGTTTGAGATGTGCGTTGGCGGGTTTGCCCTCCTTGTCGAACCAGGTCATGCCCAGATGCCACTTGCCGACCATTCCGGTGGCATACCCCTGTTGCTGCAGCAGCTCGGCAACGGTTAGCCGCTCCGGCTCGATCAGTGGAGCACCCCAGCTCCAGAGAACCTGGGTTTTCAAGCGGGTCCGCCAGCAGTAGCGCCCGGTAAGCAGACCGTAACGGGTGGGGGTACAGACGGCCGAGCCCGAGTGGGCATCGGTGAAGTTCATGCCCTGGCTGATCAAGCGGTCGATGTGGGGTGTTTTGAGCGGTCCCATCGCCTCATTGTTCGCCGACACGGAATCAATCCCCATGTCATCGGCAAGGATGAAGATGATGTTGGTTTTGCCCGCCGTGGCGGGTTTTTCCGTCTGCGCGTGTCCATCGGAGAGAAGCGCAAGCGCGCATCCCGCTGCGAGGAGGGATTTGATGATGTGCGTTTTGTTCATAGTTATTTCAGTTTGAATCTGGGTAGATTGAGTTCATCTGCCAGGCAGAGAAGTTGACCAGTTTTGCTTCGCTGCCTCTGGCAATCAGGGACACCCCGGTGCTGTCTTCACGGTCCGGATAGGTCCTGCAGGCAAGTGCCTGCTTCCCGTTGACGAACACCTCCACGATACTTTTATCCACAAACACACGGAGTTTGAAGTTTTCGTTTTTCTCAAGGAAGACTGAAGCCGTTTCCGGCATACGGGGAATGACCTCCGGTGACGTCGATGCCTGGGTCACATCGAGAATCACCACGCTGTCGTAATTCATTCCATTAGTACGCACTTGTTCCAAGGTCTCGGCACGGCGTATCCCACGTTCTCTCATCAGAAGGATGCGGGTTTTTTCCTGGCCGTCCGGTGAACGCAGGACGTTGAGCTCCACGACGCCGGACTGCTGGGGATCAATCTCTAGCTCTAGTTCCATCGTATTTCCCTGAACGGTATCCAGAACGATTTCTTCATTGGCCGGGATGGTTTGAGCGCTTACCGAGGTTTTCTCTCCACGCAGGGATTCGATGTCGCCGCAGGGTTCTATCCCCAAGGGGGCAAAGAGATGGTCTTGATTCCAGGTCAGTTTCCTGGGCAGGCTCATGCATTGATTAAAACCCTCCGTCTTCTTGGCCGGGTTGACGTTCCAGATGGCGATGACGCTTCCATCCCCGTTCGGGTTGACGAATGCGGAAGGTGCGTGCAGACCGCCATTCCTGACGGGACTGAAAGTCAACGCCCCCCCATCGGTGACGATGAACTTGTGACGCTTTCTGTCGTAATTCCCCACCAGATACTGGCTCCCCCGTTTATGGCTGAAATGCAAAAAGATGTGCTTATCTTTTCCAATGGGCAGGAAATACGGGCAGGCACCATCGCCTCCGACCTGGGCATAAATATCATTTTCAATAAAGGGATGCATGAACTCCCAGTCGACCAGGTTTTTGGACCGGAGGAGATCGACATTTCTCAAGAACTTTCCACTGGGCTCGTTTTCCCTTTTTCCGGAACTCAGCGCATAGTAGACATCCTTTTCTTTCCATATAAATCCGTCTCCACCACCGCCGGGTTTTTCGAGCGGAATGACTGGATTTTCGTCCAGTTTCTCCCAGTTCAGCAGTAAGGGATCGCTCGAGACGGCCACCATCTTTCCCACACCGATACCCGGGTAGAACGCAATCACGCGACCTTCTTCGACCAGGCAATTGCCGGAAAAACATTTCTTCTCAGGCCCAGGGTAAAGCGCATAGGGAAGGTCACGCCAATGCACGAGGTCATCACTTATCGCATGCCCCCAATGCGTATGGGTTTCAATTGGATATCCCTGGTAGAATAAGTGCCAACGTCCTTGCCAGAAGCACAACCCGTTGGGGTCATTGTGCCGGTTTTCTGCGCTGGAGAAATGGTAGATGGGATAGTGGGGGTGCTTGAGCAACTCCTTGCGCGATTCCGCGAAGCGCTGGAGCATAGGATTGGCCGCTAGCTCAGCCTCCTGTTTCTCAAGAGTCTGAGAAAAGGAGAATTTGGGAACTTCCCCCGTTTTGGTACTTTGCCCATGGGAGAGAGAAAGGGCACCCAGCGAGGCCAATATGCAGGAAACCAAAGTGACTCTGTTCATTATACACGCATCCTCGTTTCGATGTTGCTGCATGCGCTCTTCTTCCCGTGCAACCGCTCTATCTCTGCTGGGACGCAGCCTCCGCATAGATTGAATTCATCTGCCACGAGGAAAGGCTCTTGCATTTCAGGTCCCCGCCCTTGCTGAACAGGCTGACGTGGAGATCCTGCGGATCATAGTCATGCCACGCCACGGCGGCCTGGCGGTCGTTGGCAAACACTTCGATCAGGTTCTTGTCGATGAAGATGTGCAAGGTGAGGTCCTCGCCTTCCTTCAACTCGAAGGGCGGGTTGATGTAGTCGACGGTTAGAGTCTTCTTCCCCTTGCCGGAAGCAATGGTGAAGCCCTTGTTACCTTCTTGATCACAGAGCACTTTAATACCGACTTCTTTGGCTGTGGGGGCTTCCAGCACGATCTCCAGTTCCATGGTGTCGCCAGAAATGTCCTTGAGAACATGAGTGGTATCACTTTTGACCGTGAGGTTTTGCACGCTTTTTTCATCGGTGCGTAGTTTTTTCAGTTCACGCAGGGGTTTGATCAGCAGGGTGCCCTCCTCGGAAAGGCTCAGCTCGCGGGGCAGGGACTGGATGCCGGTTTGGATCTTGCCTTTCAAAAGCTGATAAAAGTTCTTCTCTCTGCCGAATTTCTGAATTGTGGCAACCCTTGGGGTGCATCAGGCCCACATGACTCGCCGGCCGTCTGGCGTCAGCAAAGATTCGGGAGCCATAAAGTCCCAGGCGGCCCAATTCATCAGGCCATGCTGCTCGGGCAGGAATCGCTCGTCTTTGAAATCACCGATGAAATACCGGCAGCCCAATCGATGACTGATGGAGAGAAGCACCCATTTGTCTCCCAGCTTGAACATGTTGGGACAGGAAATATCCTCGTCCCTTCCGACCCCGAGCTTCTCCTCGTTAAAATCCGGATGAAGCAACTCCCCGATGTAGTCCCAATCCTTCAGGTTATCGGACTTCATGATCACCGCGGATGAACGTCTGTTGCGCCCGTTGAGTCCGTAGTAGATACCATTGTTGATCCAGAGATCGGGATCGAAGTAAGGCATATCTGTTACCGGCTTGTCATCCTTATAATACGGCAGCATTTCATGCGGCTTGCTCCATTGGTCCAGGTTGTCGTCCAGGGCGTAGGAAATCCAGTTCCGCTCCGATTTATGGCCAAAATAGACCATGGCCGGCCGCCCGTCCTTGGTAATGAAACCTGTTCCGCTCCACAAGCCGTGCCCCATCGTTGTTGGCCCCAGGACGGTGGGATGCCACTTCCAGTGCACCATGTCGTCACTGGAAACATGGGCAAAGACAGACCCCGTCTGGTGTTTGTAGATGTAGTGCAGGTGGTAACGACCCTTCCAGAAAAAGGCAGGATTGGGGTCGCCGGCTGTTGCTGTTTCTTCTGGTTCGGGGTGTGCCAGGTGATAGGTCAGCCAGGTTTTCGGCGGGTTCTCCGGCATCGCAGGGGTCTCGATGGCTACCTTCGGCTCCTGCGCGCTGCACTCGGAGGCGAGCAGCGCAAGGAGGAGTAGGGTTCTGAAGGTTTTCATCAGGTGTGCTCTCATCATTGTTTTGTTTGTATGTTAGGGCGCGGGTAGATCGAATTCATCTGCCAGGCATCAAAACTTGTGATTTCTTTCCCTTCTTCCAGATTGAAAGAACCCGCCTGTCGGTGCGGCTTGAATTGCGCTGGCGTTTGCACCAACGGCACGGTGTGATCGCGGATCGTACCCGTATCGATGGAAGAGACATGATCTTCAGCGAGGGTAGAGAGAGGGGCAAATAGCGATATGCTCAGGATAGCAATGAGCCATATACTCTTGCTGTGCTTGTCGATGTCACGTTTCTTCATTCATATTGGGCTTGTTAGTCTCATCCTTTTTACTTAAGGAGCTGATTCTCTTTCAGCCATTGTGACATTGGAGTAAACCAGTCACATCCGCGCATACCGTGCCCGCCTTTTTCGTAGAGTTTGAGACTGTTTTATAATTTTTGGTAACACCTTAGCGGATTGCAGCACAC
>CAYFZZ010000121.1:0-3416 GCA_964347545.1 uncultured Planctomycetaceae bacterium | reverse complement strand
GTTCTGCCGCCCGCTCCCTTTCCAGCTTGCAGGCGGTCACCGGACAACTCTATTTGGCCGTCCTGGTGGCTCGGCTGGTCGGCTTGCATATTGCCCATGGCAGCCGCGATTGAGATGGTGATGATCAACAGCAACCGATGATGGACACAAACCGGTGGCGAAGGCGTGGTGCATTTCGTGGCCGCTTCTTTTTGCCCGCCGTTTCGATTACAACTGAAGACCCTGGCGCAACGGTGCTCAGCCGGGGTCAGGCGCCTTTTTCGCCAGGAACCTTTCGTGCCGGCACGAAATTCCTGTTGACCAAAAAGGGGCTCGACCCCCTGCGGTTTCCGTAAATTGAAGACCACTTTTCCCAGGCAAGGGTAAATTTTGATGATTGCACGTGGACTTTGCGTCCTGGTGGCCGTGGGTCTGATAAACGTCTGCGGCTGCCAACAGCCCAACGAGTATCAGCCTCCGCCTCCGCCACCGGTGAAGGTGGCCCGGCCGATTCAAAAGACGGTGAAGCTGTATTTGATCGAGAATGGGCAGACCGAGCCGGTCGATAAGGCAGACGTGCGGGCTCGTGTCCAGGGATTTCTGGAAGAGATTCGTTTCCAGGAGGGCCAAAAGGTCGAAGTCGGCCAGGTGCTGTACGTGATCGAACAACGCGAGTACCGCGCGGCGCGCGACTCGGCCAAGGCAGATCTGGAGATCGCCGAGGTGGCCGTCAAGCGAGCGGGGCTGGAATTCGAACGCCAAGAGTCGCTGCTGAAGGAAAACGCTACTTCCCAGAGCCGGTGGGAGCAGGCCCGAGCGGAACGGGACGGGGCTCAGGCTGCCCGCGACAAGGCCCGCGCCGCCCTGGACCGCGCCGAACTCGACTTCGAATACACCGAGGTCAAGGCCAACATCGCTGGCAATATTTCCGAAACCTTTGTCAAGCAGGGGAATCTGGTGGACGACGGAACCCTCCTGGCCACCATCACCCAATACGACCCCATCTGGGCCAAGTTCAACATCAGCGAACGCTATGTGAACGAGTTTCAGAGGCAGGCGCCCGAGCGACCGCAGAGACAGGAAATCGACGTGCGACACATCGGGGCCGAACTGCAGAGGGACGGCGACCAGGGTTTTCCCTTTCAGGGAAATTTGACCTATGTCGACATGCAGGGGATCGACCCGGGCACCGGAACCTTGATGATCAAGGCAGAATTTTCTAATCCCGAGAAAGTCATCCTGCCCGGCAATTCGGTCCGCGTGCGTGTGGCCGTTGGGGAAAAAGAAAACGCGTTGCTGATCCCCGAACGAGCGGTGGGGGCGGATCAAGTGGGGCGGTATGGTTATGTGCTGAGCGGTGAGGGGAAGGCCGAACGTCGGAATTTTGTGCTGGGGCCGAAATACGGAAGGCTGGTGGTGGTCGAGCAGGGATTGAAGGCCGACGACATGGTGATTATCGACGGCCTCCAGCGGGTGCGAGACGGATCGCCGGTGACACCCGCCACCATCGACCTCTCTGCAGAAGCCAACTCGCTCGATATCGCCATGCACGAAGATCCCCCGCCGGCCGAAAATCCAGGGCCGGCCTCCGGCGACTAACCCCCCCAGCTCGTCTCGCATATGCTCTCACGATTCTTCATTAACCGCCCGATTTTTGCCTCGGTGATCTCGATCGTGATCGTGATCGCTGGAGCCGTGTCGCAGACGGCCTTGCCCGTCTCGAAATTTCCCGAAATTACCCCGCCCACCGTGGAGGTCACCGCGGCGTATCCCGGGGCCAATGCCAAAGTCGTTGCCGACACCGTCGCCGCGCCGATTGAACAGGAGGTTAACGGGGTCGAGGACATGATCTACATGTCCTCGGTCAGCGCCGACGACGGCTCCTACACCCTGACCGTCACCTTCGAAATCGGCATCGACATGGACATGGCCACCGTCCTGGTCCAGAACCGCGTGGCCATCGCGAACCCCAAGCTGCCGGAAGATGTCCGCCGCCAGGGAATTACCACCCGCAAGAAATCGACGCAGATCGTCCAGTTCATTACGCTCACCTCCGACGACCCGGCTCATGATGCTCTGTTTTTAAGCAACTACGCCACGATCAATGTCAAGGATGAATTGAGCCGCATTAAGGGTGTGGGATCGGTGACCATCTTTGGCGCCGCCGATTACAGCATGCGCGTCTGGCTGGACCCGAACAAGCTGGACCAGCGCCAGCTGACGACGCAAGACGTCGTGCGGGCGATCCAGGAACAAAATGTGCAGGTCGCCGCGGGGCGGATTGGCGAGCAGCCGGCGCCGGCGGGGACCGAGTTCCAGTTGGTGGTCAATACGCTGGGACGCCTCGAGACGGAAGAACAGTTTGCCGACATCGTCGTCAAGTCGGACGGCACCCGCATGACGCGCGTGCGAGACGTGGTGGTCGATACGTTTTACGACACGGATGAAGGCAAGTCTGTGAAAGGGGTCGAAACGGGCGGCAAGGATTACAACCGGGCCTCGGCCTTCGGTTCGCAAGGACGGGAGACCAAAGCCTGCGCCACAATCTCGATTTACCAGCTGCCCGGGGCCAACGCCCTCGATCTGGCAGACAAGATCAAGGCCAAGATGGAGGAGCTGAAAAAGGATTTTCAGCCGGGGATGCGGTATGACATCCCGTTTGATACGACGACGTTTGTCCGAGCATCGATTGCCGAGGTGTACGAGACGCTGTTCATCGCCGTCGCCCTGGTGGTGATCGTGATCTTCGTGTTTCTGCAGGATTGGCGAGCGACGATTGTGCCCTGCGCGGCGATTCCCGTGTCGCTGATCGGCACGTTCGCCATGATGGCCGGCTTCGGGTTCTCCATCAATATGCTTACCCTGTTCGGCATCATTCTGGCCATCGGGATCGTGGTGGATGACGCGATCGTGGTCGTCGAAAATACCACCCGCCACCTCGACGCCGGCCTGAAGTCGAAGGAAGCGGCCATCAAGGCCATGGAAGAGATCACCGGGCCGGTCGTCGCCACGACCCTCGTCCTGCTGGCCGTGTTCGTGCCCACCGCCTTTATGGGCGGCATCACCGGGCAAATGTTCCGCCAGTTCGCCTTGACGATTTCAGGCGCCGTGGTGATCAGTACCATTAACGCGCTTTCCCTAAGCCCGGCGTTGTGTGCCTTGTTGCTGCGGCCCAAGCCACAGAATCCGTCGCAGGCGGACCAGCCGGTGCCGAAGTTCATCATGATGTTCGTGTTCGCCTTCCTGGCAGCGTTGTTGCTGTTCCCCTACGCCCTGCCCCTGCTCGGCCGGCTGACCGGCGCGGACGACCCCACCGCAAGCGGCCCCCTCCTCCTGCTGGGACTGCGGCTGGCCCTGTTCCTCGCCGGCGGTGTCGTGGGCTGGCTGCTCAGCCCACCCCTCAACGGACTCCTGGGCGTCTTCTTCGGCGGGTTCAA
>CAYFZZ010000120.1:0-7506 GCA_964347545.1 uncultured Planctomycetaceae bacterium | reverse complement strand
GCTCTTCGTGGTGGTTTTGCCCCGCCGAGATGGTGACGCCGCTGGGGTTACCACGAAGGTCAAGAAGATCACGAAGGGGAAGGGGGCGGATGTTGCGAGGGCGAGCGGCCCGGGGGTGACGGGCACCCGTGCCCGTCCACCATGGGACGGTGGGCGCCAGCCGGGTTAGTCCCGCCGGTCTCCGGGGAATTCATGGGAAACCTGGCTGCCCTCCGCCAGATCGACCGCGGTCCAGTGATATGGGTGGGAACCGATCAGTTCGTGAGGCGCGGTGAAGAATTTTCCGATGGCGGCCAAATCGGCTCGGTCCGGTTCGGCGTTGGTCAACCGTCGGGACTGTCGCGAGATCGCGAGGAGGTAGTAGCGGCCGGGCAGCAGAAAGAGTTGGAACTCGCCCACCTCGTTGGTCCGCACATAGTCGCCCCCCCAATCTTCGATGGTGCGGACCCGCTGGTCTCCTTGAGCGGGGAGGGGTTGGTCGGGTCCCAGGGTCTGGCCCGGCAGCTTTTGCGGCGGCTGCAGGTCGTGGGGCACCGCGATCACGACGGCCCCTTTGTCGGCCAACGGCCCGGTGGTCCCCCTCCACTGCAAGCGGCCGCTGATCAGCACCCGCGCGGGGACGGCGGGGGGGAGGCTGGCACCGCGTGGGCGGTCGGTGCGACCGATCAAGTATCCCACGGCCAGGGCGGTGAGGGGCACGACCAGCAGCAAGCCGGCGTGCAGGTAGATCAGCTGCCGCGACACGCCCACCCAGTGTGGGGGTCTGGCCGGGGGGCCCCCCGTGGTCGGCCCGGCCGGCGGTTCGTCGGTCTCGTACACCAGCTGGTCATCGTAGACGATCAGTTCGGCGAACGGGTCGGCGGTGGCGGTTGTGCCGCTGACGGGCGGCGCCGGTTCGGCCGCTTCGCCGGCGGGCACGGTCAGGATCTGGCGGCAGTTGGGGCAAGGGAGGCGTTGAGCGGCTTTATCGCTGCGGGCCTTGAGTTTGCGCTGGCAATGCGGGCAGCTAAAGCGGATGAGCATGAATGGGCGGCGAGCAACTTCAAGAATCGTGCGGCGGGTCGGACCTGGCATCCTCCGTCAGGGCGCGGATCGCCAGGGCCAGCACCAGGCCGATCAAGACCACGCCCCACGCCACCCCGGTCAGCAGCCCGATCCGCTGGAGGATGGCCGCCCAGGCGGCGTCCTGCATGGCGGCCAACAACTGGCTGACGCCCCAGCTGACCGAGAGGACCAGGGGGAGCAGGACGGCCAGGAGCAGCAACCGCGACAAGAGCTTGGGGGAAATCACGGGGCAACCTCGCAGTCGATCTTTGTCGCGAACCTCACTGACCTCACCCGCTCATTGTGTGCCGCCCAGACCGGGGATGTCAAACTTGTCGCTGGGCAGACGCCCCTGGGCGGAGGGGGCGCGGGGCTTTTTTCGGTCCCCTCCCTCCGATTCTGGCGGACTTCAGGTTGGGCCCCGGCGCGAGGGGCGCCCTGTCGGCCGTTCAAATTGACTTTTGCCGGGCGCGGGGGACAATGGACTACATCAGGAACAGGTGCCTGGTGCCCCGCCCGGGGCCCCTGGGGGCCGTGGGCGGGTACCTTCTTTAGCAGCCGGTGGGGCCTGCGATGCGATATTTTTGCTCCAGCCTGTGCGGCCCGGGCCGGGCTGGCGCGGCCCCCCTCTCCGCTGAGCCTGCAGGTGGAATGTGTCGAGCGGCCACGGTGGTCCTGGTGCTGGTGCTGGTGCTGACCGCCCAGCTGTCCAGCTCGTGGGCGGCGCGGATCATTTTGAAGAACGGGATGATCCTGGAGGGGGCTGCCGGCCGGATCGGGACGTTGATCAGCAACCCGACGCAAGGCCAGTCGGTTCCGGCGGGCGGCGAACAGATTGTGTTGGTCGACGACGACCTGCGACGGATGTATGTGGCGCTGAGCCAGGTTCAGGAGGTGCAGGAGAACGTGGAGGCGCGGCCGGTCGAGTTCCGGCTGAGCCACCAGCCGGTGGCGGGGGGGGGCAACCAGCTGGCCGGTCTGGGGCGGCTGGAGGTGCGGGAGAACTGGGATCGTCACGGGCGGCGGACGGTCCGCGTGCGGCTGGCCGATGGCCAGGCGGACATCATTCAGGGGATCACCAAGATCACGCCCAGTTACTACCGCGTCCAGACGCTGAGCGGCGGCCGTCGCCTCCTCTTGGACCAGCGGTTTGCCACCAGCAGTCTGCCCACGCGGCTGTTGCGGCAAATTCTTTCTGCGGCGATTGACGAACAGAACGCCAACGATCGGTTGCGCGTCTACCAGTTGTTTTTGCAGGCGGAACGGTATGCGGATGCCGAGGCCGAGCTGGAGGGGATTATCCGCGATTTTCCCCAGTTGGATTTGGCGCGGGAGCGGCAGACGGTGCGGAACCTGAAGGCCAGCCGGGGTCTGCGGGAAATCCAATCCCGCCGCGCGGCCGGCCAGCATCAGCTGGCCCAGCGGGCCTTGGAGCAATTCCCGACGGACGACATTGCCGGCGCCACGTTGATCGAGGTCCGCGAGATTCTGGAAAAATATCGGGGGGTGGAAAAACGGATCGAAACGTTGCGGTCCCACCTGCTGGCTCAACAAAAACTGGTCGCTCAACCCGATGCCCGCGAATTCCTGGAACCGATCATTCAGGAAATCCATGACCAGGTCAATTCGCACACCTTGCAGCGGCTGACGGGCTTTTGGCAGCTGGCGGACGATCCGGGGACATCGGCCAACGACAAGCTGGCGTTGGCGGTCAGCGGGTGGTTGGTGGGGACGGACGAGGCGACGGACAAGCTGCCGGTGGCCCTTTCGCTGGTCGAGGTCCGCCGGCTGGTGCGGGCTTACTTGGAGACCGAGCTGAAACCGCGGCGGGCCGATTTGTTGGCCGAGATCCGATCGCAGGAGGCGGGGGTGCCTCGCCTGGTGGCGGCCCTCTTGGCGCACATGAAGCCCCCCTGGGCTCTGCCGCCCCCTTACGAAGGGGTCCCCGGCCTGTACCGGCTGACCGTGCCGGGCCCGCCGGGGCTGGCCGATACGTCCTACCTGGTGCAAGTTCCCCCCGAGTACGATCCGTATCGGCGGTATCCGGCGATCGTGACCCTGCACGGGTCGGGCACCACGGCGCCTCTGCAGATCGACTGGTGGGCGGGCAGCTTGGATGGGCAGGGACAGCGGCAAGGCCAGGGTGCTCGCCATGGCTACCTGGTGATCGCCCCGGAATGGACCACGGCGGGCCAGAAAAAATACGCTTATTCCAGCCGCGAGCATGCGGCGGTGCTGAACAGCCTGCGCGACGCCTGTCGCCGGTTTGCGATCGACACCGACCGGGTATTTCTTTCGGGACACTCGATGGGTGGCGACGCGGCTTGGGACATCGGTTTGGCTCATCCAGACCAATGGGCCGGCGTGATTCCCCTGGTGGCCACGGCCGATTCGAACCAGTACCGCTACAACGCGCTCTACTGGCGGAACGCCAAACATGTCCCTTTCTATTTTGTGGGGGGCGAGCTGGATGGGGACAAGATGGCCAAGAATGCCTATCAGTTTGATCGTTACCTGAGGCATCTGGGTTTTGACACGCTGGTGGTGAACTTTCAGGGGCGGGGCCACGAGAATTTTTCGGACGAGATCTTGAATTTGTTCGGTTGGATGAAACGCCAGCAGCGGGATTTTTTTCCTGAGGAGTTCCAGTGCGAAACCATTCGCTCGTGGGACAACTATTTCTGGTGGGTCGAGATGAACCAGATGCCTGCGGGGCTGGTCGCAGACCCGCACCGCTGGCCGCCGCGGCGGATCCGCACGCTGAAGGTTTCGGGAAAGATACTCACCAGCGACGAGGGGACGCGGGTGGTGGTCCGTTCGGGCAAGGCGCCCACCACGATCTGGCTGTCCCCGCGGCTGGTCGATTTCCAGCGTCCGCTGCGGGTCGACTGCCAGGGTTTTCGCGGCGTGGAGGGTCCGGCCCCGGACATCGGGGTGATCCTGGAGGACGCGCGGACCCGGGGGGACCGGCTGCATCCGTTTTGGGCCCGGGTGGATCTGCCGGCCGATTGAGGTTCAGTCGGCTTTCAGCACGACTTGCAGCTGTTCGCGGCTGAGGAAGGTCCCGGTGGCCATCCAGCCATCTTCCAGGCTGCGGACGTAGATTCCGGCCGGTCCCAGGTAGCGGCGGACCACCTGAAATTCGGGCAGTTTGCTGCCATCCAGCTGCTGCTGGCGAACCGTCTCGTCGTCCCCGTCGTCGAAGACCAGGTTCAGCAAGCGTCCCATCATCGATTTGGACTCGGGCATCTTCCCCTGCCTCAGCAGCTCGTAGGTCGACCGGAATTCTTCGTCGGTTCGCGAAAAGGTCCGCAGCGAATCGCTTTCGGCGCCCAGCTGGGTAAGGGCTCGCTGCACGATCTGGTAATCGACACTGCCGGCCAGCGTGTTCCGATTTTCGGCCTCTTCCAGGACCTTGACGACGAAGTCGAGGTGGCTGCCGACCAGCAGATGTCCGTGGGCGACGGTGGCGGCCGCGTTGGGCAGCTTCTTTTCCTCTTCGGTCAGCTCGTCCTCGGGCACCTCGATCTCGTCAAAGCCAAACTCCAGCTCGAACTCGGGAATCTCCACTTCCTCGTCCACGATTTCCCACACGACATGGTCTCCCACAGTCCGCTTGCGGGCATTCGGATCGTTCGCCATGACTTTGTCCAGCGCATCGCGGACCGGTTCGACGTTGGTCAGTTCGATGCAGAACAACAGTCGCTCGCTGTCGGTCGTGATCGGCGTCTGATAGTTGGACAAGACCATCACGTGTTGGCCCAGGTTGGCCACGACTTCTTTGCGGATGTTTACCCGGGGGCCGTTGGGATCCTTCTCCAGGCTCTCCAGGACATCCTCGAAGATCTCGTCATCCGCCAGGGCGTTGACCAGGGACTTGGAGTATTCGAACCCGTTGATGATGTCTGCATTGAGGCTGACGAAAGTGGCCAGGTTCCGGGGAATCCAGGCCGGAGGCTGATGTTCGCCGCCGTTGGGGAAGTTCAACATCCGCATCGCCAGATCGTACTTGTCCTGGTTCGGATCATCCGCCGCTCGTTCCACGGCCGGAGCATAGACCATGGTCCGATGCAGCACATCGTGGGCGCCCTCGGACAAGGTCACCAGGCCGCCAATTCCCTGGACAGCCGTAAAACCTTGTTCACGGAGAATTTTGACAATGTCGCGCCCTTTTTTCTTTTGGTCACGCCGGGAGCTGTCCGCTCGGACCGCGTCGACGTAGCCGAACGGTTCCACAAACCACCTGGCGTGGGCCCGCAGCTCGCCTTGCTCGGCCCCCACCTGCCGGTTGACCTCCTGGAAGGCCTGGACGGTGGCAAGGTTGGTTGCCGAGCCCGGGAAGCGATCGATGATCCCGCGGGCCACCTCCAGGTCGTCCGCCGCCACCAGCTGGTGGTGCTGGTCATGGACGAAGAGGACCGTCGTCTGCGACTGCCCCTCCTGGGTGGTCCGCGTGTAGACCGTCAACTCGATCTCCCCGTACGTGACCCTTTCCCGGGTGGCCTGCCGCTCGGTCATCTTCTGTTCGACTTTGGCCAGGAATTCCTGGGTCTGTTCCGGTTTGTCGGTCACGTCCGCGATCACCACCACCGCCGCTTGATCCGGGGCCTTCAAAATCCGGGCCAGGCCGACTTCGCCCGAGGGGACCGACTGCAAATCCTGCCAGGTGATCCCCAGCGGTTCGTACTGCTTTTCCCACTTCTCTTTCAGCTGCCGTTTCAGATCGTCCGCGAACGGTTTCATCACCGGGTCGTCCAACAGTTGGCCGATCTGCGTCTTGTCAAAATCGGTCGTCAGCCGCTCGAGATCGGGAATGGAGAGGAATCCCTTGGTATTGGCCGGCAACAGCTGTGCGGCGGGCACCACCGCCCAGGTCGGAGTGGGGGTGGTCCACAGCAGGGCGAGCGTGACGCAAGAAGAGAGAGCAAGAAAAGTATGACGCACAACGTTCTCCTTCGATCGGCCTGGTGATTTAGGGACGAGCGGGTTTGGCCGGACCCGGCCCGCTGAGCGTGCCGGTTTCCCCGCTGACGGTCATCCTACCCCTTCCCTGCGGCCGTCACGGGCCGCCGCTGAATCCCTGCGAGCGAGTTGGCCGCCGACCACCGTGAGGCAGTGGGGGCGGTGTGGGCCGACTAATCTTTTTTTATCGGCAACTTCCTGCATCAGCAGAACTTCACACACGCACGCCTTTATGATCGGGCCAGTTGGTACAAAGCCCTGCCGAGCTACAAGATAGTAAAGCATGGCAAGCTGAATCGGCCAAGGTGTGTTTGGCTGAATTCCGGGCCGTGCGGCCGAAAACTTTATCCAACAGGAAAGGTGGCGGCGGGAGGGGGGCGGGGATTGCCCGCGGCGGCTTTCCGCCTTCGGCGGTAACCGCTGGCGGGACAGGCCACCGCCGGCAAGGTGCTGGCCCTCACCCGCCCGCGCGGGGCCGCGGGGCGTGCTGCCCTGGGGCCGTGATCCGTCGGATCTTGGGCGCGGGAGGGGGGGCGGCGGTTACGAGCCGGCCTGGTCCCAGCCGTGGGTCTTCAGCAGCTCGACCTGCTCGCCACCCACCCGGCGGTACGCCCGGATCTCGATCAGCAGGCTGGGTTGCTTGCCGTCGCCCGGCGCCACCTGGTTGCTGAGCCCCTCCACGTACAGCAGCACCTGGTTCACCGGCTCGAGCATGGGCTGGACCTTCTCCAATTGGACCCGAATCAGATCGGGATCCGCGGTGCGCAGCATGTCTTGAAAGCCTTTTTGGAGTTGGGTCAACCGCTGCTTGCCCTTGTTGCTCGGTTTCTTCTCCGCGAGCAGCTCGTTGAGTTCCTCCAGCCGACTGCTGACAAACTCGACTTTCTTGCTCCGCTGGGCATGTTCCCGTCCCAGCTGGCTGTAATCGAACGGTTCGTCCTTCTCGGCCCAGGCCCAGCGGACCATGGGGGTGGCCGTGACCAGCAGTTTGTCCCGCGCGTGCTTGACGTCCATCTTCAGTCTCAGGGCGCCCCCTTCTCCCAGGAGGATCTCCAACGTACCCCGTTCGGACGGGACCGCGTCGGCGGACTCTCCTTCCGCCGCCTCCATCTGGCTGGGTCCAAAGTGATCCGGACTGACCCGCATCTGGACGAACACGGAGGCCGGATCGGGCAAATCTTCGATGGGTCCGTTGAACGGTTTGGGGCTCAACCCCTTTTTCTTGGTACTGACCAAGATCTGCAGTGGGCTGGCGGTTTGGGGTTGGCGGAGCCGGACCTGCTGGGTCTTCCCGCCAGCCTGGAGGCTCAGCAGGCAATTCTTCAGGAAGCGAGCGTCGCGGGTGGCGGCCGCGGCGGGCAGCCACTGGAACTGCAGCTGCTGGTTGGCGATCTTCAGCTGAGCGATCGGCTGGGGCTGGCCCCCTTTGGAGGCGTAGGAAACGTCCCACGCGGGGGGATTGTCCCCGGCGGAGGTGACGGTAAAGGCCCCCTTGGCCCC
>CAYFZZ010000119.1:0-4628 GCA_964347545.1 uncultured Planctomycetaceae bacterium | reverse complement strand
GGTGGGCGGCAGCGGCGGGCCCCCTCACCCTGGCCCTCCCCACCAGCCCGGCAAGCCGGGACGGGGGAGAGGGTACCGGAGGCGTGTCTGGCAAGAAGAGGAACCGGTACTAGGTCTCGATACTTTGGACCACAAGAATTTGGGACGTTCCCAATGGTTTTGGCAGGGACATCATGACGGTCGCCGCGGTGTTATTGACGACGTCCGCGTTGCTGATTGCCGGGGGTGCGGCCGAAGCGGTGCTGCATCGCCGCCGGCTGGATCAAATCCCGGTGCGGATTCACGTGAACGGGACGCGGGGCAAATCGAGCGTCACGCGGTTGATCGCGGCGGGGCTGCGGGCCGGGGGGATCACAAGTTGTGCCAAGACGACCGGGACCTTGCCGCGGATGATCCTGCCGGATGGTTCCGAGTACCCCGTGTTTCGCCCGTCGCGAGCCAACGTGATCGAACAGCTGCGGATTGTGGATACTGCCGTCGATTTTCAGGCTCAGGCCCTGGTCATGGAATGCATGGCATTGATCCCGTATCTTCAGTGGCTGAGCGAGGACAAGCTGGTACGGGCGACGCATGGAGTGATTACCAACGCGCGTGCCGATCATCTGGATGTGATGGGGCCCGAAGAGATGGATGTGGCGGCGGCCCTGGCGGGGATGATCCCGGTGGGGGGAAAGCTGTTCACGGCCGAGCGGCGGCATCTTGATATCTTTCAGCGGGCGGCCAAGGACCGGGGGACGGAATTGATTGCCATTAGTGACGACGAGCTGCGGCACGTGACGCCGCTGGACATGGCGAATTTCCGGTATCTGGAGCATGCAGAGAATGTGGCCTTGGCGTTGCGGGTCTGCCAGGATCTGGGAGTGGATCGCTCCACGGCCCTCAGGGGCATGTGGAACAGTCGTCCCGATCCCGGTGCGATGTTTGCGTATGAAATGGAATTTTTCGGGCGGGAAATTAATTTCGTCAACGGTTTTGCTGCCAACGATCCGGAGTCGACAGAGACGATCTGGCGGATGGCCCTCGAGCGTTATGCGGACGTCGAACGACGGATTGCGATCTTCAACTGCCGAGCCGACCGGCCGGACCGCTCGCACCAGTTGGGGCGTGCCGTGGCCACCTGGCCGCCTGCCGATCACTACGTGTTGATCGGAGGGGGGACCTACATTTTTGCTCGGGCGGCCACGAATGCGGGTATCCCGCCCTTGAAAATATTCTTTGCGGAAGATCGCCCGGTGGAGGGCGTTTTTGAGATTGTGGTGGAACTTTCCGGCCGCTCGTCCCTGGTGATGGGCATGGCCAATATCGGCGGCATCGGGCTGGACGTCGTGCGTTACTTTGCCAATCGCAGCACCTTGCGGGCTTTCAAGTGAGCGAACTCTTAACGGTCTCCATCGGCATTGGCCTGGCCATTAGCCTCCTGTTTTCCGAAATGTTTGGGCTGGCCGCCGGCGGCATGGTCGTCCCCGGTTATTTCGCCCTCTTCTTGAACCGTCCCGTGGATATCGTGCTGACCCTGATCGCGGCTCTGTTTACCTATTTTGTGGTACATCTGTTGTCCACCTTCATCATTGTCTATGGCAAACGGCGGACGGTGTTGATGATCCTGGTGGGGTACCTGGTCCGCATGATGATTAACAACCTGCCGTTCTTCGAGATGCTGCCGCTGCATTGGGTGCCTGCGGAAACCGAAACCGAGTTCGCGGTGATTGGCTACATCATCCCCGGCTTGATCGCCATCTGGATTGACCGCCAGGGGCTGGTGGAGACCCTCTGTGCCCTGATCACGGCATCGGTCGTCATTCGGCTGATCCTAATTGTGATTTACGGGGTGGAGTTGAATCTATGAAGAACATTTACTGGCGTCCGCGTGCTGTATCCCGAACGGCTCTGGTCCTGATTGCCGTCGGGTCCCTGGTCGCTTTGTTGCTGGTCGAAAATTTGAAGGTGATCAAAAACCGGCCCCACCACGACCAAAAGATGGCAGCGGCGAAACTGGCGGCCGAGGCCATGGAGCGGATTTATTATGCCCGCCTGGAGACGGGGGTTCCCATCGATGTGGCCACCGATCCCACGCAAAGCGGCCTGATCGGCTTGCCGATGTCTGCGGTGACCAGCATTTCCGTTGCGCTGTCTGCCAAGCAAACCTCGATCAATCCGAATTTTGCAGCGGTCATCGTCGAAATGCTCAGACGCGCCGAGGTGGAAGAGGGAGACATCGTCGCCTGCGGCTTGTCCGGGTCGTTTCCCGCCTTGAATATCTGTCTGTATGCCGCCCTGGAAACCTTGGGTGTCAAGCCGATCGTGATCAGCAGCGCGGCGGCGTCGCAGTGGGGGGCCAACGTGCCGGACTTACTGTGGTTGGACATGGAGCGGATCCTCTACGAAGACGAGATGTTCACCACGCGATCCGTGGCCGCCTCGGTGGGAGGCTACGAAGACCGCGGGCTGGGAATGACCGAAGAAGGGCTGAGCCTGATTGGGGCTGGAATTCAGCGCAGCAAGGTGGGCGTCTTGGAGGCCACCAGCTTTGAGGAGAGCATTGACGAGCGGCTGGCTATTTACCGCCGGCGGGCAGGACCGAACCCCATCAAGTTGTACGTCAACGTCGGCGGCGGCATGGTGTCGATCGGTCGCAGCCTGGGCAAGAGACTCTACCATCCCGGCTTGAACCTGCGGTCGCCCCGACATCTGCGGCGGATCGACGGTGTCGCGCCCCGGTTGAGCGAAGATGGGGTGGCGGTGATCCACCTGATCCAGATTGCCGAACTGGCAGAACGCTACGGCTTGCAGATTGCCCCCACGGTCTTCCCCGAAATCGGCGAAGGGGATGTCTTCGCCGGAGAAGACTACAACGACCTGCTGGTCGGCGTCACCCTGGCCGTGATTCTGATCAGCCTCTACGGCTTCATCCGCTCGGATGTCGGCTTCCGCCTGCTGCGGGTCACGACACCCAAGCGGGACCGCGGCCATCCCGAACCCATGGTCTGAAAGGCATTCCACCTAACTGGGGCCCGGCTCGCCCTACAGGCCTGTGGGGGGCGCGGCTGAGCATCTTTGGCCGGGCGTTAAGCCTGTGTTATGGCGGCCTGCCGCTTGAGCTGTTGTTTGACCGGCTCGGAAAGCTCGCGCCAATCTTCGTCGGCCAGGGCCGCCGCCAAGGCCCACAGCAACTGGAAACTCGCCTGGGGCTGCCGCCGTTTCACCCGCCGGTAGGCGGCGACCGGACCCAGCCGCTGCAGGTCCGCTCGAGTCAACACGCCAATCTCGCGCAACCAGGCGGCGGTGGTGGGGCCGATGTTCCGTAGCAAACCGATGGGCAGATCCAGCTCGCTCGGCCGCCCGGAGAAGCCGACATCGGCAAACCGAGCCTCCAGTTCGCGGAGGTGCTGTCCCGTAGCCGTGTGGATGATCACCGCCTGCTGGCGTCCAGCACTTTCCACCTTCCGGACACCATGCCCGAAGCCTTTCAGCCGCTTTCGGGTCTGCGAGGCCCCCAGGTTGACATACAACTTGTCGCCCTTCACCTCGGGCATGGCTGTTCTCCAGGTCCGGTGTGGTCTTCACGGGAGCCCCGTCAACGGGCCAGAGTGGTCAGATGTACCGATGAAAGTCAAGTGGCGTCGGGCGTGACGACGACCAGTTGTTTGGTTTCTGAGCCAGCGGGAAAATTGCGCTGATGAGGGGGCGCCGAGTTGCGGGCGGCGGTTGTGGTCAGCACCCCGGCTGCTGTGTGCCATCTTGGCGCGCAGGGATCGCGTTTCCGCCTGGGGCCGGGCCGCAGCAGCCGGGGTGCTTCTGGGGCGACGGTTGTGTCAGCACTCCCCTTAATCGTCCAGCTGATCCAGTTCGGCCTGGACTTGCCGGACGGGGATCTGGGCGAAGGCGGGCAGGGTGCGGAGGGCGTCGGTGGTGGGAAACAAGCGGGTGACGTCGGCCAGAGGCGACTGAGAATCCCCCTGCCCCTCGACCCGCAAGAAACCATCCTCCTGCAGCCTCTGTAAAGCGGCAGTCAGCTGGGCAGGGCTTTTATCCAGATAACGCGCCACGTCGGCCACCGACGTGTCGTAGTGAGCGTGCTGGTCCAGGCAGACCACCGCCGCCTCGACGACGTAGTCCAGGATGTCTTTGCCCAGCTTGGTCAGGCTTTGGGGCGGTGGATGGGCGGCGGCAAAGGCCGGGTCGGTCGGCTGGCAGTGCGGACAAGGTACGGGCGGGCGATCGCCCTCGGCGGTGGCCCACGCCAACAGCTCGTCCACGTCCAGCCCACACGCCTTCTGGTGGCGGCCGGTGGTCCAGTGCGTGCGGCGACCTTTAGACACCTTGATCTCGGGACAGGTCGCTCGGTGCAGCACCGGCGACCGGCGGGTCGGTTTGCGGAGCGCGTCCAGCACGAAACCGTGGCGATGGTGGGCCAGCCACGACAAATAAGCCCGCTCTTCCCTAATAAAGATGACCATCGGTTCAGGATCGGCGTAGTCGTTTGCTGGATTACAGGAGAGGGAAAGATACGGCTGTTTCAACTTCGCGCCCGACACACCTCCGGTACCCTCTCCCCCGTCCCGGCTTGCCGGGATGGGGGAGAGGGCCAGGGTGAGGGGGCCCTCCGCTGCCGCCCCCTCACCCTAACC
>CAYFZZ010000118.1:0-12666 GCA_964347545.1 uncultured Planctomycetaceae bacterium | reverse complement strand
CCAGACAGCCTGGGTGACGGTTTTTCTAAAACCAGAACAAGTGGGACACTTGTTCTACACTCCTCACCGCTGGGGGTTTCTCGTTTTCCTAGCGCGCCTGCTTGTAGGACGGGCACTCTTGCCCGTCCCCGGCATGACGAGCGAGACGGGCCGCGCTGGCAGCAGGCGAATGGCTGGCATCCCTTCGGGATGCATTTTGAGGGGGTATCCGCGTATCCGGAGGTGGCGCTTCGCTTACCTCCGGCTAATTGCTGCAACCGCTCCGCGGTTGTTTTAGGAGAACAACGACGCTGGTGGCCGCTGGCCACACGTAGGACGGGCACTCTTGCCCGTCCTCTCGCCCAGGAAACGAGAGCGAACCTGGTTTTCCAGACAGCCTGGGTGACGGTTTTTCTAAAACCAGAACAAGTGGGACACTTGTTCTACACTCCTGAAACCCTGAAAAAGGACAGGCATGAAACCCTGAAAAAGGACAGGCATGATTCCGTTCCGCGGACGGTTGTGTTGATCCGGTGCGGCGTAACCCGCTCAGCCCCTTGGGCTTGCGGTGAAACGGGTGGGATCGGCGGCGGCGGGGCGAAACCCTCGGCCGGTTGCGGGGTTAAACTGCTGGGAGGCGAGATGTCGGCAGGGGTGGGCTGCTGGCGTGGCCGCCGGACCTGATTTTTCCCCAGTTCCGTTTTTTTAAGGAGCCAGATCATGATCAGCGGGCGTTATCGACGGGTGGGTATGATTCTGGGCGTCACGTGTGTCGCCCTCCTGTGTGGAATGTTTGCCAAAACGGCGTTCACCGAAGGTCCGGACCGGCCTGACAAGCAGAAGAAACCGAAGGACGGGCACCACTGGCGGGAGATGAGCCCCGAGAAGGTGTTTCAGCGGATCGACAAGGACGGCGACGGGTCATTGTCCCAGGAAGAATTCACGGCCGCCTTCGAAAAGCATCGCCAGCGGATGCGGGAATTCATCGAGCGGCACCGGGGTGCAGGGCACGGACCCGGCCATCACCACCGGTGGGGTGGCGACAGCGCGGCCGGCAAGGGGAAGGGGGGCTGCCCTCATTGCCGAGCTGGTCAGGGGATGCGACCCGGCGTTCGCCCCGGCGGTGGCCAACCGGTGGTGATCCATAATCACTACTACGGTGGCGGACCGCGGCCCGGTTTTCACCACCCCCGTCCCCCGCATCACGGCCGGGGCCACGGCCATCCTGGCTGGCACGGTCGGCCAGGCGAGTGGGGGCCCAAGCGAGGTCCGGCTGAGCGGGACCGCGCCGCATCCGAAGCGGCTGCCGAGGACGCGGAGGTGGCCGCCGACGAGATTCGGGATCCGGACGGGTCGCCAGCCGTCTCGGACCAGCAACCCTACAGCTACGGCGACGACGTCGCCGGCAGCTAACGACCAACTTCACGTGGTGGGGCCCGGCGTGCCGGGAATGATTTCCCTTCCGACGTGACCGCCCAATGGTGGTCAACGCCTGGTTTGATCATTTGCGTCTCACGGAGGCACGGAGACACAGAGAGACATGCAAAGCTGGCCGTTCATGGTCCGAGGCATGCCGTCCTTCATCAGTGCCTCGCCGTGCCTATCTCGTTCTCGTGCATCTCTGTGTCTCTGTGACTTTGTGAGAAACCGCTCGGATGATCGAACCCCCTCTGGATGCCCCCGCGCCCAAGTCTCCTCGGGCGGGGGACGGATGGGGTACAGGCCAGGCCCACCAGCTTGGCCTCCCGGGCGAACCGGCGGTTTGCTGGAAAGGGGAAGTCCGGTGGGCGGGATGTAAGTCTTTCAATCGTGGCCCGATCTTACAAGCGGCGCTCGACCGCCGCTGGCCACCCCCGCGCCAGCCCGCCCTCCATCCTCTGGCCGGGCGGGGCGTACCCTGGCCCTGATCTTACATGCCCCGATTGGTACGGCATGTGCACTCTTGCTAGCATCCCGGTTCTGGTTTTGGCCCTGGCAAGCGCGTTCAAGGAGGAACGTCATGCGATGGATTGTTCTGGCAGCCGTCTTGGGGGTGGTGTTGTGGCCTTCGATTTGTGCGGGTGGTTGAGGTGTGGGAGGTTGCGGCCCCCAGTTGGGGGGCTACTACGGCCTGCAGACGCCTGGCTATCTGCCCTTCTCCTACGCGGCCCCGACCAGTTACCCACCCGCGGTGCGGCAGCCGGCCGTGACGGAACCGCCACGTGAACCGGCGGTGGCGCAGGGACCGATTCGCCATTACACGCGTTGTTGGGATTACCGGTTACCCGAAGACATGGCGTCTGGCTGGCGGAGTGCGGCGCGATGAACGTCGCTGGTCGCGGCCCCCACAGATTGCCTGCAATCTGACGAAGGGGGCGGGGGTGGCTGGGCTGAGTAGCGGCGTGAGCTGGTCGGCGGACCGGCGGCCGGCTTTCCCCGCTGGGGGACCTTCACGAATCGCCATCTTGATCCAAGAGATCGTTGTCGTACATATCCTCCAGCTCGCGGACCTTCTCCGCCAGTTCCTCGTTTTCCTCAATGGCGCTGGAGACTTCCAGCTCCCACTTGGTGCTGGCGCTGCGCAGCGAGTCGAGGTCGAGTGGTAATTGGAGGATCTTGGCCAGCCGCCGCGTGACCGCTTCGATACTGGACGGATTGGCCCCCTGCAGGTAACCCGGTATTTCCGCCACCAGGGAGGCCATTTCCAAGCCTTCCGGCTGGGCCCGTGTCATCAGGTAACTGGTAAAGGAACCGGGGCCTTCGTAGCCGCTGCGGCGGACGCCGTACTGTTCCATCTGCTGCAGCGTGTTCGTATCCGAGCAGGTGACGTACAGCCGTGGTTCGCGGGTGTGGGGAACGGCCCCGCCGAAAGAGCCGACAAATAGAATCCGCCGGATGCCGATTTTACGAGCCAGCCCGAAGACACAATCCCCAAACGCTCGCCAACACAGATTCGGCTCTTTGCCGATGAACAACACCAAGTTTTCCGCTTCCGAGCAGAAAAAACGGTTGCTGGGCATGTCCACCGTTTTCACCAGCCCCTCTTCGATTTCGATATGGGGGCGAAACAAGGCGGTGATTTCCATCGAGCCCGGAAAGTTGTAGATGTAGAAAGGTTCCGGATCAATCTCGGCAATCGGTTCGGCATCCAACAATTCCACCAACCGCTGGACCGTCCCCGTAGAGACATCGCCGCCGTCCATCCACCCGCTAAAGGCCAACACCAACACGGCATCGGTCAGGGTCGGACAGCGTTCGAGGCGGAGCGGGTCGTTGGGGATCGCGGTCATGGGGGTCATTCTACCACGAGTCGGCCCGCTTCGCAGGGAGCACCGCGCAGCAAGGGTCTGCCGAGGCGCTTTGACACCGCGGCGGGCCCACGGGAAAATCTTGGCAAGCCGAGGTGGACACGCGGTGAATCGGTCGGCGGTGGCCGGTGACAGTGGCAGCAAGACCCCCGGCAGGAGATCCAACGGATGAGACTCTTGGTGCTGGTCCTGGGGATCACCACCTGCGGGTTCCCCTTGCCCTTGGTCGCCGATGACTGGCCGCAGTGGCTGGGTCCGCAGCGGGACAGCGTGTGGCGCGAGCCGGGCGTGCGGGACCGCTTTCCGCCCGCCGGCTTGCCAATCAAATGGCGGGTGCCGGTCGCCCTGGGTTACGCCGGACCGGCCGTCGCCGCGGGGCGGGTGTTTGTGATGGACTACCTGGTGGAAGAGGGCCAGATCCAGAACAGCCCCGGCATGCGGACCAAGCTGAAAGGCCAGGAGCGGCTGTGGTGCCTGGATGCGGCCACGGGGCGGACCTTGTGGCAACATCAGTACCCGTGCGACTACGCCGTGTCTTACGCGTCCGGGCCCCGCTGCACACCCACTGTCGACGGCTCGCGGGTCTACACGCTGGGTACCGAAGGCGACCTCCGGTGCCTGAACGTCGCGGACGGGAAGTTGCTGTGGAGCAAGAATTTCAAGCGGGATTACGGCGTGCCGACCCCCATCTGGGGCTTCGCCGCTCATCCCCTCGTCGACGGCGATCATCTGTACTGTGTCGTCGGGGGGGCGGGCAGCGTGGCGGTGGCCTTCGACAAACGGGACGGGCGGGAGGTGTGGCGAGCGTTATCGGCTGGTGAACCGGGCTACTGCCCCCCCACCATGATCCAACACGCCGGCCGCAAACAACTGCTGATCTGGCACCCCAACGCGATCAATGCGCTTGATCCGCTGAGCGGAAAATTGTACTGGTCCGTGCCGCTGAAGCCCGATTACGGAATGTCGATCACCGCTCCACGCCGCTCAGGAGACTACCTCTTCGCCAGCGGGATCGGCCACGTGGCCGCCATGCTGAAGCTGAACGGGGAGGCGCTGGAACCGGAGGTCCTCTGGCGGGGCCAGACGAAACGAGCGGTCTATTGTGCCAACAGCACGCCATTTCTCGAGCAAGGTGTGATCTACGGGGTGGACTGCCGTTCGGGCGGACTGATCGCCGCTCGGATCGACGACGGCTCGCGGCTGTGGGAGACCCACCAGCCGACCACCGGCTCGCGGCGGGCCGGACACGGCACGGCCTTCCTGGTCAAACACCAAGACCGCTTCTTCCTCTTCAGCGAAACGGGCGACCTCATCCTGGCTCGACTTTCGCCGCAAGGGTACGAAGAACTGGACCGGTTTCACGTGTTGGAACCGACCGGCGAGGCCTTCGGGCGACCGGTGGTCTGGGCCCACCCCGCGTTCGCTCAACGCGCCATGTTCGCTCGTAACGACCAGGAACTGGTCTGCGTGGACCTGGCCGCGGAGGGAGGGGGAGAGGGGGTGAGGGAGTGATGGGGTGAGGGGGTGAGGGGGTGAGGGAGTGAGAGGGTCTGAGAAGTGTGCCGTGGATGTATGGTTTTTGAGTTTTCATCTTGAGGAGGGTCTTTGTGATGCAGCATTTGAGCCGTGGAGGATTTGTCGTGGCCGTCGGGCTGTTAGTCATCGGGTGGGGGATCGGCCTGGGACAGCTGGGGGTAGACGGCCAGCAGGTCCGGGCGGCGGATCCGGCCGGGCCGGCTCCGGAACCGGTGGTGAAGAGCATGCACCAGTTTATGGAGTATGTCTTCGAGCCGAATTACGAGTTGTTGCACCAGCATCTGGCTGAGGCGCCGGCGGACAAAAAGGAATGGAAGCCGATCAAGGCCGCCTCGATGATGTTAGCCGAAGGGGGGAACCTGCTTTTGTTGCGGACGCCGGAAGAGAACGGGCGGCGGTGGGACGAGCTGAGCGTCGCTGTGCGGCAGCTGGCTGGCGAGCTGTACCAGACGGCCCGCGCCGGCGATTACGCGGAGGCGGGCAAGCAGTACCGGGCCATGTTGCAGGAGTGCAACGCCTGCCACCAGGAGTTCGCCGACGGCAAGTACCAGCTGGATCCCTAAGTGGGTCGGACGGCCCGGGTCCAGGCCAGGGGGCCAAAACGGGGCAGGTCTGGCATCCGTGGTGGGCATCCATCGCAGTGCGACTTCGTGATTTGTTTTTGCCTTGCGCGCCTGCTTGTAGGACGGGCACTCTTGCCCGTCCCGAGCATGACGTACGAGAGGGGCCGCGCTGCCACACGGCGAATGGCTGGCATCCCTTCGGGATGCTTTTTCTCGTGCATCCGCGGATCCGGAGGTGGCGCTTCGCTTACCTCCGGCTAATCGCTGCCACCGCTCCGCGGTTGTTCTGGCAGAACAACGCCGCTGGGGGCCGCTGGCCGAGCGCGGTTCAGGGAAGAAATCCCCGTTCGCGAAGCTCCTGGATGTTGTCCGCGGCGCTGTCCCAGATCCGTTCGGCGGCGTAGCGCAGCACGGCGACACCGGCCAGTTGAGCGGGGGCGGTGAGGATCGCCACCCGATCCTCTTCTTCTTCATCCAGCTTGCGGTTCAGGTTGTCGACGGTGGCTTGCATTCCCGACGGGACCGATCGGCGACTTCCCCGCTGGTTGACCAGCTTCAGATTCGAGAAGCTGGCGGAACGAGCCAGCAGGAATTCCGCCACCCCTTCTTCCTCGGGGTGTTCAAAGAAATTCTGAAATTCGGGTCGCGCGTTACGAGGAGTGATGATCATCGGCCGCTTGATGCGGACGTCACCTTGAGTCACGGTGACCGGCGCGTCCGCCTGGCGTTCGTCGCAGACCAAAAAATACGGGAGGACGCTCTCCCCGAAGGTAAACAGGGAATAGTTCACGGGCCGAGCGATGCGGACCGCCTCCCAGGCTCTGCGAAAAGCACGCTCTTGCTGGTCATCTTCAAACTGCATGGCTGGGACACCGGGGCCACCGAGGGCAGCCTGGAAACAGGAAACACTGGTTCTATTTTAACCCGCCGACAGGTGGGGGGATACGCGTGGTGCCTTCGTTTTTGGCAGCGTTTCCCACCAGCCGCGGAAGAGAGTTTTTTCCCACGCGGCTCTGCGGGCAGCCAAGCCGGTCTTCCGCACGCCCACGTTTTCCCCATGCGGATCGCCCCCCCACGCGGCGCGTCATCGCCCGGATCAGGGGTACAGCATTCCCACCACCCAGCCGGTGGGCCGCGCCTCGTACACCACCCGCTCGTGCATCCGCGCCTCGCGTTGCTGCCAGAATTCGATTCGCTGGGGAACCAGCCGGTAGCCCAGCCAGTGGGGCGGACGGGGCACTTCCTGGTCGGCGTAGCGGCGTTCGTATTCGGCAAATCGCCGGCGGAGGGTCGCCGGATCGTCCAGCGTCTCTGATTGCCGGGACGCCCAGGCGCTTAACTGGTGTCCCCGCGGCCGCAAGGACCAGTAGGCGTCCAGTTCGGCATCGTCAAACGCCTCCACCACCCCCTCCACACGGACCTGGCGGCCCAGCGGGTCCCAGTAGAAACAGAGCGCGGCCTTGGGGTTGGCGGCCAGTTGCCGGCCTTTGGCGCTGAGCGAATTGGTATAGAACACCAGGCCGCGGTGGTCGACGTGGCGCAGCAAGACAATCCGCGCGCTGGGCTGGCCTTGTCCGTCCGTGGTCGCCAGGGTCATGGCGGTCGGTTCGGCCAGGGCCGTGCCGCGGGCCTCGCCCAACCACTGCTCGAATCGCGCCAGGGCCTCTGCCCAGAGGGGATCGGTGTTCATCGCCTACCCGTGCTCGTCCTGTCGCCCCCCCAACCGCCTCGCCGGCCGCATCCCCCACCGCCGCTCAAGCCGTCTCGGGCTCCTGCAGGCCCAGGTCGTGGATCATCTGCTCGCGGATTTTGAACTTCTGGATCTTGCCGGTCACGGTTTGGGGAAATACTTCCACGAACCGAACATACCGGGGTACTTTATAGTGCGCCAGATGGTCCCGGCAATAGTCGCGAATCTGCTGAGCCATCTCTTCCTGGCTCTGATTGCCCGCTTTGAGGCGAATCCAGGTACACAGTTCTTCGCCGTACTTCGGATCAGGCACCCCGACCACGGCCGCTTGTTCGATGGCCGGATGCGTAAAGAGGAACTCTTCAATCTCGCGGGGATAGATATTTTCACCACCTCGAATGACCATATCCTTGATCCGGCCGGTGATGCGGTAATAGCCGTTGGGCTGGCGGAGGGCGAGATCGCCGGAGTGCAGCCAGCCGTCCTCATCGATCGCCTGCCGCGTCGCCTCGGGATCGTTGTAGTAGCCCAACATGACCACGTGCCCGCGGCTGCACAATTCTCCCTGCTGGCCGTCCTCCAATTCTTGGCCGGTGTGCGGGTCGACAATCTTCACTTCCACGCCCGGCAGGGGCCGGCCGACGGTTTGCACCCGCAGTTCCAGCGGATCGTCGGTGCGGGTCTGGGTCACGATCGGCGAGGCCTCGGTCTGGCCGTACCCGATGGTAATTTCCCGAGCGCCCATGCGGTCAATGACTTGCCGCATGATCTCGATGGGACAGGGGCTGCCGGCCATGATCCCGGTCCGCAACGAGCTCAAATCCCGCTGGTCAAAGGTGGCATCCTCCAGTTCGGCAATAAACATGGTGGGCACCCCGTACAGCACGGTGGCCCGCTCCCGCTCGATGGCATCCAACGTCGCGGTGGGATCGAAGTATTCGGCCGGCACAATCATGGCGTTGCCGTAGACGACCGACATGAGCGTGCCCAGCACGCAGCCAAAACAGTGGTAGAACGGCACGGGGATGCAGATGCGATCCTCGCTGGTCAGCCGCTGGCACTGGCCCGAATAGTAGGCATTGAGGAGCAAATTCCGGTGGCTCAGCGTGGCCGCTTTGGGAAAACCGGTCGTCCCGGAGGTGTACTGGATGTTGATCGGCTGCTGCGGATCCAGTTCGGCCATCCGCGCCGCCAGCTGCTGGTCGTCGACCTGGTCGGCCAGCGCCAGCAGCTGGTCCCAAGCCAGTGCGCCGGCGGGGGGCTGGGGGTCGATGGCCACCACCAGCCGCAGGTGGGGAAACTGCGGGCTGGCCAGTTGGCCCGGGGTGGCCTCAGCCAGTTCGGGACAGACCTCGGCCAGCATGGCAAAGTAATCGGATGTCTTGAAGCTGCGGACCAGCAGGAGGGCCACCGCCTGGCTCTGCTGCAGCACATACTGCAGTTCGAACGGGCGATAGGAGGGATTGATGTTGACCAGGACCGCGCCGATCCGCGCAGTGGCAAACTGCAGGATGACCCACTCGGGGACGTTGGTGGCCCAGATGGCCACATGGTCCCCCCGCTGGATGCCCAGGGCCAGCAGGCCCCGAGCGGTGCGATCGACATGGTCGTGGAACTGGTGGTAGCTGAGCCGAAAGTCGAGACCAGGGAAAACGAGGCAGTCGGCATCCCCCTGCTGGGCGAGCGTCTGCTGCAGTACCTGGTCAATCGTCAGCCCATCCACCCACGGTTTGTCGCTGGCCGAATCCGTAGCCATGATCCGTTCCTCCGTTGTTCACAGGTCGTTAAACAGCATTATTCGCGTAGCGGGTCGGACATGTTCACCGCCAGGGGCACAAAAATCATTACGGGTATCCAGGCCGCCAGGGCGGGCCCGATCTTCAGGCTGGCGCCCAGGTAGTGGCAGCCCAGGATGACGATCATGTAGACCAGTACCAGCAGCACGCACAGCCCGATCGATACAAACAGGTTATGGGTTTGGCGGGAGAGCACCAATGGCAATCCCAGAAACAAGAGGGTCACGTCCAGGATCGGCTTGACGAAACGGGCGTGAATTTTGACCTGCAGATCCGCCCCCTGCTGCATGCTGGGGTTGGCCAAGACCTGGATCATTTCGGGCGTAGAGGAAAAACGCCTCCAGGCCTGGCCGTCCGAAAGGTACTCGAAGGCCACCCCGCTGACCACAAAGCACTCGTCCGGCTGCAGCCAGTCGGCGTCGCGGGGGGTGATGAGGATGGGTTGAGCATCGATCAGCAGCGACTCTTTGGCGGCCAGGTCCCGGGGGTATTTGACCTGCTGCAGGTGGTACCCCCCCGGGCGATCTCCCTGCGGCGGCCGGTAGACGGCCTTCCGAGCGGTAACTTGCCGGCCGTAGTGGTCCAGTTGAGGGGGCAGGTTGAAACTGGGTTCCACAATCGTCTTCTGGCGGCGCAAGATGCCTTGGCCCCCCAGGAGGATATCGGTCTGCTTGTCGTACATCGGCTGCAAGCCTCGCACGTTCCCCAGCAGATCCTGAGCCTTGTAGTTTAATTTTTCGCGGATCGAGGGGATCACCACTTCTCGATTCACGACGGCCAGCAGGGCAAACACGATGGCCGCCACGATGATGGATCGCACGATCCGGGATTTGGAGATGCCGGCGGCCAGCAGGGCGGTCATCTCGTTGTGCCGCCGGAAGGCGGCGATGGTGAACATGGCCGCGACCAGGATCAACAAGGGGCTGATCTGATCGAAAAAGGCAAAGGCCCGATAGCCGTAGTATTCGCCGAAGACCTTCCAAAACCCGCCGTGATTTCTGCCGTACGTGGTGAATTCATCCAGATTGTTCACACTGTCGGCCACCACATACAGCCCCAGAAAGCTGGCGAAAAAGATGGTGAACACCCACAGAAACTGCCGCAGCAGATAACGATCGACCAGGCCCATCCCGGCTTTCCTTACTTGACCGCCGCGTGGCTGACCTCGTCGACCGCCTTCGCCAGCGACGCGATTCCTTCGCGAATCCGTGGGGCAGGCTGCACGCCGAAGCTAAGCCGCAGCATGTCGTGACGCGCCGGCTCGCCCTCCCGCGGATAACAGTGGATGCCCGGGACATACATCACGCCCTCGTCCAAGGCCTTACGAAACAGCGGACCCGAGGCACCCGTGTCCACGCCCTCGACCTGCATCCACACGTACAATCCCCCCTCGGCCGGCAGCCAGCGGACATGCGACAACGGCTGGAAATGCTGCTCGATGGCCGAGACCATGGCCTCCAACTTGTCGCGGTAGCTGCGGCGCAAGGTCTCCAAATGCTGGTCGTACAGGCCCAACTCCAGGGCCGCCGCCATCACCTGCTGGGTGAAATGGGGCGAGCCGAAATCGATGTTGCCCTTCTGGTTGCAGAACGGTTCCACCAGGGTCGTGGGCAGAATCCCCCAACCCACCCGCAAGCCAGGGGCAAAGGACTTCGAGAAGGAATTGGTGTGGATCACGGTCGACCCGTCAGGGTCTGCGGCCAGCAGGCTGGGAATGTCCGAGCCAAAGTAACGCAGCTCGCGATAGACCGCATCTTCAATCACGTAAATCGTGCCATGCTGGCTGTAACGCCGAGCGATCTGGACCAGCCGCGTCCGCCGCTCGGCCGCTAACGTCAAACTGCTGGGGTTGTCGTGGTAGGTACAGACGTAAATCGCCTTGACCCGCGGCAAGTCCCCCGCCCGTTCCAAATGCTGCAGCGTCTCCTCCAGCGCCTCGGGGATCAGCCCCTGCTGGTCGACCGCGACGCCGTACGAGCGGGCACCCAGGTTGGCCAGACCACCCAAATAGACAAAGTAGCTGGGCGCCGGGCACAACACGAGGTCGCCTTCGTCCAGGAGGATCTCGCCCAGCAGGTACAACAGCTGGTTGCTGCCGGCGGTCAGCACGACGCGGTCGATCGACAGGGCCTCGGTCGCCAAAGCCGCTTTGTCGGCCGCCTCCAGCCGATCCAGCAACAGCTGGCGCAACCCGGCGTCGCCCATGGTCGAGGTGTATTGCAGAGCGGCCTGGCCGCGGTGCCGATCCGCCAACACGTGCTCGACCGCCGCCTGCGTCGCCTCCACCGGCAACGTTTGCTGGTCCACAAACCCCGCCGCCAGGGAAATCAGCTCAGGGCGGTTCAACGCCTCCCGCATCAAATACCGTATCGGCTGACCCACTGCCCACCGCGCGCGCTGACTCAGACGGCATTCGTCGGCCATCTCGGCTCTTTCTCGCTCTGGTCCAGGTTCGACGCGGGGACTGTTCGGCGGGGGACCGCTTCCGCGTGGGGACTGCTTCCGCTGGGAGCATAGAAAAACCTGGAGTTTTGGGTCAAGTCCGTTAAATGTGGACCCTGTTCGTGCAGTGGTTGTGTGGCGGGCAGAGGTACCGTAATTTGACGCCGGCTGGGGCGGGGCTCGTCCGGCCGCGGGCGAGGAGGGGCCGGTGAGGGGGGGGGAGGGGAGAGCGTCAGGGGATGAGCGAGGCGGGTTCCTGGCGGACGACGTGGTGGAGGGGGGTGCCGCGGCGGGTGTGCGCGGCGTGGGGCGCGGGGCGGCGTCAGGCCTGGGACCTCTTGTTGCCCCCCGGCTGTGCGGCGTGTGGAGCGGATTTGCCGACGGATGCCGAACCCAGCGGGTTGTGCGGACCGTGCCGCGGCAGCTTCCTGAATTTCCGCGGCCCGGTCTGTGGCCGGTGCAGCAATGAATTGCCCGCTTCGTTTTCGTCCGACCAGTCGTCCTGTCACCATTGCCAGCACGAGCGTCTGCATTTTTCCCAGGCGCTGGCCCTGGGGGCTTACCGGGACCGCCCGCGGGTGGCCGTGTTGCAATTGAAGCATGCCGGGGCGTATCCCCTGGCCGCCGCTCTGGGCCGCTTGATGGCGGACCGTTTCGCCGACCCGCTGGCCAAATTTGCTCCCCAGGTGGTCACCGCGATCCCCCTCCATTGGCTGCGGCGTCTGCGGCGGGGCACCAACGGCCCGGCGACGATGGCCGCATACCTGGCGCGGCAGGAAAAGATCGAGTTTGTGGACCATCTGCTGTGCCGCAGCCGGCGGACGCCGCGCCAAGCCGACTTGCCGCCGGGCCGTCGGCACCAGAACGTCCGCGGGGCTTTCCGGGCCAGCCGGCGGTACGATCTGACCGGTGCGCGGGTGGTCCTGGTGGACGATGTCTTGACATCGGGCGCCACCTGCAGCGAGGCGGCACAGGCTTTAATCCGCGGGGGTGCGACCGCGGTGCTGGTGATGGTCCTGGCCCGCGCGGCCTCGTGGAAATGAGCGGCCACGGTTCGCCAATTTCGTGCTCTTCAGGGAATTTTGCGGATATCCCCAGGGGCCCTGAAAGAGAAGTCTGGAAGGTCTAGAAAAGGAGAGGTTTCCATCGGACGCTTCGGTCGATTGATGATTGGCGAATGTTGATTTTTGATTTTTGAAGTGCGGAAAGGCGGAGACCACGGACGTTTGAGGCCCCCGGGGAGAGGGAATATCACCAGTCGAGTAGAGGAGGGGCAGTGTCACGATAGGTTCCAGGATAGACCGGTGTCAGGGTTTCCCCGTACGTGCCTCAATACCCGTATACCCTACGACAACTACCGCCTCCCCCCTCGT
>CAYFZZ010000117.1:0-3116 GCA_964347545.1 uncultured Planctomycetaceae bacterium | reverse complement strand
TTCACAGAAGCCGGCTACAGCAGAAGCCGGCGACAGCAGAGGCCGGCGACAACAGAAGCCGGCTGCCGCCGGACGGGTGCTGGGCACCAGGCCCGTTTCACATCCGCTGTCGCGGGGGGGTGGGTCGATTCAGAACCGCCACTCGCTGGTCCCGCCGCCGGCGATCGTGCCGCTGCGGGTCCACAAGTTCGAGTCGACCTCGGCCACCACAAACAGGACGTGGCCGTCGCAGAAGACCATGGTCATCCCGTCGGGATGGTGGCTGGCAAAGGCCCGCGCGCATTCATTGCTTGACGCCAGCGACGCGCACCAATCGGCGTCGACGATGCCCCGGGCCGCGGGGTCGTGCATGACGGAACCGAGCGACCACTGATTGAGGCTCCCTCCCCATTTGGCTTGATTAAACGGTGCTGTGGACTGAGCCTCACCCAGCAGGAACGTATGGAGATCGCCGTCGCGAATTTCCTGCATCTGCACCGGCCGGCGGACGACTCCTGAAAATTTATCTATTTCCCCTGTCAGATAGAGCGGTCCGCGATAGCGGGCAAAATGGGTGTTATTTGAGAACGAACCCGGATAGCTCCAGGGGCCAAATGGATCGTTTTCATACTCGTTTGGTCCTGCTGGTTCATAATGGCCCGCCACGCCCTTGTAGGAACCGTATCTGAGCGTCATGGCGGACACGTCATGCAGCTCCCCAGCCAGGGGATCGGAGGGACAGATCTGGACAGCCAGGGAAGTGGTGATCACGTCGATATTGGCGTTAAAACGCTGTGCATGATCGTACTTGGAGTACAAATCCTCCTGCTCGATAAAGGGCAGGATCTCGATCCCCCAATTGGTGTAAAACCAGTTACTGTTGGGGTTGACGTTGTCCCACTCGGGGTGGGCAACCGACCCAGGGGGCAGTGAGCCGCGGGCGTTCTCGTAGCTCAGAACCGCCAGGGCCAGCTGCTTGAGGTTGTTGCCACAGCTCATCCGCCGAGCGGACTCGCGAGCGGACTGCAGGGCGGGCAGCAACATGGCCATCAGGACGCCGATCACGGCGACCACGACCAGCAGTTCCAGCAACGTGAACGCAGGGCGTCGGTCGGTCATGGGTCGATCACTTGGGATTGAACAGCATCCAGATTTTTGTCGCCACCCAGCTGGTCCGAACCTACCTGAAAACCCGCGGCCCTGGCAACATTGCTCGCCTGCCCCAACCACCCCGCCGCGGCTCTTCCGTCATCCGTCATCCGTCTTCCCCACGCTACCGGCGGAGAGGCCAGGCGCGCCGGGACCGCTCAGGAAAATCGCTTCCCTGTTCCCCTTTCACTCTTCACTCTTCACATTTCACTCTTCCCCCCGGCGGCTTTCTAAAACCGGATATCCCGCGGCTCGCCCTGGCCATCGATCGTCCCCGCGGCCTCCCACAATACCGAGTCGACATCGGTGGGCACGAACAGGACGTGGCCGTCACAGAAGGCCATGTTCATCCCTCCCGGATGGTGGCTGGCGAATGCGGAACCACATGGCCAGTCGTTGCCCGGGTTGGTCGCGGCGCAGTAATCAAAGTCAGGGCTCCCCCGGGCCCAGGGAAGCGATGTCGTCACGCCCAGGGAATGTTCATACATGCTGGCGCCCCATTTTGCCTGATGTTTGCCGAGTTGCGGCTGATCATGATCCGACTGGGCCTCGCCCAGCAGGAACGTTTTGGACAGCCCGTCACGAATTTCCTGGGTTTGCACCGGAAAACGAGCGCCCGAGTATTGATCCGCTTTGCCGGTAAGATAGAGCGCCCCGCGGAACTTGCGGAAATCGCTATCCGACCATTGTAAACTCGGTGTCCAACTGTAGAGGCCTGTACCTACCACCCCCTTGTAAGAGCTTAACATCGCCTGGCCGCACTGATGGTTGGGTGTCGGGTACAGGGTCCCCGCCAGAGGATCTGCCGGACAGTTCTGCACGGACAGCGACACCGATCTGACGTCAATATTCACCCCCACGACGTTGAATTCCTCAAGGTCATACTTGTTATACAGCTCTTCCTCCTGGAGGTAGGGAAGGATTAAGATGCCCCAATTGGCATAGAAGGCGCAGGTGCAGTGGGTTGTGCTGCCTTTAAAAGACTTCGGAGGGTACGAGCATGGATAATGCCACTCCGAGTCGATGCTCGATCCGGGTGGAAACGAACCGTTGGAGCTTTCATAGCTGGCAATGGCCAGGGCCAGCTGCCGCAGGTTGTTGCTGCAGGTACTTCGCCGAGCCGCTTCGCGAGCGGCCTGGAGGGCGGGCAGCAAGAGCACCACCAGGATCCCGATCACGGAGATCACGACCAAAAGTTCAATCAGCGTAAAAGCGTGTGGCCGGCGAGTCATGGGAAAACCACCTGGATAAAAGGAGTACTGCGGACGGCCCCTGCGTCGGAATTGTACCGCAAAACGAGCCCGCCAGGCAAGAATTCGCCTCTCGTGAACGCACAGCCGATCCTGTCCTGCTCAGCGGGTCTCTGCCTTTTTCCCTCCACTACCGGCGGCTAGTCCCGGCCCGCTGGGACTCATTAGGAACCGCGACCGGCGGCTAGTCCCGGCCCGCCGGGACCGCTCAGTTGGGACTCTTCAATCTTCACTCTTCCGCTGCACGTCAAAATTCGCCTCTTCCGTGCCCTCCGGCGTGACGTCGAACGAAAGCGTGGTGGCCGAGTTGTATTCCGGCAGGATTTGTTCCTCCTCCAAGAAGTCGTAAATATCGAGCGGGTCTTTTTGTTCTTGCTCCTTGGTCCACGAGATCCGCACGCGGTGGCTGCCGATGACCGCTCCGGCGGAATCGTCGGTGATCAACCTGAGCGAATACCAGCCCTCTTCATCGGTGACGCCGTACGAAGCCGGGCCCGGATAGGGATTTTTCATGGAACCAATGGGTTCAAAAGTCACCTTCACCCCGGCCACGGGCTGCTGGTCGACGCGAATGGTTCCCGAGACGTAGGCCAGGTCGTGGGGCGAACCCCCCGCCCACCGCCAGATGAGGATCACCACCAGCAGGGTGCCCGCCACCGCCAAGGCGATCATGGACTGGGTGCTGGACAGCCCCCCCCGCCGCGCTGCCTGTACATTGAACATCTCGCCGCTCCTCCC
>CAYFZZ010000116.1:0-4794 GCA_964347545.1 uncultured Planctomycetaceae bacterium | reverse complement strand
TCACCCCATCACCCCATCACCCCATCACCCCATCACCCCATCACCCCCCCTAGCCCCTCATGTACTCGCTGACCGACCAGCTCGCCACGCTCGACCCCACGCGGATCGAAGGCACGATTGTCCGTACGGCGGGCAGTACGGTGGCGGCGGCCGGTTTGCCGGTGGCGGTGGGGGCAGAGGTCGAGATCCAGCGGCAGGCGGGCTCGCCGCTGACGGCCGAGGTAATAGGTTTCCAGGACGACCTGACGCTGCTCTTTCCGCTCACGTCCCTGGCGGGGGTCCGCCGGGGGAATCGGGTCCGCCTGCGGCGGACGGCCTCCTGGGTGGCGGCCGGCGAGGGGCTGTTGGGCCGCATCACCGACGCGGCGGGCCGCGTGATCGACGACCGGCCCCCGCCCTTGTTGACCGCCCGCGTCCCGCGGCAGCGTGCCGCGCCGTCGGCGGTGGCGCGGCCCGTGTTGCGAAATCCCCTGTCGACCGGGATCCGCGCGATCGACGGGCTGTTGACCTGCGGGCAGGGCCAGCGGATGGGGATTTTTGCCGGGGCCGGGGTGGGCAAGAGCCTCTTGATGGCCTCCCTGGCTCGGTCCTCCTCGGCCGACGTCAACGTGATCGCTCTGGTCGGCGAACGGGGCCGCGAGGTCAACGATTTCATTCACCACGAACTGGATCCGCAGGCGCGGGCCAAGAGCGTCGTGGTGGTGGCGACCAGCGACCAGCCCGCGCCGGTGCGGCTGCGGGCTGCCCTGACAGCCACCGCCCTGGCCGAATACTTCCGCGACGAGGGCCGCCACGTCCTGCTGCTGATGGACTCGCTGACCCGCGTGGCGATGGCCCAGCGCGAATTGGGCCTGGCCGCCGGCGAGCCGCCGGCCACCCGCGGCTATCCGCCCAGCGTGTACGGCTTGCTGCCCCAGCTGGTCGAACGAGCCGGAGCGACCGCCGCGGGTACGATCACCGCTTTCTACGCGGTGCTGGTCGAAGGAGACGACCCGCAGGAGCCGGTCAGCGATATCCTCCGCGGGCTGCTGGACGGCCACTGCCTGTTGTCCGCTCGGCTGGCCGCCGAAGGCCACTATCCGGCGATCGACGTGTTGCAGAGTGTCAGCCGGCTGATGCCCTCTCTGGCCGACCAACAGCACCTGGCCGCCGCGGGGCGGATCCGCCGGCTGCTGGCCGCGTACCGCGAACACGAAGACGTGATCTCGGTGGGCGCCTACCCCAGCGGCCAGAATCCGCTGGTCGACGAGGCGATCGCCATGCGAGCGACGATTCGAAATTTCCTGGTGCAAGACCGCGACCAACCCTGCACCCTGGCCTCAGCCCGCCAGGCCCTGCTGGCCATGGCGGACGGCACCTAGAGCCCCCGAACAGGACAAGCATGGCACAGCCACTGGCCGTCACCAAGTGGAGGACGGGCACTCCTGCCCGTCATGTCGGGGACGGGCAAGAGTGCCCGTCCTACAAAAATGCCCGCACCATGCCGGACCATGAAGGCAACCAGGAAGGGGTCGGGAGTCTTTTTCGATCGATCCTCGGCCCGCATCAGACGAACCCTGTTTGTCGAAAAAGACTCCCGACCCCGTACCCGCCGCCAGCAAAAGTCCCCTCGCCCCGCCAGGCTGGGAGCGGGGAACGTACCGCCGGGGTCTCCGGCCGATCCTGTAGCCGGCTTCTGTGAAGCCGGAGCTTACTTTTTTTGTGGATCCCTTCAGGCATGAAATTCCGGCTGTTGGAAAACAAGGTGACCGGCAGCGGCGACCAGGAAGGGGGCGACGAGGAAGGGGTCGGGAGTCTTTTTCGATCGATCCTCGGCCCGCATCAGACGGACCCTGTTTGTCGAAAAAGACTCCCGACCCCGTACCGTTAGCCTACCCGCGGCCGGGTAAACGGTCTGCCGATTCGGCGAGGAAGTAACGCATGCAATCCTTTCCCCTGGGCAGCCTTTGGAAATTGCGTCGCGCGGGCCGCGAGGCTCAGCAGGCACAGCTAGCGGCCTGCCTGCAAAAGATCGCCGCCACGCAGGCTCGCCAGCGGCAAGTGGCCGGGCAGTTGGAGGCGGCGCGGGCCAACCAGACCGAGGCCACGCGGGGCGGGCCGGTCGGTATCCAGCAGATCCGCAGCCATCACGAATTCACGCTGGCCCTCCAGCAACAGCTGCAGCAGTTGCAAGCGGAAGAACACCGATGGCGAGCCACGCTGCCGGCTTTGCAAGAGGCGTTCCTGCAAGCAGACCGTGACGCCAAGGCTTTGGAGAACCTGCGCAAAAGACACGCTGTAGGGGATGCCCAGCGGACCGCTCGGCGGGTGGCCCGCGAGCTGGACGAGGCGGGTCAGCGGGTGCGGCGCGACGCGGCGTGACCGGGGGCCGGTTGGTCTTGATCTGAGCATCTGGTTTTGAAGACACTAGCCGCCCGCGCAGGGGCGAGCTGTCGGTCGGGCGCCGGCGCGAGGGTCCCCCCAGAACAGATGGGCCACCAGGCGAAGTCGGTCCCCGCCGCATTCTTCGCCAGCTGGCCGGGGTTTGCGTGGCGAGGTGTCTGTGTCGAGTGAAGCGTCGACGGCCGACCGGTTACCGATCACGATCCAGTTGGGTCGCACGCACCTGGCGGCGGACCAGCTGGCGCGAGTCGAAGGTGGTACGCAATTGGTTTTGGATCAGTCGGTCGACGCTCCGCTGGACGTGTATGCCAACGACCACCTGATCGCTCGAGGCGAAATCGTGCTGGTCGACGAAAAGTTTTGCCTTCAAATCACGGAACTGGTGACGCACGTCAATGAAGTTGCTTAACCCACGCAGGCGTCCTGCAACTCGGCTGGTCACGTTGCCCCGCGCGACGGTGGGGCTGGTGATGGTCGCGTCGGCCATCCTGGCGATGCGGGTCTTGGCTCAGGAGGGCCGGCGGCCCGTGCCGGGAGCGGCGGTGACGTACGAACAGCCTGTGGCGGAAGGGGTGCCGCCGTCCGCCTCCGCCGCGGCCCTGCCGGCAGACGGCGAAGATCCAGACGCGACGGGGTCGACCGCACGGGACGCGCCGTTGCCTCTGCGCGGCCCGCACGGGGCGGCCGAGGGACCCGACCGGGACTCGACCTCCTGGGGCGGTCCCCTGGCGACCATGGTGGGCAGTCTGGGGCTGGTGCTGGGCCTCCTGATGGCCGTGGCCTGGGTGATGCGGCGTCACTTGCCGGCGGGCGGGTGGTCGTTGCCGGGCGACGTGTGGCAGGTGCTGGGTCGAGCCCCGCTGGCCCCCCGCCAGGAGGTGCACCTGGTACGAATGGGCAACCGCCTGCTGTGGGTCGCCGTGTCGGCGACCGGCGCTCAGACGCTGGCCGAGGTGACCGACGCGGCCGAGATCGAACAGTTGACTGCGTTGTGCGCGGGCAGCACACCGCCGGTGTGGGGGGATCTTTTCCGCCAGCGGGGCAGGGGTGCCCCTGCCCGCGGAGGGGAGGTGGTTGATGGCTGATCACGCGGCGGCGAGTGCGGCGTCCGATCGCCCCGGTTGCCTCTTACGCGGCGGCCTGCTGGCGCTTTTGCTGGGCCTGGCCTGCCTGGCCGCACCCGCCACGGCCCTGGCGCAAACGGCCCCGCCCGCCTCCGCCAGCGACGCTCTGCAACAAGCCGCCGGGCAGGACTGGTTCAGCCCCCAGGCGTTTCAGGGCACCTTGAAGACGTTGTTGATGTTGGGGGTGTTGAGCCTCGCGCCGGCCGTGTTGTTGATGACGACCAGTTTTGTGCGGATCGTCATCGTGTTGGGCTTGTTGCGACAGGCGCTGGGGATCCAGCAACTGCCTTCCACCCAGCTGATCACTTCGCTGGCAATGTTCATGTCGCTGGTGATCATGACCCCGGTCTGGAAGCAGGTGTACGACGAGGGGGTGATGCCGTACACCCAGCAGGAGAAGACGCTGCCGCAGGCGTGGCAGGACGGGGTACAGCCGGTACGGCGGTTTATGAGCTTGCAGATTGAAGCCACGGGGAACCAGGAGGACATCTGGCTGTTCCTCCGCTATCTGCCCGCCACGCAGGCACCCCAGACCTACGACGACGTCCCCCTGGCCGCGTTGCTGCCGGCGTTTATGTTGAGCGAACTGAAGACGGCCTTTTTGATCGGCTTCCAGATCTTCATTCCGTTTCTGATCTTGGACATGGTCGTGGCCAGCGTGACCGTCACGATGGGGATGGTCATGTTGCCCCCGGCGATGATCTCCTTGCCCTTCAAGTTGTTGTTGTTTGTGTTGGTCGACGGCTGGCACCTGGTGGTGGGCATGCTGTTGGAAAGCTTTGCGCCCTTTTTGTAAGGGGGGGGGCGGGGGCCACAGGAGCGGACGAGCGGATGACGCCGGAAGATGCGATCGATGTGGGACGAGCGGCGATTATGATGGCGCTGTTGACCGCCGCGCCGGTCCTGGTGACGGGCCTGCTGGTGGGTCTGATCGTGGGCTTTGTCCAGGCAGTGACGCAGATGCAGGAGCAGGCCATCTCGACGGTCTCCAAGATCGTGGCGGTGGCGGTGGTGTTGAGCTTGACGTTGCCCTGGCTGGTGAATCAGCTGGTCCAGTATTCGCGCGACCTGATCGCGGCCATCCCGGGAAATTTGTGAGTTGGTAGCACCTTAGTCGATTGCAGCAACTGGTAGTTGTGGCACCCCGAGCCTTTCCGGTTTCATGTCAGCAGCCCCGTGCTGCTCTGGCTTCATGCTGTTAGCCCCGTGGTTTTCGGTTTCATGCTAATAGCCCCGTGCTTTAGTACGGGGTTGAATATCGCGTAAAAATATGTTTAGAGCCCCGTTT
>CAYFZZ010000115.1:0-13040 GCA_964347545.1 uncultured Planctomycetaceae bacterium | reverse complement strand
GGTTACGTATCGTCTTCTGCAGGGCCAGTCCGACCTGGCGGATATTGTTGGCACACTGCGAGGCGCGAGCCGATGCGCGAACCATTCCGACGGCGGGCAAGAGCAGCCCGATCAAGACGGCGATGATGGTCATCACCACCAAGAGTTCGACCAGCGTAAACGCGGCTCGGCGCGAGGGGGAATGCATGCGTAACTCCTTCTCTGACCCGCCCTTATTATTTGAGTGATCTGGGCCTCTGTCAAGCCAAAGCGGTTTGCCGTGGCCGCGCAACCGGTCAGCTGTGGGCGTCTTCCGCGTCCTCATCGCGCGGTAACTCGGCGGCCGGGATCGGCGGACCCTGCTCGCCCACATCAAACGCCTCCAACCCCAGCTCGTTCAGCGAGACCTCTTCGGTCGCGGCTTGGACTTTGGCAATCACCGCGGCTTCAAATTTGCGGTCCCCGCGGTTCAGCTGCCAGACGGCGACCCACATGCCCAGGAGGGCGATGGTGAACAGGCCGCCGGCAATCACGCCGGCGATCAGGTTGGTATCGGCCGACGGCGGGTGCTCCCAGACAGGTCGCCGTCCGATCAGCAACGGCGCGTACCGCCGCCGGGGCTGGCCGTCCACCAGCTGCTCGGTCTCATACGCCCAATGCTTCACAAAAAACGCCGCCACCCGCAAGTCTTCCACCACGTGCTCGCCCGTCGGCAGGCCAGGGGGCAGTTCCAACACGCAGACCGTGGCCGGGTGTGTCCAGGCAACGCGGTCGACCTCTTCCTCGCCCGGCGCGGCCCCTGCGGGCTGAGCCTTGATGACCTTCAGCTTGCCTTCCAGCTTGACCATCATGTCGATCTGGTAGTACTTGTCGATCCCAAAGCGGGCGACGGTCTGGCGGTCCCGGATCACGACCGGCACGATGCGATGTGCGGTACCGCGGAACATTCTCAGTTTGCCGACCTCGGCCTGGGGATCGGCCAGCAACGGGAAAAATTCGTGGGTGCGGTGTTGCTTGGCGTGATCGATGCGCAACTGCAGCAGTTGCTGCTGGCGCTCGAGAGCGGCGATTTCGGCGGCCTGTTTTTTGGCTTCCCCTTCCGTGGCAGGTGCCAGGTCCAAGCTGCCGCGCAATTCCTCCTGCCGCCGCTGCAACGCCGCTTGCTCGGCGCTCAACTGCTTGACGTGGTAAACCACATCCTGGTACGCGCGTCTCAGCAATTCTGCTGCCCCGGCCCGCTTGACCGTGGCCAGCAGCTGGTAAAAACATTCCTGCTCGTCCGCCTGCAAGGCCCGCTTCTGTACCAAGGAGTCGAACAAGCCGACGTCCATGCCCAAATCGCCCAGGACGGTTGCCGGATGCCAGGCGACGCGGCGGGTGACGAAGACCAGCGGCGCCAGTTCCAGGGGACCCGGCCCCCGCTGCATGAACAGGCCGCGGAAGCTGATCGGCTGGTCCAGCGCCACGCCCAATTCCCAGGCCGCGGGGACCTGCAGAGCGTAGATGACGGCGGGCACTTCGGGCGTGCCCAGCAGGGCGTCGCAGCGGAAAAAGTGCGGGATTTCGAACCGCGTGGCCAGTTTGGGAGCCACCTCCCTTTTTTGCACCATCACGATGCGGCCCTGGATGTCGTACGCCTCGAGGCTGTGGTCGCTGGCTTGTTGCACCAGCGGGTCCAGCTGGTCCAGCGGCTCGGCCCACTGGTGGATCGTCTGGGGATGGATGCGCCGGTAGCGGTACAGCAGCCGCAAGAGGGGCAGCGATTGCCCCTCGTCCGTGCCCGCGAAAATCTCCTCCAAGGCCTGTCCCAGCACGTCGGGCGTGAGGTCGAAATCCTGCAGGACGGTGCGGGGCGCGGCCGGCCGGGCCGGGCCCGAGGACCGCTCGGAAGGAAGCACCCCGCGGGAACGGGGCGGCAGCTGGCCAGCAGGTGGCGGGCCGGCGCCCGGGGAGGGTGCCCCCTCGGTCGGCTCGGCCGCGGCGCTCGCTTCGACGGGGCCCGCTTCGACGGGGTCCGCTTCGACGGGGCTCGCTTCGACGGGGTCCTGTTCCTCGGCGGCCGGCGTGGCCGTCTCGGCCGCGGGGTCGGCGGCCGTTGGCGGCTGAGCTGCCACTTTGCGGCCGCCAGCCAGGACGGCCAGCGCGGCCAGCGCGGACAACGTAAGCCATCCGACCGCCACCCGACGCCCAGCCAGGTGCTTTCCGTTGCTGCTCGACACCACCGAATCTCCAAGTTGACCCGCTACCGGATCGGCCATCCGTTCTTCCCGGCGCTGACCGCCTGGCGGCCGCCCGGGCCTGTTTCCTTTTTGCGCGGGCAAACCCCAGCCTGCGGCAGCGGCCCGGCCGCCTGTCACCGGGCAGCTCCCTACGGCCCCGGCTGCCGCGACGCCAAATCGCGCAACTGTTCGCCCACCGACGGTCCCGCTTCGACATCCTTCAACCGCTGGATGGCCTCCGCCGTCGGACTCCGCACCACGCCTCGGCGGCTGTCCAGAAACATCGCCAGACTGCGACGGTAGACGACCACCGAGAGGATGGTCGCCACCATCGCCACCACGGCTCCCATCCCGATCATGAACGGCACGCTGGGCGCAAAAGCCTCGCTGGCCGTCGCCGGGAACCAGGTAAAATCCTTGGCCAGGATGACCGGTGCCAGCAGCGGCCCGATCTCGGAGGGATAATTCCAGACCTTGTAGAAGAATCCGGTCACTTCGATTTCTTCGTCATCGACATACGCGGCCAGGGGAAAATCGGCCGGTTTGTCCACCGCGTACAGCACCAGGGGCCGATTAGGTCCCCCGCGGGTGCGAACCACCAAGCGGACAATGCCTTTCAGCCCCGCGGGGTTCTGGTCGTACTCAATCCATTCAGCCCTCTTTACCGTACCGCGGATCGTGACCAGCTGTCCGCGATAGACTTCCGGCTGTTCGAACAGTTGCACAAACGTCACGTCGCCCGTGGAAGACTGGTGGATTAGCTGGGACGAGTTGTTTTGCAGCACCTCCAGCAAGTTGAACCAGGCCCGGGGGCCTTCGATGAAGGGAGAATGGTCCTTCACGTCGGCCAGGGCGCCAGCGTCGACGCCGGGGAAAAAGCGGTCGGCCTCGTCCTGCAACGGTTCCAGGGCGGGCAGGATGCGGATGGTGTCCCCCGGGCCAGATTCATCGGGTGGCGGGTCATAGGAGGTATCGTAGTTTTCGTCGTAGTCTGGCGAGGCCTGGCTGGCCGGCTGATCCTGTTCCCCGGTCAGCCAGTACCAGCTGCGGGGATCCCGCGCCTTATCGATCAGCAGCACCACCAGTCCCAGGCACATCACCAGGACGAAGAGACGCAGTTGTTCGCGGCGGCGGAAGTAGTTCCGCGGCGGTTTGACCTGTTGGGGCGGTTGCACACTGGCATTTTATCCTCTGCGACCGCGGACCGCGCCCCGTGTGAGGGTGGGCCCGGCCGGGGGGCCCCGGCGAGCCCGCCGCTCGGTGCGGGCGTGGCCCCCGGACGACTGGTCTTCGATTAAGTCTTGGATTAGATTGAACTTACTGCCCCGCCGGCCGGTCTGTGCCGGCCCCCACGGCGGGTGCGTTCCCCGGCGGTCCGGCCGGCGTGCAATAACTCAGTCGCCAGGTGGCGATTAGCCTCCTGGCCGACGACACCGGAGAGGAGGCCACGAGTGGCCCTCGACCAGGCCCAGTTCCAACAGCTGGTGACTGAGCATGGGGTTGCCCTCTACCGGACGGCATACCGTTTCGTCGGCGACGTCCAGGAGGCCGAGGATCTGGTTCAGGAGACTTACCGGTCTGCCTGGAGCAGCCGTCATCGGTTTGAGGGGGGGCGGGGCGAGCGGGCCTGGCTGATGGCCATCCTCCGCCGCCGCACGATTGACCGGTGGCGAAGGCGGCCGCAACCGAGTGTGATCCGCGAAGGGACACCGCCGGAGGTGGCGGTGCCCGCCGAAGATTTTTCTGCTGGTGAATTTAGCGACGAAATGCAACGCGCGTTGAGCCAACTCTCTGCGGATTTGCGGGAAACGTTGCTGTTTGTCGTGGTTGGTGAATTAACCCATCAGGAGACGGCCGACCTGTTGGGCATCCCGTTGGGAACTGTTTTGTCCCGCGTGAGCCGCGCTCGCAAGCAGCTGCGCTCGGCCTTGCTGGCCGCGGTGGATGATTGAGGTGTCGGCCGTAGTTGTGAACCGATAACGTGCCTTCCGAAGAACTGCCTTCTCCCAACCCATCTCCCGAGGAGTGGCTGGCGGACCAATTGCGTCGCGTGCCGCTCCCCGCAGGGCTGTTGCAACGGCTGCGCGGCCTGGCCCTGGCCGGCGACCAGCAGCTGGACGCGGCCCTCCGCGACGTGCCCCTGCCGCCGGGTCTGGAGGCCCGTTTGGGGGGGCCCGCGGGCTGGTCGGACGCCCAGCTGGACCGACGTCTGGCCGACGTCCCGGCCCATCCTGCGTTGACGGACACCCTGCGGGCGATCCCCACTTACGCCGACCCACACCTGGAGGCCATGTTGCGCCAAGTCCCCCCGCCGCCACGGTTGCTGGAAGGGCTGGCCGCCATCGGCTGTCCGACCGTGCAGCCGGCGACCGTGGTTTGGAAGTGGCGCCAGCGGGTCCGCCGGCGGCGGTGGTGGTGGCAGCTGGCCACCGCGGCCAGTGTGGTGCTGACGATCAGCCTGGCGTATCTGCTGGCCATCGGGGGTTTGCTGGTGACGGCCTACCGCCGGTCCCCGCCGGACCAGCTGGCCCTGGCCTTGCGCCAGCCCGGTTGGTTGTGGGAGGGCGAGATTTCTGAACGGCCTGCGATCGATCTGGCCGCGCCCGCCCCGGCCGAACTGGTTCCCCACCAGCCGTCGGAAACCCCGCTCACGCGGTGGGAGGACCTGCAGCAGATCGAACCGTTGGCGGCTACGATCGACTTCGCTCGCGACCTGCACCGCCGCTGGGAGGAGGCCGTCGCCGAACTGGGTAATCGCATGCTTGAGGAGCGCGCGGTAGAGCCCTTAGCGCCGCTGGCCCATCCGGTCCAGGACCGCCTGTCGGCGGTACAGCAGGTGGAGGACATCCGGCCGCGGGGCATCGCCCCGCCGTTGTTGGATCCCGCCTTGATTCTGTTTCAAATCACCAGGGGCGCTCATCCGTTTCAGGATCCCGCGGTCGGCCGGCCGTTAGAGACCTGCACGGTGCCGCTGATCACCGAGACGGCCAGTTACGAATGGGCCACCCAGTTGGTCGATCGGGCCGCGCAGGTGGCGGCGCCCGATCGGCGGTCGCTGGAGGCCTCCCTGGCCCGCCGGGTACGGACCGAGGAGTTTCTGGCGGCGATCGACTATCCGCTACCCTCCCCCGCCGAGGGACGTGTGGAGATCCGCACCTTTGGAGGCCCTTCGCCGTGGGGCGCCGCCGGTGACCAGATGTTGCTGGTCGTGGTGATGGCTGGTCCCGAGGCCCAGGGGGTAGCTGCCCCAGACCGGCCGATCGCGAGGGCGGCGGAGTTGACGGTCAAGTTCGTGCCGCAGTCGGTTGCCGCCTATCGCTTGTTGGGCCACGAGGCGGTTTCCACGGTAGGTCTGCTGGACGGACCCTTCGAATTCGATCTGCAGCCCGGCCAGACGTGTGTGGGGCTGTTCGAGCTGCGGTTCCGAGCGGCGGGGGGCGAACGGATCGGTCGAGTGACGCTCAGCTGGTACGACCGTGACCATCAACGGCAGCAGCTCCGCCTGCCGGTCGGTCGCCAGGAGTTTGCCCCGACTTTCGAGGATTCGGCGGGGCCTTTGCAGGCGGCCGTATTGATGGCGGAAACGGCCGAGTTGTTCCGCCGCTCGCCCTTCGTGGACCGCCCCGCCAGCTCGTTGCAGGCCGTGCGCCAGATGGCGGACCGTGCCGACCCGGCCTTACGCGGGACACCCTCCTTCCAAGACTACCTGAAATTCCTGGAGACGGCCTTGCGGGCCGGCCTCCGCTAAGGGCGGGACCCTCCATCCTGGGGGCGGCGAAGGGCCTGGGGGGCAAGGTTGAAAGTCGGCAGGGCAGCGTATACCTTGAAGGTTCGGGTCCAGTTACCTCATCGCGGATTCGGAAACATGCTCAGATTGCCAAAGCGGTGCCGTTCGGGAGACACGGAATCAGGCCAGGCCGCCCGCTCGGGTGCGGCGGGGGACCAGCGACGGGCTGGAGAGCGGCCCTGGCTGAGCCTCGTTCTGGCCGTGGGGGCTTGGGCCCTGACGGGCTGGTGGGCCCCGGCGGCCTTGGCGGTTGAGGAGCCCGAGCTGTTTTTGGCCGAACTGAAAGCGCGGAACTATCTCGACACGGCGCTCGAATACCTTAACGCAATCGTCGAAACGGATCTGGTCGACGAGGAATTCAAACGCAGCGTGCCGTACGAACGGGCGACGCTGCTGACCGATCAAGCCTTGACCGTCGCCGACGCAATGCAGCGCGACAAGCTGCTGCAAGAGGCGATCGCCGCGTTCACGACCTTCGCCGACCAACAGCCGGATCACCCCAAGGCGAAGGAGGTCCGCGTCCAGGTCAGCAATATCTATTTGGCGATGGCCAAAGCCAAGCTGAAGGAGGCCGAGCGGCCGGATGCCAACAAGCAGGCCCTCCAGGACGAGGCGCGGAAGCTGACCACCGACGCGTACGAAGAGGCGGTGGCGGCAGAAAAACTGATTCAGGAGGAACGAATCCCCCTGGAAAAAGAAAAGCCCAAGGGGGGGGAAAAGAAGGATCGGCTGGACGAACTCCGGATTGCGTGGCTGAAATCCGAGCTGTTGCAGGCCACGCTGCTGTACGAATTGACAAAAACCTACGATCCCGACAGCAAAGGTCGTAAACAGCAACTGACCAAGGCCCGCAACGAGTTCAAAGCCCTGGCGGAAAAGCATGAGGGCCGTGTCCCGGGGCTGTTCGCCCGCATCCGCGAGGCGCAGTGCCTGGTGGAATTGGGCCAGCATAAGGACGCCCTGAACACCTTGGCCGACTTCCTGGACTTGGACGACAGTCCGCCATTGCGGCCGTACAAGCTGGAGGCTTTGCGTTACGCCATGGAAGCCCACATCGGGTTGGACAAGCCGGACGAGGCGCTGAAAAAGTGGGGGATCGTGCTGAAAGGGTCGGACAAATCGCTCGAGGCCGCCCAAGGCGTGCAGTATTTCGAAGCCGTGGCTCACCGAGCCAAGGCCGCCGCCGCCACGGACCCCGCCGAGCAGCAAAAACACCAGGAAGAGGCCGCGAAAATTGCCTCGGAAATGGTCAAGGATGCCAGCGGCGAGTGGCAGAGCCGAGCTCGGGAGTTGCTGGTCGAACTGGGCAAGCCGATCGAGGCGCCCCAAGAGTTACCGCCGGAGACCTTTGCCGACGCGGTCAGCCAAGCGAACGGGGCCATGCGGCAGCGAGGTCTGTTGAAAACCCAGCTGGAAAAGGTCGCCGACGACCAAAAGGGGGAAATTCAGACGAAGGTTGACGAGCAGACCGAGCGGGCCTTTCAGCTGTACCGCCTGGCCATCGCCCTGGCCGACAAGGACACGCCCACGGCCCAACTGGCGCTGGTCTACAAGGCCATCTGCTACCTGTTCTGGGATCGTGGCGAACACCTCTATGCCGCCGTCGTCGGCGACTTTCTGGCTCGACAATTCCCCAAAGACGACAATGGAAAATTCGGCAGCTGGATTGCCTTCAATGCCTGGCTGGTCGAGTACGGCAAGGTGGGCAAAGATCGCAGCTACGAGATTGAACAGCTGCAGCGCTACGGCGAAAACATTATCAAACGGTGGCCCGACTCGTCGGAGTCCGTCACGGCTCGCCTCCAGTTGATGGCTTTCGCCATCCAGGACGGCGCGGTGGACCAGGCGCTGGAGTACCTGGCGGCCATCCCGGAAGACAATCCAAATCGTGGTCAGGCAGAGCTGACGGTGGGGCAGGCCTTGTGGCGCAAGTACGCCCGGCTCCGCCGCTTGCCGGCCGACGAGCAACCTGACCCAGCAGAAGTGGACCAGCTGCTGAGCCAGGCAGAAAAGGTCCTCAAAGAGGGCTTACAGCGGCTGGAAGGGGGCGGCAAAGTCGACGCGAACCTGGTCGGAGCCGCTTACTCGCTGGCTCAGCTGTACGCCGGCACCAACCAACCGGTCGAAGCGATCGCGCTGTACGAGCATCCCCTGTACGGGCCGCTGACGTTGGTGCAAAAAAACGATCCCGTGGCAGTAGAAGGCGACTACGCTCTGAGAACCTATCGATTGGCTCTGCGGACCTACATCAGTGCCCTCCCCTCCTTCCAGGGCGATACCGCTCAACAATCCGCCATGGTCGACAAAGCGATGCAGATGGTCGAAGCCCTCGAAAAAGCGGTCGAAGATCCCCAAAACACCGACGGCACCAGCGGCTCGGGGGCGGAAACACTGACCAGAATCTACATCGAAATGGGCTCCGAACTGGAAGACCAAATCAAGGCCCTGGTCGACAAGGGAGACCTCCAGGGACGAGACGCCCTCTCCAAAGCTTTCGAAACCTTCTTGGACAAAATCCGCAATCGCGAAACAGGGAACACCTACCAATCTTTGATCTGGATCGCCGAGACATTTTACGGGTTGGGTAACAGCAATACCCCCGAACCTGGGCAGCCGACTCCGGCGGCGCAGGAGTATTTTCGCCGAGCTGCCGAAACGTACCAAAACATCCTGGACCAAGCAGAAGCCGATCCGAATTTTCTCAAGAATCCGCGGCAGCGGACGACCATCGAAATGCGGCTGGCCCGCTGTTACCGCAGCTTGGGTAAGCTCCAAGAGACCCTGGACCGGCTGGAAGCGATCTTGAAGCGCAAAACGACCAACCTCCCGGTTCAGATAGAAGCCGCCGAGACCCTCTTCGAAGGGGGGAAAAGCGACTGCGAAAATTACAAAAACGCTTACTTCGGCGTGCGGCCGGGGAAAGACCGCAAAAACATCATCTGGGGCTGGAGGAGGCTCAGCGACATCACCCGCGGACACGAGAAGTTCGAGCAGGTGTACCTGCTCTCGGTCCTGTACGGAATTCGCTGCCGCATGGACCTGGCGATTTGCGAGGGGGCGGCGAAACCCGAGCAGAAGACGGAGTTGCTAAATGCCGCCCTCGGCTCGCTGGTCGCCATGCACCGCCAGAATCCGCAGCTGGGCGGCGAGGAGATGCGGTCCGAATACGACCGCATCGCCCGCAAGCTCCAGAAAGAACTAGGGCAAAACGAAGCGGGGCTCGAAGCTTTTGCCCAACCGGGCGGCCCCAGCCTGGACGACGAAACCGAAGCCGAGAAGGAGACTGAATAAATGCGCCACCTCAACGCTCACCGCGCCCTGCTAACCATCCTGGCCGTTCTTCTGGCCAGCAGTTCCCCAACCTTCGCTGCGGATGTGGTCCGCGTACGTACCAAAGACGGACAGGAAAGTTTTCGCGGGGAGATCAAACGGATCACACCCCAGGAAATCATCATCGACGTCAAGGGCGTCGCAGAGGATCTTTCGGTGGGGAATGTGACCAGCGTTCGCTTTGACGACGAACCCGACGAGCTGGGTGATGCGAGACTGCGGATCGGCAGCGGCGACTTTCTGGAAGCCATCGACCTGATCAAGAAAATCGATCTGGCCAAGCTGGGCAACGCGCAGCCCGCCGTCACCCAGGACATCCAGTTCTATTACGCCTACTGCATGGCTCAACGAGCACTGGCGGGGGCCGAATCGCTGAAAGACGCAGGCGGGCTGATGGTCAAATTCGTGGGTGACAACAAGGACAGCTATCACTTCTTCGAAGCGAATGAGATCATCGGCGATCTGCTGGTCGCGATGGGGAGGGCGGACCAGGCCGAGCGTTTCTACGGTACGGCCGAACAGGCTCCGTGGCCGGAAGCCGCCCTGCGGATCGGCTTGGCCCGAGCTCGGATTAAACAGTCCCAGGGTGACCACGCCGCCGCCATCCCCGAATTTGAAAAGGTGCTCAGCAGCGGATTGCAGAGCGATCTGGCGGACCGCATGCGGCTGGCAGCCAAGCTGGGCAAGGCCGCCAGCATGGCAGAAAGCCAGCAGGGTGAAGCGGGGGTCCAGCTGGTGTATGACGTGATCAAGGCGGCCGAAAAGGGAGACACCGAAATCCACGCTCGAGCCTACAACGCCCTGGGGGACTGCCACCGCACCATGGGCCAGGATAAGGCCGCGGCCATTGCCTACCTGCACGTCGACGCCATGTATTACCAACATCCCCCGCTCCACGCCGAATCCCTGGCACGCCTCGCCGCGGTGTGGGACAAACTGGAAATGCCAAACCGAGCCGCGACGGCTCGGAAAAAGCTGAACAGCATGTATCCCAACAGCAAATGGGCCAAGCAATCGTCGTGACCGCCCACAGCGGCCGTTGCTTTACGACGCCCACTGCGGGAGATTAAACTAACGGCTTGCCATCGCCGGCGGGCCGCACCCCGGCCCACCCGGGGCACGGCAAATGACCGCTCACCTGGACCCATCGAGACCCCAATCAAACACCGTTCTTCGGAGGCCACCATGCACCACTCCTGCTGGCGGACCATGTTCCGCGCCACACTCTGCTCGCTGCTGATGTTTACCCTGGCGATCACCGTCGTCACCGTGATCGAAACCGCCACGCCCTCCCTCGCCACCGCTCAAGATAAGGGCAAGGACAAAGGCGCCGCTGAAGACGAAGGAGGGGATGAGGGTGGGGGCGGCGGCGGTGGCGGTGGCTCGGCTGCCGAAAGCAGCGTACTGGGCTGGATGTTCGAAGCCCTGGGTCCCATTTACAGCGTGATCTTCCTGGGGCTCTCCTTCTCCCTGGTCGCCCTGTTTGTGATGAACCTCCTGGCCTCGCGACGGGAGAGCGTCGTGCCGGTCTCGCTGGTCGAAGGCTTCGAAGCCCATTTGAATGACAAACAGTACCAGGAAGCTTACGAAATGGCCAAGGCGGACGATTCCTTCCTGGGACAGGTGCTCTCAGCCGGGCTGGGAAAACTCTCCGCAGGATACGCCCAAGCGATCGAGGCCATGCAGGAGGTGGGCGAAGAAGAGAACATGAAGTTGGAGCACCGGTTGAGCTATCTGGCGCTGATCGGCACCATTTCGCCCATGATGGGCCTCTTCGGAACCGTGCACGGAATGATCGGCTCTTTCCAGGTCATCGCCAGCTCGGATACCACCCCCAAAGCGCAAGACCTGGCCGTCGGTATTTCCACCGCTCTGTTTACCACCCTCGTCGGCCTGGCGATCGCCATTCCCGCCATCGCCGCGTTCAACATTCTGCGAAACCGCATCTCGCGCCTCGTCCTGGAAGTCGGGATCCTCAGCGAGGGCTTGATGAGCCGCTTCCAAACTGTGGGCAAGAAACAATCCTAGCCGCTCGACGCGGCCGGCCGACACGGCCGACCGCTGTCCAGCACCAGGGGACGAACGCATGAAGGTCGCCAAGGGAAAATCCAGCGAGACCATGGAAGCGGATCTGACACCGATGATCGACATCGTGTTTCAGCTGGTCGCTTTCTTCATGGTGCTGGTCAACTTCTCGCAGGCGGAACAGGACGCGCGGGTGAAACTCCCCAAAAGCGCCCTGGCCATCCCGCCCGAGGAGACCCAGGAGTCGCCGCTGACCATCCAGCTGGCCAAAATACCCGAAACCGACCAGTTCAAGGCCCTGGTGGGTGGCGACGAAATCGATATCGGCCCCGCCCTGGACAGCATCCTCACCCGAGAGGTCCGCGCCTTCGGACGCATGGGCCGGCCAGCGAAGGAGGTGAGCGTGATTGTGCGGGCGCATAAGGATGTCAAGACGGGAGAAGTCCAGAAAGTGATCAGCATGTGCCAAATGCACACCTTCGAACGCTTCCGCTTGCGCGTGGAGGAAAAACAATAACCGCCCGCGGCCCCACCGGGGCGGCGTTAGATACCGCCGGATCTACCCAACCCACCGGGCGCTCGACCTCGAGGAACGATCGCCAGCTGAAGGACAACCTGCCGTGAAAGTCCGACAAAAAGGCAAAGCCGAGAATATCGAACTGCAAATGACACCGATGATCGACATCGTGTTTCAGTTGCTGGTCTTCTTCATCCTCACCTTCAAAGTCGTGGCCCAGGAAGCCGACTTCAACATCCGCATGCCGGCACAGGCCACCAAGTCCATGTCGGATGTCAATCCGCAGGTGTTCAAGGTCCGGATTATCGCCAGCAGCAAAGGCGAGATGTCCGACCTGCAGTTGGATGGCAACAGCCTGGGAACGGGATCGGCCGCCTTCAAAGCCTTGCGCGAGGCCGTCCGCAAGCAGATCGAAGACGCCGGCGGTCCCACCGCGGCCGCCGAATCGATGGAAGTCGAATTCGACTGCGACTACGAACTGAGATACGACTACGTGATTCGCGCGATGGACGCCATCTCGGGCTACCGAGTCGGGTCGGGGGACAACATCCAAGTCCGGCGGCTGATCGAAAAAGTCCGCTTCGCTCAGCCCCGCGCCCCCCGCTAGTCACACCCCCGCCTGGCCGCCTGGGAGCGGGTTGCGGGATCCGGGTTGCGGGATGGGGCATGTGCGATCCGCGACAAGTGCCCAGCCCGCCGTTCCCAACCGTCCATGGCAGAGGACGGGGCGCCTACTTCTTCTTTTCCCTCCCGCGCCTTTTCTGAGCCTCGGACGAATTGGGAGGGGCCCCAAACCATGGCCCACATTTTCGCCCGTCAATCTGGCTGGTGCCAGGCTGGCTCGCTGAACAATTTCAACGGATGATCGCTCGGCAAAGCGTCGAGCCGCGGGAGCACGCCCCGGCCCCGGTGGCCCCTCGCCGCCCGCCGAGCACCCGCGAGAGGCAGCCGACCAGAACAGCAGCCCGCTTCACTTCGCCTGGCGATACGGCTGGCCTTGCCGGTACTGCTGCAAAGGAGCCGTGAAATCCCGCTGGGTCCGGTCACCGGCCAGGCGGACGGCCTGCTCTTGCCACCGCACCGCCTCCTCAAAATTTCCCAGCTCGGCATAAGCGGCCGCCAAGGAACCGAGAATAAACGGGTTGCCCTGCCCCACCAGTTCCACCGCCCGCTGAGCATGCCG